>CAYLWH010000087.1:0-18123 GCA_964387245.1 uncultured Mycobacterium sp.
GGGTCAGCACACACCCGAGGCGAAGATGCACCGACGTCTGGCGGGCTTGGCGCGGATGTTGGCGGCGATGCCCCTCGGTGATGCGAGTGCGATCGAGCAGAAGGTCGACGTCGAACATCAGGTGCAGGAGATCGACCGGAAGTTGATCAAGTTGGCAGTTGCACCTGAAGCCGCACGGCGGCAGGCCGTCGCGGCGATGGAGTCCGAGGTCGACGCAGTGGAGGCCGAAGTCGGTGCATTGGCGACAGAACCGCCGCTGGCGTGATCCTGATCGGCATCGCGTATCTGAGTGTTCGCTCCATGCCTGCAGCGGTTGGCGGCCGCTGCATGAGTCATTATCTCCCAGTCGGTGCCTTCGACGCTATGCAGACGCTCGGTTTTCCTTTGCTTCGCTGTGTGATTATCCCAGGGGGATATGACATTTCCGGGCTGTAATCATTTGCTGATCACGAGCAGGGGTACCTGGAGTCGGGTCCCGGTCGGCGCATTGCGGACTTGTCGGTGGGTGCTCTCATCATCTGCCCGGCGGTTCAACTGGGGCCGCGCGCAGTCGATCTGCGGTGACGTTGGGGGATTCTCATGGGGGTAAGAGTGCTGTCGACGGTGGGCGTGGCGGCCTTGGCGATCGGCGGTGCCGTCGCGCTGGCGCCGGTGGCATCCGCGGATTCGTGGACCATGCCGAACTTGATCGGTATGAATCTGCAGGGTGCGCAGGACGCCATCCAGGCTCTGACCGACGACAAGGTCTGGTTACAGCGGTTCGACCGATCTGACCGGCAAGGGTCGGATGCGGATCAACGACCGCGCGTGGGTGGTGTGCAGTTCCACTCCCCCGCCCGGCGCGACGCTCACCGAGACCACCACCGTCGACTTCGGCGTGGTTCGCAAAGACGTCGAAGCGTGTCCGTAGTGATGGCCAGGCGTCGGTCACGTTCCGGCTCGGATGGCACGGGCGGTGCGGTGTTCGGCGCGCTGCTGATCGTCGGATCGTCATCAGGTACTTCTGGTGATTCGTCGCGGTGAGTCCGACCCCGGCGACGGATCGACATCAGGACATTGCGGGAATCAGCACGGCGACGTCGTTGTGCAGCTGCGCCAAGCCTTCATCGAGAGTTACCAACTGCCCGTTGCGGTTTCGTGCGAGTTGAGCGAGGTACGCATCGGTCACCTGGCGGTGACCGACGATACCGCCGACCTCCACGTCGGCGAAAGAGACACTGTCCGGCCAGAACTCATGCCGCGCCGAAGCCTCGACTGCACGGACGACCTCCCGGGCTGCTGCCGCGGAGGTACCTGTCCGCAGCAGGAATCGCACAAGACTGCCCTGGGTGATGGGACACGTCGCGAATGCTGCATCTGATGCGGAAAGCCATTCGGCGGCGGCGTCATGATGCACATGCTCGGCGACGATCAGCGCAATCAGCACGTTTGCATCCAGCAGTGCCGTCACTCGTCGTCCTCCAACGCCCGCACGTCCTCTGATGTGACGACGGTACCCACACTCACGAGCGGTAATCCCGTTCTGGGGTCGGTGGAAATTGCGGCGACACTGCCGGCACTCAAGCCCCGCCGCATCAGGTCGGCGACGGTTTCACTGAGGGTGCGCTGGGTGTCGCGCGCTATCGCCTGAGCCTGTTTGTGCAGGTCATTGGGCAGGTCAATGGTAGTACGCACACCGAATTCTAGCATCTACGCATCGTGATGCACAGATGGGGAGTTTGCCTTAGACCGCCGACGCCCGCCGGCAGATTTCGTCCAGGAGTCAGCTCCGGGCGATCAGGCCCGAGGTTCTGATCATCAATCCGATTCAATCGGCGGCAGGGTCTTGAGGATGCCCGGGAGGTCTTCGGTCACTGTCTGCCACAAAATGTCGAGGTTGATGTCGAAGTAGTGGTGGACCAGGCGATCACGCATGCGGGCGGCGACGGCCCACGGGACCTCTGGCACCGCCGCCCGGAGCTCAGGGCTGACGTGTTTGGCGGCTTCACCGACGATCTCGACGAGTTTGGTCAAAGCCAGTCTGAACAGTTCGTCACTGTCGAGGTCTGCCCGCTGCCTGCTGGCGGAGTACGCAATGGCTTTCGACGCGGCTTCGGTGAGGTGCCGCAGGCGGATCCGGTCGTCAGGCCGCATAGACCGGGCGTGCGGTCGCGGCCACGTGATCGCGGAAGTACGGGCTGAGATCGGAGTAGGTGCGCAGCTCGACCTCCCGGCCAATGGCAGCTTCGAGCTCGAGTTCCATCTGGGCGAGCCGCAGCAAACCGGGCGTTCGATCGGGAAGAAACTCGACGAGCATGTCGACGTCGCTGGACGGCCCGAAGTCGTCGCGGAGCACCGACCCGTACAACGCGAGCCGCCGAATCCCCCAACGCTGAGCGAAGCTGCCGAGGAAAGACTCCTCGATAGTCAGCCCGGGCCTGAGTTTCACACTTCAATGATGCCGCAACACCCGCTGGGCGGGGCCGACAACACCCGGAACAGTGCCAGAAAGGCCACGGACCCGCGCCGAAAGCGGAACGTAGTGCTCCGACACATCCGGGCACGTCACCGGGCGTCGCCCGGTGACGGGCGGCGCGCGCCTCAAGCCGCGTCCCACGTACAGCTCCCCGAAGGGGGCGGCACATACACGGCGCAAGTGATAACGGGGGCACGCGCCAGACGCCGATCGCATGTCAACAAGGGACGTCGATGGTCTCTGCAAGGGCGCCGTAGGCCGCGTCGTAGCAGGTGAGGTTGCGTCGCAGTTCCCATACGCGCGCTGTCAGCGGTTCGTACGGCCACAGTTCGACGGCCAAGTCGTGACGACGGCGGAGGCGTCGCAGCAGAGCGCAGTCACCGGCGGTCTGCGTCGCGCGCGGCAAGCGTCGCCGCGGCGTCGACACGTGCGCCGGTGGCGGACACTCGCGCCCGTGCACGTGCGATGAGATCGTCGACCGCGGGCTTCTCAGCGGTGGCCACCAGCACACCGCGCAGATACTCCCGCAGAGACTTGCCGGCACTCGCCGCGCGGGCGGCGAGCTCGTCGCGCACCGATTCCGGGAATGTCCCGGATGGTCACCGCCACCATGCAAGTCAAAATAACCGCGTCAGCTGCATTATGCAGTCAAACGGGTGGCAGGCGGTGCGCACCGCGTAGCTTCAGTGGCCCGCAACCAGCACCCGACAAAGCCTTACCGCTACCCCCCCTGATGAAGTTGCCAGCGTCAATGCGCGACTCCCCTGACCAGCGGTACGCGGTCAGCGCTCCGCCCTTGACGGCGCTGAAGTCCACGCACGCGGTGTAGTCGGTCCAATCGTGCAGGTACTCCGGTTCACCGCGGCGCCAATAGTGGCCGTAGAAAACCGGAATCGCGTGTTCATAGACATGGGAGCGATGTTCGGCGGAGACCTCGGTGGTCGGCAACTCCGGGTACGGCACGCCGTCGGTGATGCTGAACCCGCCGCCCATCTCCGCCAGGTCGCGAAGCGTCCTGGCCCCGTTGTTCCACCAGCGCACCCGGGCACGTTGGCGTGAGTGGCCGTCCTTGTCGAGATAGGGCTGCTGCCCGTGCGCGGTCAGACTGATCTCCGGTCCCTTGAGCAGGGTCTCGACCGCGACGTAGAGCGGATCACCCGCGGTCGATGCATCCACCAACTGATTGAAATCGGTGAAGCGGTTGCCGCCCAGCGCTGTTCGGAGGACATCGATCGAATCCTGATGCCAGCACGCGTGCACGACACGTACGTCGCCGAGGTCTAGCCACAAGGGCTGGGTCCAGAACCACTCGAGGTAATGGGCCTGCTCATCGACGGTGAGCTGGGTCAGGAACGCCTCATGCTGCGCTTCGTTCTTGGCAGACCACGGGTTCTCGGGATCGTCGTGCGGACGCAGATACTTGCTCGACCCGACGGGCCATTCTGCTGCATAGGCGAGTGCGTTGAACTCATGGTTGCCCAGCACCATTCGGGCGCTGCCGTCATCGACCATCGCCTTGACGATCTGCAGGACGCGGCGCTGCTCGGGTCCGCGGTCGATCAGGTCACCGACGAAGATCGCCTCCCGGCGCCGATGCCGGTAGGTTCCGTCTCCCGACTGCTGATAGCCCAAGGCGGACAGCAAGTCCACCAGGTCGGTCGCACATCCGTGGATGTCACCGATGATGTCGAAGCCACGCGAATCACGATGCGGCATAAGCATTCTCCCTTTAGGTAATCCGGCAGGCCGGTCAATGATGCGGTCTGGTCGTTGCGGTCAGCCCCAGTGCTCGATAATCGTCTGGATTGCGGGGCTCACCGCGCCGCGACTGACGATGCGAATATCCAGCCCCGCGCGCTCGACGATTCGGGTTGGTGATCGGATTGGTGACGGCGTGCTCGGTCGGTTGACGGTGTGGTCTGCATGGTGAAGGTCCGCCGCGGGCGTGCGGACGCCCGGCGGGTCTGTGATGTCAGGGGCTGCGTGGCGGGCAGAGGAGTCGGCCCGAGGTATACATCCCGATCAGGGTCCAGGGCGGGTCGCTGAACCCGAATCGCTGCTTGTGGTGAAACGCCGTGGCTGCGAGCACGGTGAGCGTGTGACGCACCAATCACAAATCTCATCGGCAAGCACGGTGATGGAAAGTCCAGGTTCATCGTCGTCCCGAGAGACGCTCAACAACCGTCCTCGCGGTTGTGGGCGACCTCAGCCCAAGGGCGCCGTTGAGTCCGATCCGGCGAGCTTCGTGCGGCGCTTCGGACTCGGCAACCCATCGCCGATCGCAGCACAGTGCAGCAAGGTCGGTATCCGCCGAGGCAACTCAGCTAACAGGGCGGAGTTAGCCACCCAGCGGAAGTCGTGTCACCGCACCACAGTATGGTTGGGCAAACGAATCTCTATTGACGCGAGCGCATGCAGGTGGGAAGCCACAGATGGGGGTGGCGGGGGTGCCGAGAGTTCACCGGCAGGCGCAGCACGCGACTTTGCTGTGTTGCGCCGGGCGGGTACGCCGATGACATCGCCCCATCGACCGTTGCCCCCGGCCGTGGAGGCGGCCCATCGCATTCTCGCCGAGAACGGGCCGCTGACGGTTGTCGACCTCAAAGGCCGCCTCAAACCGGAGGGCTACAACCCATCGTTTGACCGCCTCCAGCAACTCCCGGACCGGTTCCCAGACCGATTCCAGGCGACTCCAGACGGTCTGCTGTCCATTGCCTCCGCCAGGGGCGGCGACTCAACCGTGGATATTTACGATGGGCCCGACGACGACACCACGTGGTACTCACCGGCAACGCTGGGCCGTGTTCCTCATGACCGCGTTGCGGTGCTGGACCTGGAGACCACGGGCCTCGAACCCGCCGAACACTACATCTCCGAAATCGCGCTGGTTCGACTCGACGGCACCCCGCTCGCCGAGCTCACCGTCCAGTTGCCACCAGGCATACCACGGTCACGAACCGAACCGACCACAGAAATGACGATCGACGAGGCGCTCCGGATTCTCGACGCTCAGCTCCAGGAGATCGAACTTGTCGTCGGGCACAACTTGCTCGCGTTCGACATGCCGTTCCTCGAGAAAGCTGCGAAGCGGGTAGGTATCGAGCCCCCTCGCATTCCGCGCACGGCTGACAGCATCCACCTCTCACTCCTCGTCGACGTCGCGATGCCCAATCGCCAGCTCGCGGACCTCACGCAGCGGTACGCCATCACGAACACCGAACCTCACCGTGCGCTGGCGGATGCCACGGCTACCGCGGCGGTCGTCCGCGCGCTGCTCGGCGAGGTCGACATGGAGGATCCCAGCTGGCAACTGGCGATCGGGATTTTGGAGACGCACGACAACCGTCTGGTGTCGCTTCTGCCCGCGTTGTCAACGCCACCGGACATATCGACCCTGACCCGGATTCCGGACTCCCTACTCGAGCCATCGGGGCGAACAGCGTCGGATGCATGGTCGGCCACCCGAGATGCGTTCCCCGTCCTGCGGGAACGGCGTGGGCTTCGCCGCCGTGCAGCGCAAGATGAGATGGCCCGGGCGGTGGCGGCGGTACTCGACCGAGGCGGACGACTGGCGGTCGAAGCCCCAACTGGGACGGGCAAATCAC
The DNA here is from genome assembly GCA_964387245.1 of uncultured Mycobacterium sp. GTDB lineage: Bacteria > Actinomycetota > Actinomycetes > Mycobacteriales > Mycobacteriaceae > Mycobacterium. The sequence continues at coordinate 6,061 of CAYLWH010000087.1, forward strand.
TCGCCTATCTGTTGCCGGCGATAGGCCGTGCCTCGCGACCCCGCCAGCCCGTCGTCATCGCGACCGCAACGAAGGCACTCCAAGGTCAATTGCGTGACGAGGCAAAGCGTCTCCAGGAAGAAGGCCTTCTGGGCGCCCCATTCCGCCAACTGCAAGGCGTCAGTAACTACGTCTGCGCCCGAGAACTCGAAGATGCCCTCTCCGACCGCGAACTGTCGGGGCTGGCGCTCGCAGTCGCAGCCCGCACGATCACCGAATCCCCCACGGGTACATGGGATGACGTGACCGACGATGTCATTCGCCGGGGTGATGTCCGCTACGCCCGAACACGGGCACGCCTGCACACCAACTCGGGCGGGTGCGACCGAACCAACTGCAGCTGGGCGCACGTCTGCCCGCTCATGCAGCAGATACGAGGCCTCGACAAGACACCTGGCGTCGTATCGGTGAATCACGCGCTGATCGCGAGCTGGGTGAAGGTCGAGCAAGAAGGTGGACATGCCCCCGGCGACGTCCTGGCCGAATCCCGTGCCGACCTCATCTTCGATGAGGCACACGCACTCGAAGACTCGCTGACGGCCGCGTGGACCGAACGGGTCGATGCTCTCGAGCTGGAGATCCTCGTCAACACGCTCTCACCACGGTCGAGGTTGATGAGGGGCATCCGATCACGGGCGAGTGCCGGTACGTCGGTGACCGAAGCCATCCAGTCTATCAAGGAAGGCACCACCCAAGCACGTTCAGCCGGAAACGAATTCGCGCAAGCGATCTCGACCTATCTGCACGAGTACGGGGGCAAATCGAAGAGCACCGTCCTGCGCACAGGAGTGGTCGACAACCGGCCCGAGTTCCGGGCGCTGCGGCAGGCAGCGGCGTCCGTACGGTATGGGCTGATTCAGCTCGCAAAAGCGGTTACCGCCCTGCGCCTTTCGCTGCACGACGTCCCGGGCATCAGGTCCGCAAGGCAGCGGCTCCGGGGCCATTCCGAACGCCTCAACAATGCAATCGAGCTCCTTGGCGCCCTGGGTACGCTTACGGACAGCCACCGGTGGGTTTACCGGGTCGCCGCCGATGAAGACGATCCCGCCGCTTGGTCGTACGAGCGACTTCCGATTCACATCTTCCCCGAGTTCCAGCAGTCGGTGGTCGACCGCACACACTCAACGGTCCTGTGCTCGGCCACACTGACCGTTGAACACCGCTTCGCCTACATCGCCTCGAGGCTCGGCGTCAGCATCGGTCCCGAGGCGGTCGAAGGAGCCTTCACTGCACTGAGACTCGCATCGCCCTTCGACTACGAGAAGCAGTCAAAGGTGATTCTCACCAATCACTTGCCGATCCCAATCCCGGTGAACGAGCGCGAATTCTGCGAAGAGATGGCCGCCGATCAGGCCGGCTTCCTATCGCTCTCCGGTGGCAAGACACTCTCGCTGTTCGCAGCCAGAACCCGGATGGAGGCGATAGCCGAAGGCGTCCGGACCAAGGCTGTTGAACTCGCCGAGCGCGGAGTCGAACTAATCGTCCAGGGTGAACTGGGGCGTTCGCAGATTTCGCACCGGTTTCGCTCCGAACCGGGCACTGTCCTCTACGGGCTGAAGTCGTATTGGGAGGGTTTCGACGCGCCCGGCGAGACGCTCTCCTACGTGTTCCTCGAGAAGCCGCCCTATCCCCATCCCGACGATCCTTTGGTGTCGGCACGGCAGCGGGCAATCGCGGAGCGCGGCGGCGACCCCTTCCTCGACTACGTGCTGCCGATGACCGCCATGCAATTCACCCAGGGCTTCGGACGGCTGATCCGTTCCGAAACCGACCGAGGTGCGGCGTTGGTGTGCGACAGGCGGTTGCACGCTCCCACCCAGGCGCAGCGTGTCCTTCTCGGCTCGCTACCCGATCCGTCTATCCACGAGTCCATCGATCGTGACGATGCCTGGACGCAGGCAATCGAATTCGTCACGGGTTCGGCGCCTGATCTCTCTACGGCCATCTCATTCGGACGCGACGATGTGACGCAGCTTCTCGAGAACCTACGGCTCGTCGAGGGCGAAGAGCCGACGGCGAAACTCATGGAGGCCGCCGAAAAGCTGTTCGGCATAACAGAACTCCATCCGAAGCAGCTGGAGGTAATGCGGGCGATCGTCGAGGGGCGGGACGTACTCGCAGTCCTCCCGACAGGCTTCGGAAAGTCCCTGTGCTTTCAGCTGCCTGCACTGCTGGCGCCCAAAGCGCGAGCAACCGTCGTCGTGTCTCCCCTGATCGCGCTGATCAAGGATCAGGTCAACGATCTCCGGGGGCGTCGCGGCATCCGGCCCGTTCAGGGCATCACCGGCACCACTTCTCGAGTGGTTCAGACCGAGATCCTTCGCGACACGGCCAACGGTCAGGTGAGAATTCTTTACGTCTCACCAGAGCGGCTGGCGCGCGATCCCGTATTGCGAGGAGCCCTGGGGCGCCAGCAGCTCAACGGTGTCGTAGTCGACGAGGCGCACTGCGTCTCCGTGTGGGGCCACGACTTTCGACCCGAGTTCCGCCAGGTTCCTGCATCGGTGGCCACCTTCGACACCCGACCGCCGCGGGCGGGCCTGACCGCGACAGCCACCCCGGAAGTCGAAATCGACATCACGCGAGCCATGGACATGTACGAACCGGTCAAGATCCGTGAACCAAGCGACCGGCCCAACCTACGATTCCGCGTGATCAAGTGCGTCAATGAACGCGAACGCGCCCGCGAGCTCATGCGATTCGTCACCTGGTCTGGCGACAGCCCGGGAATCGTCTACGTGTCGAAACGTGCTCTCGCTGAGGAAATCGCAGCGCTGCTGCGCCGAGCCGGTCACGCAGCAAGGCCGTACCACGCCGGAATGGTTCCAGAGCAAAGGGATGCCGTCCAGGAGGACTTCGATTCAGACACAACCCGAATCATCGTCGCAACCAAGGCGTTCGGCATGGGCATCAACAAGCCGAACATCGGGTGGGTGGTCCACTACGACCTGCCCGACTCACTCGATGGCTACGCACAAGAATCCGGCAGGGCCGCACGAGCCCCCGATGTGACCGGCGAATGCCTGTTGTTGTACACACAGCGTGACATCGGCCGACGCCTCGGACTCATAGAAGCCCATGAGTCCAAGGCCGACGCCGCGCTGACCCAGCGACTGCTCGGCGCACTCTGGAACTGCCCCGAACGGGGCAACTCCCGCGTCTTCGACATCGATGAGATGGCCGATTCGCTGGGAATCGACGACGACGAGATCAATATCCATCTTGCTCAGCTCGAACGTGTCAAGGTACTCGAACTAGGCCTCGACTGCTCCGCACGAGGGACCGTCGACGTCGGCTTTCGGGAGCCGGAGCAAGAGGACGAACGTCGCCTCTTCCGGGAGCTCTTCTACAAAGCGCACCGCGCACGGCCGAATGTGCGCATCCAACTCGACTTTCAGCAGCTCGAGGACGAACGGGGCTACGACCCCGACAAGCTCGAACAACAACTGATCGACTGGTCGCTTGACCGCCTCGTCACCTTCTCGAGTTCGCGGCGATTGCGTCGCGTTCGCTTGCTGGCCAGGACTGCGCCGCAGGACCTGCTGGCAACAGAGGCGGAGCGTTGGAAGAAGTGGCAGAAGCGTCGCCTGAAGGCGATGATCCACTATGCCGAAGACGGATTACATTGCCGCCGGATCGTCGTAGGTCAGCACTTCGGTGACGAGGTCGCTGACTGCTCGAGTCGCAACATCGAATCCTGCGATGTCTGTAGCAGCGCGACTGCACCGTGGACATCACTACCCGACCACTTGGTCGCCGACCCCGAACTACTCGTCAATGCCGAGCTCACAGTCCTGCAGTCAGTGGCGTGGGCGTCGTCCTACCGACGCGGCTCCTACGGCGAAGCGAGCCTGCGTACAGCCGTTCTCGGCAGAGAGTCGCTCGGCCGGGGACGGCCGCTTGGAGCTGGCGTGCTCAGTTGCCCCCAGTTCGGCGCTCTGCGACACGTCCGCAACGGTGAGAAGCGTTGGGATGAGGCACTGAACGAGCTCATACGGGAGGGACTCGTCGAACGCCGAACCGTCGAACGCGAGACCTCAAGTGTTCCCTATCAAACACTCCTGCTGACGGCAGTTGGCGCCCAAACCCTCGGAATCCCGGTGAGACACGATGATTGAGAAGCGAATCACCCACCAGCTGCTCGAATCCGGCGAGCTCGCGCTCACCGAGCGTGAATGTGCAGCGCTCACGCTGCCTGAACACAGTACGACCCTCACCCTCGAGCTCGAGGGCGAGACATTCTGCGCGCAATGGAGCGGGCGGAGTCGCCACCTCGGCGGCGATCTACTCACGGAACGACTGCAGGACTACGGCCAAGAGAACGGTCTGCTTCATCTACGGCTCGTCGACCAGGTGTACCGACTGCTCCTGCTGCCGCCCGGCGCACCGGCACAGATCACACGGGTTTCGCCGCCAATTGACAACGTCAAAAAGCAGAGTGGACCAAGAGCTGCTCGCCGACGATCGACCATCGACCGGCAGTTCCACACTGACAGCGAATACGGTTGGTCCGCCGGCGCCCACCGGACCGTCGGATTTCTCACCGATGCTCGCACGCTCATGGGTGAACAACTCAAGGCGGGTGGATTCGATCCGCTCGAACTAGTTGAGCTGCGACTCCAGGGCGAAGAATTGGCGACGCTCGATGACTTTGAAGAGCTACTCGCCGTCGATGTCGCCAACGTCGACCGGATGCCGCATCAGGAGGCTGTCGCACGGCACGCTCTGTCCCGTTTGCGCGGACGAGCAGTACTTGCTGACGAGGTCGGGCTCGGCAAGACCATCGAGGCCGGACTGGCCGTCAAAGAGCTGACTCTGCGCGGCCTCGCAACGCGGGTCCTCATTCTTTGTCCCGCTCCCCTGCGCGACCAGTGGCGCGAGGAGATGAGCCACAAGTTCGACCTCAACTTCGACGTGGCCTACCGGGGGACGGACGTCGCCAAACAGGACAGGCTCATCCTCAGCTTGACCTTGGGCAGGAGCGTCGCCGATAAACTCACCAAAAAGCCCTGGGACATAGTCATTGTCGATGAGGCGCACCGCGCCGCAGGTCCAGGTGCGCGAAAGACGCGTGAGCTGATCACCGCGTTGACGACCGCCTGTCGATACGCGTTCTTCTTGACTGCGACGCCCGTGCAGAACGATCTGCTCGAGTTGTACCGCCTCGTCGAGCTCCTGCGACCGGGTACTTTCTCGTCGGTAAACGCGTTCAAGCGTCAATTCATGACCTCCTACGACCCGCGCACACCGAACGATCCCGCGGGACTGCGCCGGCTGATCAGTAGCGCCATGATCCGCACGACTCGGGCTCAGGCCGGGGTCGACCGCGTCGTGCGACGTGCCGTGGACGTTCCGATCGACCTGGGAGCCCGGGAACGCGAGCTTTACGCCTTGAGTACCGACCTCCTGCGAAATGTCATGCAGGATTCAGGCGACACCATGCGCAGACGCAGCCTCGCGCTCCGTTTGACGGCAAGCCCGTTCTCGATGGGAACCACTGCGCTCCGGATGGCCGAACGGCATCCTGCCCAGCGGGTACGCAGCGTGCTGAGTGAGGTCGGGCACCTTGCGATGGACATCCGAGGATCGGCCCGGGAGAACGCTGCTATCGACATCACCCGGGACTGGCTGAGAGACCACGGACGGGTACTGATCTTCACCCAACACACCGATACCGTGACTGGTCTGCTGCGCCGAATGGCGGTCGAAGGGCTCACCGCACGCTCATTCCACGGGTCGATGTCTGCGCGTGAACGCGCGGCGACCATCGCAGCATTTAAGTCGGGTGAATCGCCGATCATGATCTCGACCGATGCCGGCGCCGAGGGACAGAACTTGCAGTTCTGCAACTGCGTCCTGAATTACGACCTGCCGTGGAACCCCATGCGCATCGAACAACGCATCGGCCGCGTCGACCGGCTGACGCAACCGCGCGACGAGGTCTTTGTTGCGAACCTATATGCACGCGGGACGATCGACGAGAGCGTTTACCGCCTGTTGGCCGAGAAGCTCCGCATGTTCGAGCTGTTGTTCGGACAGGTGACGACGATCCTCGGCGAACTGGACGACTCGAAATCCGCCACCTTCGAATCACGCATCATGGAAGCACTTTTCGCGAACAACGACTCCAAAATGGAAGGCTTGCTGACACAGCTCGGCACCGAGCTCGTGCACGCCCGTGAACGCGCATCAACACTCATCGCCGCCGACAGCGGCCTGAGCAACTGGATGGCCTCGGCTTTTGAGCACCGCAAGGGACTCACCAAGGCCGGCAGCACCGACCTGATGCCAGAAGTCAGCGAACGCACGCGGATGCGCCAGCGACGAGTCCAGACATGGGTGCGGTGCGTCCTCAATGCGCTTGGCGCACAACTACTGCACGATACCGGCGAGGGCGACGGCGCCTTCCTCACCGCACAGTTCGACGAGGAGTACGAGCAGGAACTCGGGAGCCGGACGGTTCTGCATCTGGCTTTTGACCGACTTGGCCTGGAGCATCATCCAGACGCCGAACTCTGCGCAGTCGGTTCTCCCGTCTTCGACGAGCTTCTCGCGTTGCTACGGATGCGCGGGGACATGCACGCCACGGTGCCCGTGATCCCCGAAGAAGTCGGTCCGAGCCCATTCAGCCATGCGGCAACGACCACGCTTGTCCGCCGGAGACTGATTCCGTCAGGTTCCTGGAGCGGTCACGCAACATTTCGCGCTGCCATAGGCGAAGCCGAGACAACCGAGCACCTGATCACGGCAGAAGTCAACGGACACAAGGAACAACGTCTTACACGTCGGCCCCTCAATGACGGTGAAACCCTGCCCGCCGCGTTCGACGTGCCGGCTAAAGTCATTGCGAAGTTCGAGCGAGCAGCCGCCAGTCAATTGGAGTCACTTCGGCGGGGCAGGGCCAAGGAGGTCGAGACCGAGCAAGCACGTGAGCTCGATCGGATCAAGAGTGGCTACTTGGCCCAAATCGCTGAAGCGTCATACGACGACAAGACCCGACTTCGGCGAGCTCTCAGTTCCGAAGAGCGCCGACTATCCCGCCGACCTGACGTGCGCGCGCGGGCAAAGCTGCTCGCTGTGACACTCGATGAAGGCGACTGGCTGATCGAAGAGACCTGGGCCGGCCCTGGCGGAGTCGAGAAGACGTTGACGTACGAATGGGGCCTTGTTGAGGCACCGACTGTTGGAAGCGACGCCAGTGGAGAGCCGATCCGGGTGCTGGCGCTGTGCTCGGATGCCCACTGGGTCGACGACTCCGAAACCAAGTCCTGCGCCTCCTGTCGAAGCGTCCTGTGTAACGCGTGCGGCGATGACGCGGTGTTCGCCGGTTGCCCCATTTGCGGTGTCTCGACCTGTGGGTCTTGCCGACGCGAGACCGGCGGACTGTGCCTGGCGTGCGCATCCCCTGAGCGGGCACCAGAACTGGATGATCAATTCTCTGTTGGCTGGCGGCTTAGCACGGGAGCCACGCTGCTTGTGGGCGAGCGCGTCGCGACACTCACTCACCAAGGGCAGCAGGCACCGTCGATGGTGGTCCTCGACGAGGATGTCGATGATCGAGATCGAGCCCGAATGCGTTCTTACGCAACGCACAACGGCTTCCCCGCCGACTGCGGTCTGGTCCTTCGCGATCTCACCGCACATCCGGCCGCCGAACAGACAACTCGCGTTCGGCTGAGCAGCACCGCAACTGTAGACGTCGAACTGTCTGACTCCGACAGCCCCACCTCCGCGATCGCAGCGTCGGCTGTCGGCGATGTGCCGAACCACTCAGAAGTAGACGTGGTCTCCGAGCAGAGTCTGATGCTTGGCACGCTTCTGCAGAGGCTTCGAGACGAGGTCCGGCCACCGGTGCCGCCAGCAGTGATGGTCACCCGTCGATCGAAGTTCGCCGACATCTATCTCGAACCAGATACCCTCGTCCAAGAAGTATCGGTAGTGGCGGATGCCGGCACACTGGCAACCCTTGACGTGACGTCGGCCCATTTCCAGTCGAACGAAAGATCTGGCGCCGACGATTTGATCGCCACCGCAGAACTCGGAGATCTTCGAGTTTCCCTGCATCGCAGGAACGATGCGGTTCTTGTCCGCGCCCACGCCGACGGAGACTGGCACGATGGCGTGGCCTGGATCGCTCATCCCGAGAACTCCTCAGTGGCAGACCAGCTCGGATGGTATGAGGTTTTACAGTCACTCGGGACGCCTGGCGGCCGAGTAGGACAACGAGCCGACGAAGCACATTCAATCGTAGGTCAATTCTCTACGCCAACGGAATGTGAACTGACAGAGCGCACCGTGCGGCCGGTCACCGAAATCGCAGAATTCCAGCAGGACTTCGACACAGTCCCCGCAGATGCAGCCTCGCTGTCCGCACTGGGTTCGCGACGCGACGCCACACCGCAGGCCTTCGCCGTTCCGGCCGAACTTAGCCGGGCTCTGCTCACCCGCACCGAACGGCCCTTCACTGCAACGGTATTGAACGGATTTGAAGTAAGCGAAACGTGGCACGGCCACGGCACCGCCACCCACACCTATCGGACGTTCGACGGGCAGCCCCGGTCGCCCAAACTCGACGATCTCGGGGTTCCCGCATCAGACTTTGGTGTGTGCCGGGACGGCCACTTCTACGGACCCGTCACGTCCGCGCGATGCGCCTCGTGCCAAACCTGGGCCTGTCGAGCGTGCGATGACGTCGATCACCGGGCGTCCGTCCCGTGCCCGGATTGCTCGAGGTCGGTTTGTCGGCGGTGCCTGTCGATGGATCACGCGGTAACGAGCACTCAATGCGTTCTGTGCAACGACCACGCGTGCTCCGGTTGCGGCCGCAACCCGGAAGTGTTGGGTTGTCCGATATGCGAGCGCGAGATGTGCTCGTCGTGCCGAATTGGCGAGCTGTGCCCCGCATGTAGTCGACTTGCGCCCGCGTCCGCGGTACAGCTGAGTACGCTGCCCACGGCACTTGCCATCGCGGGCGCCGCCGTATTGACAGGCTCCGACGACGACGCCGTGACAGTCCTCATCAATCGCGGACGAGCCCTCGAACGGGCCGTAGTGCGCGACGGGTCAGTTGCTACATGGATTGCATGCGGTAGACAAAAGATTGATGATTCCTACCGGCTCCGTCTGTCAGCTAGCAATTCGCTCCAAGCGCAAGTTGTGCCTGTGGTCCAACCCCTGGCTCCCGAGGTGCCCATTGAGTCACCACATCTTGTTGTGCATTCCGAGCGCCGATTCTACCCAGCTTGGTCTGTAGCTGGGCTCGATGCATCAGACCGCAATGCAATCCCGCTCGCTGACGACGCTGGTGACCTGCTGTCGCTGCCGATCGACGCCTTCCCCGAGGCTGATCTATTGCCGACAGCTAGGTCGGCACCACCCTCCGCGATCATTCGCGCGCTCCTGTCGGTTGATGATGGGCCAACCGCGGCCAGTCTTTTGCTGCGATGGCACCGCGTGGGCCGCGATCTTGCGATCACTGCCGACGGAATCTGCCATCGAACGGTCGACGGATCGCAGGTAAGTGTGTCGGTGGCACCTTGGCTCGAATCCAACGCTGCGCCTCGATGGCTGATGGATGAATGGGACCCAGTGCCGTCGGTTCGGTTGTATGCGCATTGCGAAGGAGTTGAAGCCATAATCGTCGGCATGGCCTCGCTCCTTGCCCTCGGTGTTCGGATGGCTGATCGATCCGCGTGGTACACGATCACAGCATCTGAAAAGGCAGCCATGGCAACTACTCTGGCCCGGATCCTAGGCCTCGGGGATGCCGATGACGTCGGTGCCTTCACCGAACCGAACAAGGTCACCCTGTCATCGGTTTCGAATGCTGCTGACTACTCGGTCAACGTGAGCCCACTCGGCACTATACAGACGGGCCCGAGGCGGCAGGAAGACGTTACCTCGGAAGCTCTGAAGGCCTGGATGCCAACCGCTGACGTGCTGACGCCAGAGTTCCAGGTACTCCCGCAAGGACTCCGAGTTCTGCTCGAGCACCGCATGAGACCGGCGGCACCCAGAGCGCGGCTTGACATCGGCGCTCGCATCGAAGGATTGGTAACGGTGGACGACGGTCACGCCTGGCAGCACACTGTCGATCTGCTGCCGACGCAGACGGACGCACGCCGAATGGCCCATGGCACAAACTTTCCGCTCGACGTTGGCGTTATTGACCGCGAGGGACATTTTGGGCCAGAAGGCGCAGTATGCAGCTACTGCAGCGGGCGAACCTGCGCAGCTTGTGTGGACGGCATGGCCGCTTGTGATTGCTGCGATGTTCCCATCTGCAAGCGCTGCGTCCGTGAGCCGCATACGGATCTATGGCTATGCCCGGCCTGCTCCACGATGCGTTTACCGACGCGCAGCGAGGCTCGTGAACATGGCCGGCTCCTGTCGACTCGGCGCATGCTCATCGGTACTGACTCGCAACACGCCGTCGCTGTCGAGCAGGCGAAGAAACGGTGGACCCTACAGGACCAGACCGGCAACAAGCACATTATCGCAAGCCCCGCTGTCACCAGGTTTCTCGATGAGCTGTTGGCAGGTGGTAGCGCACCGACCGCGGACGGTTGAGTGCGTTTCGCATCCGGACGCGGGACCTCGAACCCCGGCCCGCCCCAACGCAACGAATCGGCCGGTTCACGGTTATTCCACCCACGGCTCTTGTCCGAAGCCGACATACGCGGGCCGCAGCAGCTCGGCCAGTCCACGTCCACGTACATTGACCGTGATCTCGGGCATCTGATCCAACAGCGCCGTCGACGTGGCAACCGGCGGGTTCGACACTGGAATGTCGGCCTGCCGCGCGAAGAAGGAATCAAGACAGTCGGCCAGGTCCGGGCCTGACGGCTCGGCACGATCAACGCTCGGGCGACCGGCCGAGCGGGCGGCGGCGAGATTCTCCAGCAGGTCTTCGCGTTCACGACCCCGCCAGGCCAGAATCCGGAATGGGTCCTCGTCGAACGCTTCGGCCAGCAGATAGAACACCGCAGCCAAATGCTTGCACGGGACGGCGACATCCGGGCAGGAACAGTCCAGCGACAGGTCCTTGGCTTTCGCCGGAAACAGCGGCAAGCCCAGCGCATCGAACACGTCCTCGATATCCGAAGGCATCTCGCCGACGAGCAATCCCGCTGCGAACAAAGCATTTTCGGCCAGCGCGCTTTCGATCTCGGCCCACTGGCTCTTGTCGAATGCCGCAATTGCGATGCGCACCCGGTAGGGCCGCGCCCTGCTGCCCTGCACTTGCGCGGTCACCAGTCCCGGTCCCACGTCGACCGATATCACCTGGCCGCGGCGGGCGTAATTGCGGCCGCGCTGAAGGCGGCTGCCGATACCGATGTCTTCGAGCACCTCGACGAATCGCTGTGACCACCAAGTCTGGGCGATCGGGCCCCGGGCGCTGCGGGCCTTCAGACCGTCGGCCGCACGGGGCCTCGTCGGCGGATACCAGTTATTCACCGACCGCCCCCTCCGCCAGGGTGAACAAGGTGCGCAGATCGCCGGTGGACAGCTCGGTCAGCCAACCTTCCCCGTCACCGACCACCAGATCAGCCAGGGCCTTCTTCTGCTCGATCATGTCATCGATCTTCTCTTCCAGCGTGCCGGTGCAGATGAACTTGCTCACCTGCACCGTCTTCTTTTGGCCGATGCGGAACGCCCGGTCTGTGGCCTGGTTCTCCACCGCCGGGTTCCACCAACGATCCAGGTGTACAACATGATTGGCCGCCGTCAAGGTAAGCCCGGTGCCGCCGGCCTTCAGCGACAGCAAGAAGATGGACGGACCCTGCCCGGCCTGGAACCGCGCCACCATTTCGTCGCGGCGCTTCTTCGGGGTACCGCCGTGCAGATAGGCCACATCCTGACCGAACCGCGCGGCGAGATGGGGCACCAACATCTCGGCGAATTCGGTGAACTGGGTGAAGCACAGGACGCGATCTCCTTCGGCCAGGATCTCTTCCAGGATCTCCTCGAGTCGGATCACCTTGCCTGAGCGCACCCCCATCGGCGACCTGTCGTGCAGCAACT
>CAYLWH010000088.1:0-17409 GCA_964387245.1 uncultured Mycobacterium sp.
CACGCGGTGATCCTACGAGTAGTCGCGCCGGGTGGGCGCGCGGCACTTGCGCAGGAACACACCGGCCGGACTGTCAGCCGCTCAGGCGGGTGTCCGCACCGGCCGACGCGGCCAACCGCCGCAGCTGTCCGTTGACCTCCGCGGGCCTTTCCAGGATGGCGCAGTGCCCACCCGGCAGTTCGACGAGATCAACGAGATTCGGTGCGGCAGCAGCAATTCGGCGCGACGACGAAATCGGCAGCAGGCGGTCGCGGGTGCTGCCGATCACCAGCGTCGGCACGGTCAGCCCGGTGAGGTCGAGGTGAGCGCGCTCCAACGAGTCCATCAGCATGGCGGCACAGCCACCCCGGCCGGCCCGCGACGTCTTCACGAAAAGGTCATAGACGAACGAGGCGATCTCCGGGTCGGCGTCATGGCCGACAGCCAGAGCCTTGACGAAGCGGCGACTGGCGCCTTCGGCGGCGCGAAACGTCGGGATACCACCGAACCGTCGCACGACCAGGGTCCCGACCGCGGCACGACCACCGGCCAGGCTGCGCGGCATGTTCAGGAACCGCACCTGCCGGACGATGTCGCCGGTGGTGGTGTTGATCAGCGCCACGGCGTCGGCGCGTCGACTCACCCTGTGCCGATAGCGCTCCGACCATGCCTCGATGGCGATGCCGCCCATCGAATGGCCCGCGATGACCGCACGCTGGCCCGGTGCCAAGGTGGCCTCCAGGACGGCGTCCAAGTCCCCGGCCAGGTGGTCCAGGCTGTAGTAGCCGCGCGGCGGTACCCCGCTGCGGCCGTGCCCCCGGTGGTCATAGGCGATCACCCGATGGTCCCGGGAGAGGTCGGCGATCTGCTCACGCCACACCTGCAGCGCGCAGGTGATGCCGTGGGCCAGCACGATCGGGTAGCCATCGGCGGGCCCGAAGACCTCGGTGTGCAGGCGGGTGCCGTCGGCGCCCCGCACCAGCACCGGGCGACTGGGCGGAAGTTCAGTGACCACTGGGGTTGTCCTCCTCGGCGGCTCCGTTGCCGCGTGAGACCGAGGATAACCAGCCTCGTCCCTGTTGCGCCGAGGGTTGCCTGGTTTACGGCGCTGTTCGGGTGACGCGTACGACAACGCAACTCTGGGCGCCGAGCATGGATACTGGGCCGATGCCCGAACGCAACGTGCTGGGCGGCCCGCTGGAGCCGTGCGGAACCGACCCACTGACCGGGTTCTACCGCGACGGCTGCTGCTCGACCGGAGACGAGGACCTCGGCCTGCACACCATCTGCGCCGTGGTGACCGCCGAGTTCCTCGAGCATCAACGGTCCATCGGCAACGACCTGTCCACCCCGATGCCGATGTACCGCTTCCCGGGCCTGGTCCCGGGTGACCGTTGGTGCGTGACCGCCGTCAACTGGCTACGCGCCCACGAGGACGGGCACGCCGCGCCGGTGGTACTGGCATGCACCCACGAGCGCACCCTGGACGTGGTGCCACTGACGACGCTGGGGTCCTACGCCGTCGATGTGCCCGATGACCTCGGCGGGCTTTGACCGACTCTCTCGACGACAGCTCGACGAGCGTTTGCGCTGTCTACGTGTCACCATGTACTCGTGAGGCTTGGCCGCAATGCAGGATTGGTCGGTGCTGCCGCGCTGGCGACCTGGTCGATGACGATCACGTCGATACCGTCCCCGCAGGCAGCACCCTGCCCAGACGCCGAGGTGATCTTCGCGCGCGGCACGAATGACGCACCCGGACCGGGCCCGGTCGGAGAGGCGTTCATCGACTCGCTGCGCTCCCGGGTCGGCCCGAAATCGGTCGGGGTGTACGGAGTCGACTACCCGGCCACCACCGATTTCCCGACCGCGCTCGACGGAATCTGGGACGCCCGCACACATATCCTCACGACCGCAGCGAACTGCCCCCAGACAAAGATGGTGCTCGGCGGATTCTCCCAGGGCGCCGCCGTGATGGGCTTCATCACCGCCAACGTCGTGCCCGACGGCGTTTCGGCATTGGGCGTGCCCACACCCATGCCACCCGAGACAGCAAACCACATCGCAGCCGTCGCCCTCTTCGGAACGCCGTCGCAGCGTTTCATGCGTGCAATCAACAATCCGGCCATCGTCGTCGGCCCTCAATATCGCACCAAGACCATCGACCTCTGCGTTCACGACGACCTGGTCTGCGATCCGGAAGGGTCGAGTTTCGCCGCACACAACCTGTACACCGACAACGGAATGGTCGACAGGGCGGCGGTATTCGCCGCGAATGCACTCCTGGCGGTGTGGGCCGCCGATGTACCGACGCCCGCCGCGACGCCACCGGCCGCCCCGGCGCCACTGCCGCTTTCCGCCCCAGCCGGCCCGAGCGCGCCGCCCGCGCGCCTTGCCGGATCTCCCTCGGCGCATCTGCCGGCGGGGCTGGCGGCTCCCGGCCCGGCAGCCCCGGGCCCGCCTCTTAGCTGACCTCCGCCTAAGCGGGGGATCGCCTTGACACCTCGTTTTCCCAGGTGGCCGGTGTTAAAGTTGCGGGCACCTGACGCGGTGCCTGTGGTGCCGCGTCGCGGTCCACGAGTCCGGTCCGAAGCTGATTGTCATGGCCGATATCGTCCTCATCAATCCTCGGTTCGAGGTGTCTTACTGGGGCCTCGAACACGCACTTCCGCTGCTCGGTAAGAAGTGCAACCTGCCGACCGCTGCTTGCCGCGCTGACACCTGACGAGCATCGCGTGACGATCATCGACGAGAACGTCGAGCGGATCGACTACGACCGGTTGGCGCAGGCCGACATCTGGGGCTCACCGGCATGAGCGTCCAGCGCCACCGGATGCGCGAGATTCTCCGCCGCCTCAAACCCGTGGCGTCTTCACGGACGTCGGGGGTCCGTGGGTCAGTGTGCAGGAGGACTACGTCGACGGCCTCGCCGATGTGATCTTCGTCGGGGAGGCGGAGACCACCTGGCCGCAGTTTGTCGACGAATGGGCACGGGGGCGGCATCAGCGCCGCTACGAGCAACTCGAGCGAACCGACATGACACAGGTCCCGGTACCGCGGTACGACCTGGAACTACCTGTTCGGGAGCATCCAGTTCAGCCGCGGCTGCCCGTTCCAGTGCGAGTTCTGCGACATCATCGTCACGTTCGGACGTAAGCCGAGGCTCAAGACGAGCGCACAGGTCATCGCCGAACTGGAAGCGTTGCGCAGGCAGAACCTGCTGATCGCCTTCATCGTCGACGACAACCTGATCGGCAACAAAGTCGCGTGAAACCGCTGCTGCGCGACGTCACCGCGTGGCTGGCCGCGCACGGGTACCCCTTCCAGTTCTTCACCGAGGTGTCGCTCAACCTCGCCGAAGACGACGAGTTGATGGAGCTGATGGTCGCCGCCAACATCACGGTCGTGTTCATCGGCATCGAAAGCCCGAACGAAGAATCCCTGCGTGAGACGAAGAAGTACCAGAACGTCCGCAAGGGCGGGACGATCGTCGACCGTGTTCGCAAGGTGCAGGACTCGGGACTGGACGTCTGGTGCGGCATGATCGTCGGCTTCGACCACGACGATGACCAGATCTTCAAAGCCCAGTACGAGTTCGTCCGGCAGACCGACATCATGCACGCGATGGTCGGAATGCTCTCGGCCATCCCGAAGACGCCCTTGCACACGCGGTTGGCAGGCGAGGGCCGTCTCGATCTCGACGACCAGCGGTTCGGCACGAACGTGATTTCGCTGGGCATGACCCGAGAAGAGTTGCGCGACGGGTACGTCGGCCTGATGCGGGACTTGTACGATGCCGACTTCCACTTCGAACGGCTCGAGAATCTCTATCTCACACGCGGATTCGACTTTTCCCGGGCCCGCAACGCCTACTGGCGCTTGCACCCGTGGCAGAAATGGCGGTCGCAGTCGCTCGACGCCGGGCGCGCGGCCGGGCTGTTCCTGCGGCTGATGAAGAACGTGCCCGACCCGGAACTGCGCCGGATCTATCGACGAGAGATGGCGACAATGCTGCGCCGGCGATCGGATCCGGGCGTGTTGTTCATCTGCGTGGTCAAGTGCGCGATGCACTACCACCACTACACCGATGTCGCGCCAGATGGTCGAACAGCGAACGCTGGTGAACACGTTCTAGACGTCGAGGAAACGAACGTCCCGGGCGTTGCGGGCGATAAAGCTGCGGCGGGCGTCGACGTCTTCGCCCATCAGGATCGAGAACAGTTCGTCGGCGGCGGCGTCGCCAACGGTGATTGCCCGCAGGATGCGTACCGATGGGTCCATCGTGGTCTCCCACAGTTCCCTGGCGTCCATCTCGCCCAGACTCTTGTACCGCTGAATTCCGCCGTCTGTGTTGATTTTCTTACCTGCGGCCCGGCCGGCTTCGAGCAGTCCGTCGCGTCCGCGGTCGGAGTAGGCGAATTCCGGTGTGCTGCGCTGCCATTTGAGTTTGTACAGCGGTGGTTGCGCGAGGAACACATGACCGTTCTCGATGAGCGGGTGCATGAACCGGAACAGCAGGGTCAACAGCAGAGTGGAGATGTGCTGGCCGTCCACGTCGGCGTCGGCCATCAACACCACCTTGTGGTAGCGCAGCTTGACGAGTTTTAGTCGTCGTGGATGCCGGTACCCAGGGCGGGCTGGTGCGCGGCCTACGGTGTGCACCGTTGGGCCCGTCAGAAGGAATTCGCGCTGGACGGTGGCGCCGCCAGTTCGCCCGGCAAGGGATCACCCTTCACCAAGCCGACTGCCTGATCGCCGCGGCCACCGCCGGTATCGATGCCGAGTTGGCAACGGGCAATCCCGCCGACTTTCCCATGGACGACATCACGGTCGAGCACTGGCCCGTCGGGCACTGAGGGAAGACGCCTGTGTGGCGGCAGCGGATTTCAGCCGCCTGTCCGAGGTCGACGTAGCGCGTACTCGAGCCGCCACTGGCCGTCGCCGATGACGATGCCCATCGGGCGTCATCGAGATGACATGGTCGTTTGCCGGCCCGGATGACCGGGCCACCTTCGAGCTCGTCCGCGTCGAGGGAGACGTCAGTTCGCCGCAGCGCCGACACCCGGTCTGCCGACGAGGTGCCGCCACGGGCAGTGCCCGTACCTGCTGCAGGCGACGTACATCGCCCCGGCAATGGCGGTCAGTGCCGCCGCGGCGATACCCACACCCACGTGGATCTCCCGAGCCAGGATGACCGATGACATCGCGAGGACGAACCAGCCGAAGGCCTTCCGCAACGCGTCTGGGTTGATCATCGCGGTCAGGCGTGCGCCGATCAGGGCACCGATCACGGCGGCGGCGGTGACCATGCCCGCCACCGTCCAGTCGATCTGAACACTCGACAGGTACCCGCCGAGGCCCGCAAAGGATTTCATTGCGATCACGATCAGCGACGTGCCGACGGCGATGGGCATCGGCAGCCCGCCGAGCAGGGCTAGGGCCGGCACCACCAGGAATCCGCCGCCGGCGCCGACGAGGCCGGTCACCAGGCCGACGACCAGACCCTCACCGATGATCTTGAGCACGGGCATGCGATGCTCGCCGTCGGACGCGACGGTGTTCTTGCGTCCGCGCAGCATGGCGATGGCGGTGGCGATCATCATCACGGCGAATCCGATGAGCAGGATGGTGCCCGGGATGAACCGGGCCAGCAGGCCGCCGGCATAGGCCCCGGCCATACCCGCGCCGCCGAATATCAGGCCGGTGCGCCACCGCACATGACCTGCTCGCGCGTGCGAGATGGCGCCGATCGCACTGGTGACGCCGACGACGAGCAGTGACGTGGCGATGGCCTGTTTGGCGTCCATGCCGGCCACATAGGCGAGCAGTGGGACGGTCAGGATCGAACCGCCCCCGCCGAGTAGACCCAGCGCAATGCCGACGAACACGGCCAGGGCAACAGTCAGAGCGATCATGTCCGCTACTTCGCTTTCCGATCGGCGGGGTTGAGGCGCTCGCTGAGGACCTGCGAATCGATGCTGGCGGGGGCGGTCATGTTGATGGGGTTCCTTCCAGCAGGACGGCGGTGGCCAAAGCTGCGGCGGCGCATACCACCAGGGGTATGGCTGTCATTATGGTACACATACCCCGTCCGGTATTGTCCATGGCATGCTTGTCATACCCAGAGGGGTATGTGTCAAGATGGAATGACCACGGCGCAGAGAGCACACAGAGAAGGAAGACGGCGATGATCCTCCAGCAGTACTACCTGGACTGCCTTTCCCACGCTTCGTACCTGATCGGTGACGAAACCACCGGCCGCGCAGTCATTGTCGACCCGCAGCGCGATGTGGCCGAGTACCTGGCCGACACCAAGGAGTACGGTTTGCACATCGAATTGGTCATCGAAACCCATTTCCACGCCGACTTCCTGTCCGGCCACCTCGAGCTGGCGAAGGCGACCGGCGCGAAGATCGTCTACTCCTCGGTCGCCGAGACCGAGTTCGAGTCGATGGGGGTCGCCGATGGCGAACGCTATTCGCTTGGCGATGTGACGCTGGAGTTCCGCCATACTCCCGGGCACACACCGGAGTCGATGAGCATCGTGGTCTACGAGCACGCCGGTGACGAGATTCCCTACGGCGTGATGACCGGCGACACACTGTTCATCGGCGATGTGGGCCGACCCGACCTGCTGGCGTCGATCGGCTTCACTCGCGATGAGCTCGCCGACAAGCTGTACGACTCGCTGCACAACAAGCTGATGACCCTGCCCGACGCGACCAGGGTGTACCCGGCGCACGGTGCGGGCTCGGCATGCGGCAAGAACCTGTCGACCGATCTGTGGTCGACGATGGGTGACCAGAAGGCGACGAACTACGCGCTGCGCGCTCCTGACAAGGCGACTTTCATGAGCCTCGTCACGGAGGGGCAGCCGCCCGCGCCCGGCTACTTCGTCTACGACGCGATCCTCAACCGCAAGGACCGCGGACTCCTGGACGAGACCAAGCTGCCGGAGGCGATGACCTACGAACAGGTCCGTGCGGCGATCGGCGCGGGCGCCGTCCTGGTCGACGGACGCACTCCCGAGGAATTCGCCCAGGGTCACCTGCGTCACGCGATCAACATCGGACTCGAAGGCCGCTACGCCGAGTTCGCCGGTTCGGTGCTGGCGTCCGACGTAGACATCGTGCTGTGCACCGAGCCCGGCCAGGAGCTGGAGGGCAAGAATCGGCTCGCCCGAATAGGATTCGACCGGGTGATCGGCTATCTGGCCGACCCCTACCAGGTGATGTTCTCCCACCAGGACGACGTCCGGGTCGCGTCACGGCTCACGGCCAAGGCGTTCGACGAACGGGCCGCGCGGATGAGCGATCTCCAGATCATCGACGTCCGCAATCCGGGCGAAGTCGCCGCCGGAACCATTCCTCGCGCGGTCGCCATCCCGGTCGGTCAGCTGCCCGCCCGGCTGAGCGAACTCGACCCCGCCCTGCCGACCGTCGTGTACTGCGCTGGCGGCTACCGGTCATCGGTCGCGGCAAGCCTGCTGCGTCACAACGGATTCACCGACGTGAGCGATATCCTGGGCGGCTACGGCGCATGGGACGATATGCATCAGAACGCTTGAGTAGGAAGGGGACCACCATGCCCACCAAGGCCAAACACCAGATTCTGATCGTCGGCGGCGGCACGGCCGGTATCACCGTTGCGGCCCGCATGCTTCGCAAGGGCTATACCGACGTCGCTGTCATCGAGCCGTCGGAATCCCACTATTACCAACCGCTGTGGACCCTCGTCGGTGGCGGCCAAGCAAAGGCCTCCACGACCGAACGCGCGGAGTCGTCGGTGATGCCCAAAAGCGCGGTGTGGATCAAGAACGCCGCCGCGGCAATCGACCCGGACAACAACACGGTCGCCTGCGCCGACGGTGCGATCTATGAGTACGACGTCCTCGTCGTCTGCCCGGGCATCCAGCTTGACTGGAACCGCACCGAAGGACTGGAGGACACACTCGGCCGCGACGGCGTGTCGTCGAACTACCGCTTCGACCTGGCCCCACGCACCTGGGACTTCATCCGCAACACACGGTCGGGCACCGCGGTGTTCACCATGCCGTCCGGGCCGATCAAGTGCGCCGGCGCGCCCCAGAAGATCGCCTACCTGGCCAGCGACCACTGGCGAAAGCAGGGCGTGCTGGGCAACATCGACGTCCACGTCGTCGTGCCCACACCGCGGATCTTCGGCGTCCCCGTAATCGCCGACAGCCTCGACAAGGTCATCGCCGGGTACGGCATCACCCTTCACACCAACTCCGAGGTGACCTCCGTCGACGCGGCCGCCCACAAGGTCGTCGTAACGAGCGTCGGCCAGGGCGGGACCGACACCACGCTGCCCTACAACCTGCTGCACGCCGTACCGCACCAGTCGGCGCCGGACTGGATCAAATCCAGCCCACTGTCCACCGGCGACGCCAACGGATATGTCGACATCAACAAGCACACCATGCAGCACGTGCGGTACCCGAACGTGTTCGGCCTCGGCGACGCCGGATCGTCGCCGAACTCGAAGACCGGCGCAGCGATCCGCAAGCAAGCCCCGGTCGTCGTCGACAACATCGATGCGTTCCTGAAAAACCAGCCGCTGGGCGCCAAGTACAACGGCTACGCGTCATGCCCGATCGTCACGTCATCCCACGCAATGCTGCTGGCCGAATTCGACTACGACCTGAACCTGACGCCATCGCTCCCCCTCCTCGACCCGACCACTCCGCATCGTGCGTACTGGTACCTGAAGAAGTACGGCCTGCCGTTCATGTATTGGGACCTGATGCTCAAGGGCCTCGCCTAGTAATTCCACTGAACCCCATGTCAGCGGACAGGGCCCCCACGGGTTGGCGCGAGGCAGCCACGGCCGGTCAGCACGAAGTTCCTAGCAATGCCAATGTTCCCAACCGCATAGGAATGGCCCCCGGGCTGGTGCCTGAGGGCCATTTTCATTAGTAGCGGGACCTCTGGGTTATGAGCCGACGGATGAGGATTTCACCGAGTCGGTGATGTCTCATTTGTGCAGGTCACGGGTCTCTGTCGTAGTGTGAGCCGTGGGTTGTTGCGGCTGGTTTCGGCCGTTTCGCTGGGTTTGGTTCCCAAAATTGTTCCCAGCGGTGTCGAAATCGCAGCACCAAGTTCGGTCTCCTTGTCCGTGACTCCGCCCCTGTTAAGACGGTGCTTTTGGTAGCGCCTGTGTAACTATCCCTGGACACGTATTGGACACCGTTGATGCGTTCGCCGTCGGGGCCGACGATCTCGTACAGCCACGCCGAGATCGACTGTGTCAGTTCACGTGGTGCACTCATCCGCACCGCAGCGGCGTCCACATCATCGACGCCCAATTTCCGTGCTTTGACGAGGAACTTCTCGCGCAAGATCGGCAGGGTCTCATGGTGGCTGGGCAGCGCGAAATCACCGGTCAGCCGTGCGGTGCAGAACAGGCGATTGTCACACCAACTGCGATCCAGTCGTCCCGGCGCCACCGTCGCATACGTGTCGCCGTCCTCGTCGTTGGACTCGATTGCATCCAAGCCGGTCTGCAGGGCGGGGTCGGGCCGGTACGGGGCGAGCACCTCCAGAAAGCAGACCACCGGTTGCGCGGCGACGTACTTGGCACGTCAGTGCCCGTCCGGGTCATCCCAGCGGCCCTGAAACCGGCCAGACTTGGCGTACTCCCAGTCCGCCCACTCCCACGGCGCCGACGCGTAGCCGACATGGTGAACTTCCACGGCCTCGAGGCGCACGCATTGAACAGGCCCGGACTCGGTGCCGAACACAGGGCCAGAAGCGGTCACCCGACGGCGGCGAACTGACGCGCAGCGGCGATGACCCGCGGACCCTCGACCTCGACGTCGCCGTCGCGCAGCAGCCGGGCTGGCGACACGTCATCCAGGAACGGGTTCAATCCCTGAAACCACGCCTGAACGATGGCCGTGTTGTCCCGAACGTTGACCATCCGGGCCGCCCGGTAGGCCACCCGCAGCCGCTCCACATCGCCCGTGTTGCCGATCTTGCGAGTCCCTTCGGCCCACTGCCGCACGGCACGGGTCTCCTTAACTCCCCCGAGGTAAGCGACCAACTTGACCCCCAGGAGCTCACGCAGCGCCGTGACCAGTTCGGCGGCACTCATGCCCACCGCCTCGTTGTAGGCAGCCAGCTCCGGCTGGCCAGTCGTCACTGACATCTATCACCCTCCTCTCCCAGAAAGAACCATGACCGCAACGGTAAAGGATAACGCCCCAAGGCCAACATATACCACTATAGATCACACCCATAACCACACTCAGATAACAGGTAGTTTGACAGCTGAATCCGCACGTACGACTTCAGCAGAGAGTCGGGGCGCTAGGTTGTCGAGGCGCGGGGCCACACGGCCGAACAACCACGCTTCGCGGCCCGTCAGTACCATTAGCCAAGCTAATGTTCCCAAACATGTTCCCATCCCCATAGAAAATGCCCCTCAGGCAAGCGCCTGAGGGACATTTTCATTAGTAGCGGGGACAGGATTCGAACCTGCGACCTCTGGGTTATGAGCCCAGCGAGCTACCGAGCTGCTCCACCCCGCGACGGGTGAACGCTAGGTTACCGGCAGCGTCGCGCCGGCACCAAATCGTATGGTCAGAGACCTCCGGCGCGCCGAACCGGAGGCAGATACGCAACCTCGCCCCAGTTCACCGACCGCCACGTCACGGGCACCGCGAGGGTGCGCCTTTACAGGCCGGGCCGAGGTGTGTCGCGTGCAGACACGCACATTCGTGGGGATCACTGCGCGTTGTCGTACTTGGTCATCGCGTCGTCAAGGTGCTGCAGCGCCTCGCCGTAGTCGGCGAAGTTGCCGCTCTGCTGCGCCTGCTTGACGGCATCCATGGCGGTCTGAATCTCCTGCAGCGCTGAGGCTTTGGATTCGGTCAGCTGCATGACGGCACCCAGGCCCGGCGGCACGACGGCCACTGGCGTGGGCACCTCGGGCGCATTGGCCGGGGGCGGGGCGACTTGTTGCTGCGGCACCGGAACACTCTGCCCGGGTGCGGGCGCCGGACCTGTCGCGGTCGCCCCCGCGCCGGCCCCGAAGATGCGGTCCAGCGCATCGCGCACGGTGGGGCCGTAGCCAACCCGGTCGCCGTACATCATCGCCACCCGGATCAGGCGTGGATAGCTCGACGCGGCGTCACCGGCCCCCGGCGAGGCGTACACCGGCGCGACGTAGAGCAGGCCACCCTGGCTTGCCGGCAGCGTCAGCAGGTTGCCCCACCGGATGCGGTTCTGGTTGTCCCGGCCGATCACACCGAGGTCTTGGCTGACCGCGGTGTCGGTGCTGATGGCGTTGAAGGCCAGTTTCGGGCCGTTGACCTGACCGGGAATGGTGAGCACGGTGATCTGCCCGTAGGTGGCCGGATCGGAACTCGCGCTGATATAAGCAGCCAGATAGTCCCGGCGGAACCGGTTCATCGCGCTGGTCAGCTGGAACGACGCCGACGCATCGTTTTGCGCAAGATCTTTGGCGACGATGTAGTACGGCGGCTGGTAGCTGCTGGCGGTCGGGTTCGGGTCCAGCGGCACATCCCAGAAGTCAGACGTCGAAAAGAACGTTATCGGGTCGTCGACGTGGTACTTGGCCAGCAGCGCGCGCTGCACCTTGAACAGGTCCTCGGGGTAGCGCAGGTGCGCTGACAGGTCCTCGCTGATCTCGCTCTTGGGCTTGACCGTGCCCGGGAACACCTTCTGCCAGGCCTGCAGCACCGGGTCGCTCTCGTCCTGGGCGTACAGCGTCACGGTGCCGTCGTAGGCGTCGACGGTGGCCTTCACAGAGTTGCGGATGTAGGACACCTGCCTGTCGGGCAGCAGTCGGTTCAACGCGACCTCGCTGGAGTCGGCGGTGGCCGAGGACAGCGAAGTCAGCTCCGAATACGGGTAGTTGTCCAGGGTGGTGTAGCCGTCGACGATCCACACCATCTTCTTGTTGACGATGGCCGGGTACACGCTGGAGTCGGTGGTCAGCCACGGCGCCACCGCCTTGACCCGGTCGGCCGGGTCACGGTTGAACAGGATCTTGCTGTCGGAGCCGATCACGTTGGAGAACAAGAAGTTCCGCTCGGCGAACTTGGCGGCGAAAATGCTGCGCGCCAGCCAATTGCCCAGCTGCACCCCACCGGACCCGGTGTAGGTGTAGTTCTTGGTGTCGACGTTGGTCTCGTAGTCGTACTCGCGGTCGGCGCCGTTGCTGCCGACGATGGCGTAGTCGTTGGCCGCCGCGGCGATGACCGGACCGAAGTAGATGCGCGGCTGGTCCAGCGGCGCCGGACCGGGCGAGACGACGGTGCCGTTCGCGCCCACCACACTGGCCAGGAACTCGGGGTAGCCACCGTTCTGGTTGGGGTCGTTGGCGATTCCCCGCACCGTGTTGGCCGGCGAGGCGATGAAGCCGTTGCCGTGGGTGTAGACGGTGTGCCGGTTGATCCAGTCCCGCTGGTTGTCGATGAGCCGCTCGGGGTTGAGTTCACGCGCGGCCACCACGAAGTCGCGCAGCTCGCCGTCGGGCATCATGTAGCGGTCGATGGACAGCTGGTCGGGGAAGCTGTAGAAGTTCTTCCCCTGCTGGAACTGGGTGAACGCCGGGCTCACGATGGTGGGGTCGAGCAGGCGGATGTTGGAGATGGTGGCCCGGTCCGCGGCGATCCGCTGGGCGGTGGTCGGCGCGTTGCCACTGTAGTCGCGATAGGCCACCGTTTCGTCGGTCAGCCCGTAGGCCTGCCGGGTCGCGGCGATGCTGCGGCTGATGTATTCCGATTCCTTCTGTGCGGCATTGGGTTTGACGCTGAACTGCTCGACCACCATGGGCCAGGCCGCGCCGACGATCAGCGAGCTGAGCAACAGCAGCACCAGGCCGATCGCCGGGATCCGCAGGTCCCGCAGCACCAGCGCGGAGAACACCGCGGCGGCACAGATCAATGCAATCGCCATCAGGATCAGCTTGGCGGGCAGCACCGCGTTGATGTCGGTGTAGCCGGCCCCGGTGAACGGCTTGCCGCCGCGGGTGTGACTCAGCAACTCGTAGCGGTCCAGCCAATAGGCGAACACCTTCAACAGCACCAGCACACCCACCAGCACCACCAACTGGACACGTGCGGCACGACTCAGCGCACCTTGGCGGCCGGTGAGCCGGATACCGCCGAAGATGTAGTGGCCCAACAGGTTCGCAACGAAAGCCAGGAACACGGCGGTGAACACGATCATCAGGGCCAGTCGGTAGAACGGCAGGTCGAAGGCGTAGAACCCGAGGTCCTTGCCGAACTGCGGGTCGATGACCCCGAACTCACCGCCGTGCAGGAAGAGCTGGATGCGCGCCCAGTAGCTCTGGGCAACCAGCCCGACCAACGACCCGACCGCGGCGGGGATGCCGAAGCCGACGAGGCGCAGCCGGGTCATCACCGTGGTGCGGTACCGGGCCACCGGGTCGTTGGGACCCACGGTGGGCACGAAGACCGGCCTCGTTCGGTACGCCAGTACCATACCCGCGAACACGATGGCGCCCACCACCGACGCGACGACCGCGAACACCACCAGCCTGGTGACCACCTGGGTGGCGAAAACCGACCGGAAGCCGAGTTCACCGAACCACAGCCAGTTGACGTACGTGTCGATCAGGCGCGGTCCGAACAACAGCAGCGCCACCATGGCGAGTGCGAGTCCAATGAGACCCCGGCTGCGTCGGGTCAGCTTCGGCATCCTCGCGGTAGGCCGCATCCCCACGTTGTCAGCTCCTGGTCATGTCGAACGGTGACGGTGTTGTCTGGCAGTGATTGCCACAACTGTACGCAAGGATCTCACAGCCTATGGCGCGCGGTGGCTCAGCAGCGCGGCGCATCGGCTCCGGTCGACAGCGCGTGCAGGGCGTCGACGGCGCCGCCGAGCGTGTCGACCTTCACCAGTTTCATGCCGTCCTGCTCGCGGGTCACCGCCTCGTCGCAGTTGTCGGCCGGCACCAGGAACACCGTCGCCCCGGCTTCGCGGGCCGCCACCATCTTGTGGGTGATCCCACCGATCGGCCCGACCTTGCCGTCGGCGGAGATGGTGCCGGTGCCCGCGACGAACTGCGCGTCGTTGAGGTCGCCGGTGGTGAGCTTGTCGATGACGGCCAGGCTGAACATCAACCCCGCCGACGGGCCGCCGATGTTGGCGAGGTTGAAGTCGACGGTGAAAGGCGCCCAGGGCACGTCCGACACCGAGACCCCCAGGTACCCGTAGTCACGGTCGGGGTTGGACCCGAGAGTCACGGTGGCGACGCCGGCCGGGGCGTTCTTGCGACGGAAGTCGAGCACCACGTCCTGGCCCGGTTTCGTCGCCTTCAGCACGGCGGAGAACTCGTCGACGTTGGCGACCGGCGTGCCGTCGACGGCGTCGATGGCGTCGCCGGCCTTGAGCTTGCCCTCGGCGGGCCCACCGTCGTTGACCGACGCGACCGTCACCGCCGGTGCATATTTCAGGTAGCCCAGCGCCGCATACTCGGCGCTGTCCTCGGAATTCTTGAACTCCGCGTCGTTGGCCTTGTCGATGTCATCGCGGGATTTGTCCGGCGGGTAGACCAGATCGCGGGGTACCAGCTGTTCACGGCCGGACACCCACATGGTCAGCGCCTGTCCCAGCGTCAACTGGTCGCGCTGGGACACCGTGGTCATGTTGAGGTTCCCCGCGGTGGGCTTGACCTCGGTGCCCTCGATGGCGACCACCTGTTTGCCGTCGTGTTCACCGAGCGTGTTGAACGTCGGCCCGGGACCAAGCGATACGAACGGCACCGTCACCGCGGCCAGTAGGACGCCGAAGACCACAATCGGCGCGCACGCCACCACCAGTGTCGTCGTCCGCCTGTTCACGCAGCCAGATTAGGCCAACACCGCGACCTGGCCCGGAGCAGGCAGGTGCAGCCCGATCGCCCTCGGCGTGTCCGGGATTCCGCACGCCGCGTCGCAGATGGGTACCGTTGAGGTCATGCCTGACCAGCCATTCGGCTTCTCCGCGGGAGACGACCCCGACCGCGACAACCCGGAGGACCGCGACAAACCCGGCCCGGACCCGGCCGACCCGTTCGGGTTCGGCGGCGCCGACATCGGTCAGATCTTCAGTCGGCTGGGCCAGATGTTCTCCGGCGCCGGCAGCACGATGGCCGCCGGTGGTTCCGCCGGACCGGTGAATTACGACCTGGCCCGGCAGTTGGCATCCAGTTCGGTCGGGTTCACCCCCCCGGTCCCCGAGGGCACCGTCACCGCCATCTCGGACGCGGTGCACCTGGCCGAGACCTGGCTCGACGGCGCCACCGCGCTGCCGGCGGGTACCACCAGGACGGTGGCCTGGACCCCCAACGACTGGATCGACAACACGCTGAGCACCTGGAAGCGCCTGTGTGACCCCGTGGCGCAACAGATTTCGACGGTGTGGGCCTCAGCGCTGCCCGAGGAGGCCAAGAGCATGGCCGGCCCGCTGCTGTCGATGATCTCCCAGATGGGCGGGATGGCGTTCGGCTCGCAGCTCGGCCAGGCGTTGGGGCGGCTGTCCCGCGAAGTGCTGACGTCCACCGACATCGGCCTGCCGCTGGGACCCAAGGGCACCGCCGCGCTGATGCCGCGGGCGATCGACGAGTTCTCGGCCGGGCTCGAGCAGCCGCGCAGTGCGATCCTGACCTTCGTGGCGGCCCGCGAGGCCGCCCATCACCGTTTGTTCAGCGGCGTGCCGTGGCTGTCCAGCCAGCTGCTCAACACCGTAGAGGCGTACGCCAGGGGCATCTCGATCGACATCAGCGGCATCGAAGAACTCGCGCAGGGCTTCAACCCCGCCGCCCTGGCCGACCCGGCAGCCATGCAACAACTGCTCAACCAGGGCATCTTCGAGCCCAAGGCATCGCCGGAGCAGACCGCCGCGCTCGCCCGGCTCGAGACGCTGCTCGCCCTGATCGAGGGTTGGGTGGAAACGGTGACGAGCGCCGCCGTCGGCGACCGACTGCCCGGCGCCACCGCCCTCACCGAGACGCTGCGGCGCCGCCGCGGAACCGGCGGACCGGCAGAGCAGACATTCGCGACCCTGGTGGGCCTCGAGTTGCGGCCCCGAAAACTGCGCGAAGCGGCACAGCTGTGGGTCCGGCTGACAGTCGCGGCCGGCATGGATGCCCGCGACGCCGTCTGGCAGCACCCCGACCTGATGCCCGGCTCCGACGACCTCGACGACCCCGCCGGGTTCATCGACCGGGTGATCGGTGGCGACACCTCCGAACTCGACAGCGAGATTGCCGACCTGGAGCGCTCGCTCGGCGAGGACCGTGGCGAGGGCGACGGGCCCAAGCCTGTGGATGGCTGAGCGCCGCAATACGGCGCGCGTGGCAGCGTCGCAGGCATGGGTCGATACCGCCTGGATCCGGCGATGCCGGTGCTGCTGCGGCCGGACGGCGATGTGCAGGTCGGGTGGGATCCGCGCCGCGCCGTGCTGGTCCGTCCGCCGCGAGGCCTGACCGCACCGGCGCTGGCCGCCGTATTGCGCTCGATGCACGATGGCGCCGACGTCAACACGCTGACCGCCGAGGCCGCTCAGCGCGGGCTGCTCGATACCGCCGAATTCGGCTCCCTGATCACGGCTTTGGTAAAGGCCGGGGTGGCCCGCAGTCAATCCCCACCGCCCGGCGGGCGGGCCGCGTCAATCCGGGTGCACGGCCGCGGACCGCTGTCGGATCTGCTCGTCGACGCACTGCGCCGGTCCGGAGCGCGGCTCAGCCACACCAGTCACCCGCACGTCGCGATCCGCTCCGACAACACCGACCTGGTGCTGCTGACCGACCATCTGGTGGCCGATCCGCGGGTGCTGCGCGAGCTGCACGACGGCGAGGTCGCCCACCTGCCGGTGCGGGTCCGGGACGGGATCGGTTTGGTGGGGCCGATGGTGATTCCCGGTGTGACGAGCTGCCTGGGATGCGCGGACCTGCACCGCAGCGACCGGGACGCGGCGTGGCCGGCGGTGGCCGCACAGTTGCGCGACAGCGTCGGCGCCGCGGACCGGGCCACGGTGCTGGCCACCGCGGCGCTGGCGCTCGGCCAGGCCGAGACGGTGATCAGAGCGGTCCGCGGAAACCTCGACCCGCGCCCACCGTCGACATTGTCGACGACCCTGGAGTTCGACGTCGCGGCCGGTTCGATCGTGGCCCGGCACTGGCCGCGGCACCCGTGCTGTCCGTGCTGAACGACGATCAACACGGATTGAGACAACGCACAATTCACCTCGCCGCGCCACCCGACGCCTGCGTCGTGGATGATGGTGTGGTGGCCGAGATGAAACGTGGGAGCGTCGCGCGAAACGCCAAGCTTGCGAGCCTTCCGATGGGCATGGCGGGCCGCGCTGCCCTCGGGCTCGGCAAGCGGCTGACGGGTTCCTCGAAGGACGAGGTCAACGCCGAGATGCTCGAGAA
>CAYLWH010000089.1:0-17344 GCA_964387245.1 uncultured Mycobacterium sp.
GCCGCGCCGGCCGGTCCGCCCGGAATCGCACCGGATGCGCCACCCGGACCCACGGTTCCGAGGTCCGCACACGCGGTGCCATCGGCGTTGACACAAGGCGGCGGAGCGGGATCGGCCAAGGTCAAGGGAGCCAACGCGACCGCCGCGGCGGCAGCTCCGACGAACATTGCTGAGGTCATCGCTTTGTACTTCATGTGGGTGGGGCTACCACGCTCACCGCGGCCCTAAACCGGGTTCAGGCGAAAAACCTGCCGAACCGCGAGGGTGTCAGCTTCATCAGCGTAGCCAGGGGTGCCCACGGCCAGCGGGGAACCACCACCCGCCCACGTTCACGTTCGATGGCCTCCACCATGGCGTTGACGCCGGTCTGGTTGTCGACCATCAGCATCGTCGATCCCGCCTTCGCGGTCATCTCCGATTCGATGTAACCGGGCTCGAGAACCGTCACGGCGATCGGCCCCTTTGCGTACTCGGCGCGCAGCGATTCCCCCAACGACGACACTCCGGCCTTGCTCGCGGCGTAGGCCGCTTTCACACCGGGCACACCCTTGTTGCACAGCACCGACGAGATCAGCACCAGATGCCCAGAACCGGACGTGGTGAACATCTCCAGCGCCGTCTCGATTTGCACGAGCGCAGCGACGAGGTTCGTCTCGATGGTGGCCTTGTTGGCCCACAGCTTGCCCGATCCGAGCACAGCGCCCTTGCCGATACCGGCGTTGACGATGACGCGATCTATGCCGCCCAGCGCGTCCGAGAGTTCGGCGAAGACCTTGGGCACCTGTTCGTGATCGTTCACATCCAGGGCCGCGACGGCCACGGTGATCCCCGGATACCGTTGGACCAGTTCGGTTTTCAGCTCGTCGAGTCGCTCGGTGCGGCGCGCGCAAAGCGCGAGATCGCGCCCCCGTGCCGCGAACGCACGGGCCATCCCCGCGCCGAGTCCGGAACTCGCGCCGGTGATGAGGATTTTCTGCCGGATCATCGGTGCAGCGTAACTACTTGAGCAACTTGGACATCCGCCGATCTGCCAGCGCCTTGCCCCCGGTCTGACACGTCGGGCAGTACTGAAACGACCTGTCGGCGAAGGACACCTCACGAACGGTGTCGCCGCACACCGGACAGGGCAGGCCGGTGCGCGCGTGTACCCGCAGCCCGGACCGCTTCTCGCCCTTCAGGGTTGCCGCCTGCTGGCCCACGGAGCGGGTTACCGCATCGGTCAGCACCGAGGCCATCGCGTGGTGCAGTGCGGACAACTGCGCGTCGGTGAGTTTGCCCGCGGTGGCGAACGGCGACAACTTGGCAACATGCAGGATCTCGTCGCTGTAGGCGTTTCCGATGCCGGCAATCACCTTCTGGTCGGTGATCACCGTCTTGATCCGCCCGCCGTTGCCCGCCAGTGCCGCGGCCAAACCGTCGGGGTCCAGCGACAGCGCATCGGGGCCGAGCGCCGCGATGCCGGGCACCGAAGCCGGATCGGCCACCAGCCACACCGCCAGTCGTTTCTGCGTGCCCGCTTCGGTTATGTCGAAACCGGGCGCCTCGCCCGGCGTACCCAGATGCACGCGCAGCGCGATCGGCCCCTTGCCCGGTTTCAGCGGGGCCGCCGCCGGCTTGTCGGACCAGCGCAGCCAGCCCGCCCGGGACAGGTGGGAGATCAGGTGCAGACCGCCGGCGTCGAGTCCGAGATACTTGCCCCACCGTCGGGCACCCGTCACCGTCTGTCCGTAGAGCGCGGCCAGCGGCGGGTCGAAGGTCTTGAGCGCCGACAGCGCCGCGACGTCGACGCGGCCCACCGGCAGCCCGACCGCATGCCGGCGCAGGTGGTCGGCCAGTGCTTCGACTTCGGGGAGTTCGGGCACGGACACCAGGCTAGTTGACCCAGCCGCGCGCGTTCCCGTGTCGGCCGCCAGGAAAGTAAATTTTCGATTCCGACGCGGGGCAATTCGGCGGAAACCCTACCTGACGTGCCGCGGGCGCAGAACCTTATGGGTGTGAAAGCCAACGACGAGTCCAGTGGCGGCATCTTCGACCCGGTGGCGCGGTTTCTTCGATTTCCCTTTCAGACGCGGGAGTTCATCAACCGGGTGGTACGGGGCAGCGTCGAAACCACCGGACGACGCACCCTGCAGACCCTGATCAGCACCTGGGACCTGGCCGACGGCGGTCCGTTCGCGGCCACCGCGATCTCCGTTACCGGAATGGCCAAAACGGTCGACGTGGTCTACGACTACCTGATCGGACCGGTTTTCAGCCCCATCCTGAAAGCCATGGGCGCTGACAAGATCACGATTCGCGCCGGGCTGTGCGCCACCCAGCTTGTCGGCATAGGCGTGGTGCGCTACGTGGCGCGCGCCGACCCGATCCATTCGATGTCGGCCGAGGATCTCGCCGACGCCGTGGCGCCCACCCTGCAGCGCTACCTAATGGGTGACATCACGAAGTAGGTAGATGTCCATGATCCAGCCGTGCCGGACCCGGGCCTCGGCACGCAGGCGGAATATCGCGTCACCCACCTCGCCGACGGTGCCTGCCATGAGTAGTTCGTCGGGCGTGCCCAGGTAGGCGCCCCACCAGATCCGAGTGGACGGTGGGCAGTCCAGGAACGAGCACTCCGCGTCCAACATGACGACCGCCGCACCGCTGAGGCCGGTCGCCCGCAACTGCCGGCCCGTGGTGATGAGCACCGACTCGCCGATCTCGTTGAGCGGGATACGGTGGCGCGCCGTCAAGGTCTGGACGGCGGTGATGCCCGGAATGACGTCGTAGTCCACGGCGAGGTGCCGGCGCACCAGTTCGAGGATGCGCAGCGTGCTGTCGTAGAGCGACGGGTCGCCCCAGACGAGGATCGCACCGACGCCGTTTGGGCCGAGCTCAACCTCGAACGCGTTGGCCCACAACGCCGCCCGGGCGTCATGCCAGTCCGCGACGGCCTGGCGGTACATGCCGTCCTTGGCCCGCTTCGGATCGGCGAGTTCCACGAACCGGTAGCCCGGCCGTTCGATGAACCGTTCGCAGATCTCCCTGCGCAACGCCACCAGATCGCGTTTCGCGCCACCCTTGTCCATCGCGAAGAACACCTCGGTGTCGTTGAGCGCGGCGACGGCCTGGGCCGTGACGTGGTCGGGATCGCCGACACCGATACCGATGACGTGGATCATGCGCACCCGCGAAGACTAACCGAGCCCCGGCAGCCGTACCCTCAAGTACCCGGTACCGCAGGTATTGACTAATCCTGCGGCGGTCCTTACCTTTTGTTCATGGTCGCGCCGACAAGCCCACCCGTCACCCGCGAAGAGTTCTCCGAGCGCCTCCTCAAGGGGTCGGTCAAGAAGTCCTACGCCCCGATCGTCGACATCGACTGGGACGCTCCACTGGAGCCGGACAGGTTCTTCCTGCCGCCACGCATGGTAACCCTGTACGGCACACCACAGTGGGAGGCGATGACCCGCGAACAGCAGATCGAGCTGTCCCGCCAGGAACTGGTCAACATCCTCTCGGCGGGCATCTGGTTCGAGAACATCCTCAACCAGGCCCTGCTTCGCGACCTCATGCACAAGAACCCCACCGCCAGCGCCACTCATTACGCTCTCACCGAGCTCGGCGACGAGACCCGGCACATGGTGATGTTCGGCAAGACCATCGCCCGCATCGGCGGTATCCCGGTGCGGCCCAAGCTGTCTCAGCGAATCATCATCAACGCGCTGCCCTTCCTCTTCCGGGGCAGCGTGCTGTGGGGCGCCGCGCTGGTGGGCGAGGAGATCTTCGACGCGCTACAGCGCCAGATCATGGACGATCCCGAGCTGCAGCCGATTGTCCAGCGGCTCATGCGGATACACGTCACCGAGGAGGCCCGCCACATCCAGTTCGCCCGCGACGGCCTACGCAAGGCGGTGCCGACCATGCCGCGTTACCGCCGGGTGGTGCTGGCCAATCTGCACGGCGTCGGCGGTCCTTTCTACCGGATGTTGTTCACGCTGCCGATCCAGTACAACCGGGTCGGACTCGACGGCCACCAGATGCGTCGGACAGCTCGCTCGAGCCCGCACTTCCGGCAGGCCTGCGTCACCTCGTTCGCTCCGCTCGCCGCGTTCTTCACCGAGGTCGGGTTGATGGGACGGCTCGGCCGGCGGATGTGGCGGCGGGCCGGATTCCTGTGACGGTCATCGTCATTCGCGAGCCCGGGGAAAAGGCACGCTTCGATGCCGCCGGCGACACCTGGACGGTGACGTCCCCGGACGGCCGGTCGGATTCGGCGCGCGCGGTGATCGACATCCGCCGGTCCGACGACGCGACCGTCGCCGTCCACGGCCGCCCGAACTACTTCCGGGTGCCGGGGCCGGATGTGGAGCGTCAGGCCCGCTATGTTCAGCGCTGCCTGGATCTGCTGGACCGCTCGGGTTCGACCCGGATCGAGGCGAAGTCGCGGATCACCGTCCGGCGCTGGCGCCCACTTCGGGTTACCGACCGCTTCTACCTGAGCGGTTCAGTACCGGCCGAAGACGGGTTCTACGACGGCCACGCATCCGTCACGATGGCCGACCGGGACATCGCCGTTCGGGCGCGCCTGGGCGGCCACCTCGCCGCCATCGACGGCCGGTACCACTGGCGCGGCACCCTGACCGGCGAATTTCCTGAGGATGCACTGAAAGGTCAACGAGCCGTGACCCTTTCGATCGAAGGACGATCTGCCCAGGCTCGCCTGGTGGAACGCACGCCGTGGGGCGGATACACCGTTGTCGGTGACGGCCCGCCGCCGTTTTCGATCGTCTGACTGTTCCGAGACCGTCGGGGCCCACCGGCCGGGCGGTTCGCCGGTGAACCAACCGCGGTGGTACTACGTATCACAAGCGTGGAGACCATCAACGGGTTGCCCGCCCACGCACTGCTCGTCCATTTCATCGTGGTGCTCGCGCCGCTGACAGCCGTGCTGGCGCTGTTGTGCGTCACCTGGCCCGCGGCGCGCCGGCGGCTGGTGTGGCTCGTCCTCGCGTTCGCGGTGGTCACCACCGCCCTCACCCCACTGACCACCCAGGCCGGTGAGTGGCTCGAGCACCGGATCGGCGAGACCCCGGCCATCGAAACCCACGCCGAGCGTGGCGGCACCATGCTGTACTTCGCAATCGCCCTGCTGGTCGCCGCGATACTGCTGGCCGTCCTGCACGTCCGCCCGATGAACACGGTGGCCACCGCCGTCATCACCGTCGTCGTCATCGCCGCGAGCGCGGCCACCATCGTGCAGGTGGCGCGTATCGGTGAGAGCGGTGCCCGAGCGACCTGGGGGGACCTGGTTCAAAGCCTGCCGGAGCGCGCCGCACCGGCTAATTAGAACGTGTTCTAGTATCGCCGTCATGCGATTCACCTACGCCGAGTCGATGACCGACCCGACCTACTACATCCCGCTCGCGCAGGCCGCCGAAAAGGCGGGCTATCACGCGATGACGATCGCAGACAGCATCGCCTACCCGTTCGAATCAGAAGCGAAATACCCCTACACACCGGACGGCAACCGGGCATTCCTGGACGGAAAGGAAATGGTCGAGGCGTTTGTGGTGGCCTCGGCACTGTGCGCGGCGACGAGCACGCTGCACTTCAACTTCTTCGTGCTCAAGCTGCCGATCCGGCCGCCGGCCCTGGTGGCCAAACAGGCGGGGTCGCTGGCCGCACTGTTCGACAACCGCCTCGGCCTCGGCGTCGGGACCTGCCCGTGGCCCGAGGACTACCAGCTGATGGGGGTGCCGTTCGGCAGGCGCGGCAATCGGATGGACGAGTGCATCGAGATCATCCGCGGACTGACCTCGGGCGAATACTTCGAATTTCACGGCGAGTTCTACGACATCGCCAAGACGAAGATGACCCCGACGCCCTCCGAACCGATACCGATCCTGATCGGCGGGCATGCCGACGGCGCACTGCGCCGCGCCGCCCGCAACGACGGCTGGATGCACGGCGGCGGCAGCGCCGAGGAACTCGAAGAGCTGCTGACCACGCTGCACAGGTACCGCCGCGACGAGGGAAAGGCCGGTGACTTCCAGATCCACGTCATCTCGATGGACGACTACACCCTCGACGGGATCAAGCGACTCGAGGACAATGGTGTCACCGACGTCATCGTCGGGTTCCGATACCCCTACATCGCGGGTTCGGACAGTGAACCGTTGGACGCCAAGATCCGCCATCTGGAGAAGTACGCCGACAAGGTGATCAGCAGAATTTAGAGCTCATTCCAGACCGGCGGGCGTTTCTCCCGGTGCGCCAGCGCGGCTTCGGCGGCGTTCCCGGTGAAGGTGCTCAGCACCTGGGTGCGGTTCTCGATCTCCTTGGCGTGCCGCAGGCTCGGCGCGTCCAGCGCGGTGTTCAGCCCCGTCTTGGTCTGCCACACGCCGTAGGCGTTGTTGGCGGCGATCTGCTCGGCCTTGCCGATCGCGGCTGTCACCAGCTCGTCGGGGGCGACGACGTCGTTGGCCAGTCCGATCCGGTGGGCCTCCTCGGCGTCGATGATGCGGCCGGTGAGCATCATTTCCCTGGCCACTCCGGCGCCCACAATCCTGGGCAGCAGGTAGCTGGTGCCCATATCCATCGAGGAGAACCCGGCCTTGATGAAAACCGAGCCGAATCGCGCGGTCTGTGAAGCGATCCGGATGTCGCAGTGCAGGGCGTAGGCCAGCCCGCCGCCGACCGCGACGCCGTTGACGGCCGCGATCACCGGGATGGGCAGTTCATAGAGCCGGGTCATCTGGTCGGCCAGTCGCACCTGCGCGTCGTAGGTGGTCTTGAGCGGGGTCTTCGCCTCTGCGGTCCAGCCCTGACCGGCGGCGGACAGATCGGCGCCCGCGCAGAAGCCGCGGCCGGCCCCGGTCAGAATCGCCACCCGGTAGGTGCCGGATTCCAGTTCGCCGAGTGCGGCGTCGATCCCGTCCATCAGCGCGCCGTCGATTGCGTTGAGCTTGTCGGGGCGGTTGAGCGTGACCACGGCGATGCCGTTTGAGCCATTCACGGATTCAATCCGCACTTCGTCTGCCATGCCGCCGACGATAGGCGACCCAGGTTGTACGGTGCGGGCATGGGCGCATACAAAGACGTGTTCGACGCCAGCACCGCCGACCCCACCGCCTTCTGGGCCGAGGCCGCAAGCTCGGTGACGTGGACCCGCGAGCCGGAGCGGATTCTCGACGACTCCCGCCCGCCGTTCTATCGCTGGTTCCCCGACGCCGAGCTCAACACCTGCGCAAACGCCCTGGACCGGCACGTCGCCGACGGTCGCGGTGATCAGCCGGCGCTGATCTACGACTCGCCGGTGACCGACACCAGTCGTGTGTACACCTACGCCGAGCTGCTCGACGAGACAGCACGATTCGCGGGCGCCCTGCGCAGCCTCGGGGTGGGCAAGGGCGACCGCGTCGTGGTGTACATGCCGATGATCCCCGAAGCGGTCATCACCATGCTGGCGTGCGCGCGACTCGGTGCGGTGCACTCGGTGGTGTTCGGCGGTTTCGCTCCGCACGAACTCGCGGTGCGCATCGACGACGTGCGGCCGTCGGTCGTGGTGACGGCCTCCTGTGGAATCGAGCCCAGCCGCATCGTCGAATACATGCCGATGCTCGAGGATGCCATCGCAATGGCGGCGCACCCGCCATTGCACTGCGTGGTGGTGCAACGCGAGCGCCATCACTGTGACGTGGTGAAGGGCCGGGACCTGGACTGGCACGAGCTGATGGCCTCAGCGCAACCCGTCGACCCGGTTCCCGTGGCCGCGACCGATCCGCTTTACGTGCTCTACACCTCGGGGACAACCGGCAAGCCCAAGGGCATCGTGCGCGACAACGGCGGTCACGCGGTGGCGCTGCTGTGGACGATGCGCAATGTCTACGACATCGAGCCCGGCGAAGTCTTCTGGGCCGCTTCGGATGTCGGCTGGGTGGTGGGTCATTCCTATATCGTCTACGCGCCGTTGCTGCTGGGCGCGACGACGGTACTCTACGAGGGCAAGCCCGTCGGCACACCCGACCCCGGTGCATTCTGGCGGGTGATCAGCGAGCACAACGTCAAGGCGCTGTTCACCGCGCCGACCGCGATCCGGGTGATCCGCAAGGAGGACCCGGCCGCCGAGCACATGGCGCGCTACGACCTATCTGGCCTGAAGTATCTGTTCATGGCCGGCGAGCGCCTGGACCCGGACACCTATCACTGGGCCTCGGACAGACTCGGCGTGCCGGTGATCGACCACTGGTGGCAGACCGAGACCGGTTGGGCGATCGCCGCCAATCCGGTGGGCCTGCAGCAACTTCCGATCAAAGCCGGGTCGCCGACGGTGCCGATGCCCGGCTACAACGTGCACATCCTGCACGACGACGGCTTTCGGTGCGAGAGGGGCGAGGAGGGCGCGATCTGTATTGCGTTGCCGCTGCCGCCGGGGACGCTGCCCACACTGTGGAATGCCGACGCGCGCTATCAGGCGTCGTACCTGACCGAGCATCCCGGCTACTACCTGACCGGCGACGGCGGGCGGATCGACGGGGACGGCTACCTGTATGTGATGGGTCGTATCGACGACGTCATCAACGTCGCCGGGCACCGGTTGTCGACCGGCGCCATCGAGGAAGTGCTCGCCGCACACCCGGCGGTGGCCGAATGTGCGGTCATCGGTGTGCCCGACGAGATCAAGGGTCAGGCGCCGCGCGGGCTGGTGGTGCTCAAGTCGGGCGCCTCTGCCGATGGGCTGGCGGCGGACCTGATCGACCTGGTGCGCAGCGAGATCGGCGCGGTTGCGGCGTTCCGGTTGGTGGATGTTGTTCCGGCACTGCCCAAGACGCGGTCCGGCAAGATTCTGCGCAAGACCATGCGGGGCATCGCGGCGGGACGCGACGAGCCCGTCCCGTCGACGATCGAGGACGTCGCCGTGCTCGACGCGCTGCGGCCGATCCTGCAGGGCACATAGCGGATTTCGGCTCGCGCCCGCTTTGTCACATCCGCTTTGTCACATCCGCTTTGGCTGCCCGCTCCAGAACCGTGTGCCGACGTTCCCACCTCCGAGCGACAATCAGCGACAAGCAACTGGACGCTAGGCTCCGATCTGATCGTCCCCCCAGTCGTCGAAACACTCCGCGCGCAGCGTATTGGCTTCGATGCGTAATGCCGCGACGCGCTGCCGGATTCGATACTCGGTGGAACTGGGCATCACTCCCGGGCCGTATCTGTCGCGCCCCCAGCGAGACACCCTGCCCAACCTCACCTCCCAACGCAGCGTGTCCGACACCGTCTTCGACGGTCGACCGCCTACTGAAAACCCTTGTCGATCAAGCTCATACAAGATATCGGCAACGGTCATCTCGCCCCCGTTCGCTACTATCCTCGTGAGCACATATCGGAGTTCAATTCCGCGCAGCACCTTTGTCGTGTCCATGCCGAAACCCTTGCACACGGGTCTGACGTGTCGCTGATTGTCGCTGCGAGGTGGAACCGTCGGGAACGGTCCGGACCGGGGGCAGCGAACCGACCGGAGCCGGGTTTGACGGTGTCGCTCATTGTCGCCGCGAGGTGGAACCATCAGGAACGGTCCGGACCGGGGCAAATGTGATACGCGCCTTCAGACCTGTTCTCGCACCACATCCGCGGGGGACTTGTCGGGCCGTAACCCACGCCAACTCGGATGGCGCAGGTGCCCGTCGGAGGTCCACTCGCCGTACCGGACTTCACCCACGACGGTGGGATGAACGAACGTGATTTTCTTGGCGTCGTCGCCGGTGAGCCTAGCGTTGAAGGGGGATTCGTCGGTGTGCAGTGGAGCCAGTGTGCGTTTGAGCATCGCGAGCTCTTTCTCGGTGAACCCGGTGCCTACCCGGCCGACGAAGTTCAGTCCGCCATCGCCCGGGATGCCCATCAGCAATGCACCGATTCCGCTCGACCGGCCGCCATCGCCCGCACGCCAGCCGCCGATCACGATCTCCTGAGAAAACCAGTTCTTGTCCTTGATCCATGCCGGGGACCGGTCGCCGGGCTGATAGGTGGAATCCCATTTCTTGGCCACCACGCCCTCCCAGCGTTGTTTGCGGGAGTACTCCAGAGCCTGGGCACCTTCGCCCGGAATCAATTTCGGCACAATGAGATTCGTTCCGTGAGCCAGTGTCTCCAGCAGCTTGCGGCGGTCTCGGTACTTCACCTTGAGCAGCGATCGCCCGTCGAGGTAGAGCAGGTCGAACGCCCAGTACTCAATTCGGGCGGCCCGCGCCCGGTTCTGCAGCTCTCCGAAACTGGGAATCCCGGTCTCGTCGAGACCCACCACCTCACCATCGAGGACAACTCGATGGTCGGCCAACTCAGCGGCCAGCGACTGCAGTCCCGGATACTCCGCGGTCACGTCCCGGCCACTGCGGGAACGCAGCGTCGCCACGCCGTGTTCGGCTTCGAACAACAACCGGTACCCGTCCCATTTACCCTCGAAAGCCCATTGTGACACTTTGAATTTGGTCACCGATCCATGGGTGGCCAGCATCGGGGCCAGATCGCGAGGCAGGGGTTCGGGCTGCTCTTTGGTTCGGTGAGCGAGCCAGTTCTTACCGTCGGTGTGGATCAGCGCATATCGTCCGGAGATCTTGTCGCCGTGCAGCGTGACGATCACCTCGCCTCCCTCCGCGGCCATCAGGAACTTCTCCGTGTCGTAGGTACCTGAGTCCCACACGGTCACCTCACCGCCGCCGTACTCGCCCTTGGGAATGGAGCCTTCGAACGTCGCGTAGTCCATGGGGTGATCCTCGGTCTGCACCGCCAGGTGATTGACCGACGGTGTCGTGGGCAGGTTCTTGGGCACCGCCCAGGACACCAACACCCCGTCGCGTTCCAGCCGGAAGTCGTAGTGCAGCCGCCGAGCGTGATGTTCCTGGATGACGAACGTATCGTTGTTTCCTGCAACGGGTTCGGCCGCCGGGACCGGCTCCGGGGTCTTGCGGGTGTCGCGCTTGCTGCGATAGCTGGTCAGTCGGTCCGAGAGCACCGTCGCATCGTCGAGTTCGGCGAGCAGGTCCCCGTCTCGCGCGACTCGTCGCAACACCTCCTCATAACGCAGTTGCCCCAGATCCGCATCGTCGAGCTCTGCCCAACTGCGTGGCGCGGCCACCGTCGGCTGGCTTCGCCCGCGCAACGAGTACGGCGCGATCGTCGTCTTGGCCGCGCTGTTCTGGCTCCAGTCCACCAGCACCCGGCCGGTACGCAGACTCTTGGTCATCGTCGCGGTCACGAGCGTCGGCATCGCCTGTTCCAATTGCTGGGCCACCCGTTTCGCCAATACCGAAGCACCCCGCGAGCTGACCGGCGTACGGAAGCGGGCATACAGATGCAGACCCTTGCTACCGCTGGTGACGGGGAAAGTCGGCAGGCCGATGTCGTCCATCAGATCTCGGACCGCGCGGGCCACGTCGCACAATTGCCGCATGGTGACGTCGTCGCCGGGATCCAGGTCGAAAACCAACCGGGTGGCGGGTCCTGGCTTGGAATTGACAAACCGCCATTGCGGCACATGGACTTCCAGTGCGGCCTGCTGCGCGATCCAGGCCAGTCCGGAGACGCTGTCGATAACCGGGTAGATGGTGGTTCCCGACCTGTGCGTGATGCCGCGGCGGTCGAGCCAGTTCGGGGCCGACGACGCCAATTGCTTTTCGAAGAACTCCGCGCTGCCCACACCGTTGGGCCAGCGTTTGCGGGTTACGGGCCGGCCCGCGATGTGCGGCACCATCACCTCGGCGATCGAGGTGTAGTAGTCGAAGACGTCGGCCTTGTCGGTGCCGTTCGCGGGGTAGAGCACCTTGTCCGGATTGGTCAGGGTGACTTTGGGCGCAGTCGAATCCATCCCTGCCAACGCTATACCCGGGTACCATCGATTCATGCGACGCCCACCACTGCGTTGCCTGATCATTACAGCGGTCGCCTTCGGCATCGCCTGTGCTCCCCACGCGAGCGCCGATCCGCGCGATTGGGTGCCGTGGTGCAGCGGCGATCAAACCCCCGCGTACAGCAACTGCCGCGCCGCCCTCGAGAATGTGTTCAGCGGCAATGCACCTGGCGCAAATCCCGGAGTGCCGCTTGGTGTGAATCCCGGCCTAGCGCCGATGACCGGCAGCGGTTAGCCGCGAAGGCAGCCCGGTCAACTTTCCGGTCGCGTGGTCCATACTGGGCTGATGCGGTCCATTTGGAAGGGCTCGATCGCCTTCGGCTTGGTAAACGTTCCCGTCAAGGTGTACAGCGCGACCGAGGACCACGACCTGAAGTTCCATCAGGTCCACGCCAAGGACAACGGACGCATCCGGTACAAACGGGTCTGTGACGAATGCGGCGAGGTCGTCGATTACAGCGACATCGCCCGGGCCTACGAATCCGACGACGGCCGAAGCATCGTGATCACCGACGAGGACATCGCCACACTGCCCGAGGAGCGCAGCCGCGAAATCGAGGTCGTCGAATTCGTCCCCGCCAGTCAGATCGACCCGATCATGTACGACAAGAGCTACTTCTTGGAACCCGACGCCAAATCGGCTAAGTCCTATGTGCTACTGGCCAAGACGCTGGCCGAGACCGACCGGATCGCCATAGTGCACTTCGCGCTGCGCAACAAGTCCCGGCTGGCAGCGCTGCGCGTCAAGGACTTCAGTAAGCGCGACGTCATGGTGGTGCACACCCTGCTGTGGCCGGATGAGATCCGCGACCCGGATTTCCCGGTGCTCGACACCAAGGTGGAACTCAAGCCGGCCGAATTGAAGATGGCGGGCCAAGTCGTCGAGTCGATGGCCGAGGACTTCAATCCCGATCAGTTCCGCGACGACTACCAGGATCAGCTCAAGGAACTGGTCGAGGCGAAGCTCGAGGGCGGCGAGGCGTTCACCGTCGACGAGAGGCCCACCGAACTCGACGAGACCGACGACGTGTCGGACCTGCTGGCCAAACTCGAGGCAAGCGTGAAGAACCGGCAAGGCTCGGCCCCGGCTGCTTCCTCCGACGCCGACGAGGCACCGCCGGCCAAGACCGCCCCCGCGAGGAAGGCGCCGGCGAAGAAGGCGCCGGCGAAGAAGGCAGCCGCCGAAAAGTAGCCGGCAGTATCTCAGCCAGCGAGTGCGTCGAGGTGACCCGCCGGAACAGCACCGGCGCGCCCGCACATGCGGGCACCAGGGATCTACAAGTCAGTCGGGCGTGGTAGCCAGTACCAATCCGCGGGTCAGCAGTCGGTAGCGGCGGGTGATTCGTTGCCAATCCCGCTCGTAGGCATCCGGTCGGTCGTTGGCGATCGCGGTCACGGCGGCGCGGGCCTGCTTGACGGCCAGGCTGACCCCCTCGCCCGTCAGCGCGTCCTCGTAGCCGGCCGCATCGCCCACCAGCAGCACCCGGCCCGTCACCCGCCGGGACACCACCTGGCGCAGTGGGCCGCATCCGCGCTCTGGACCGCACGGCACCCCGGCCAGTCGCCGCTCCAGCCACGGGAACCATGCCAGGTCATGGCGATGACGGCTGAGGATGGCGACGCCGACCAACCCGGCCTCGACCGGAGTCACGTAGGCCTCCCCCATCGGTGACCAGTGCACCTCGACGAAATCCGACCACGGTGCGACATGAAAATGTCTGCGCAATCCCACCCGCCGAGGTGACCCGACACACGTCGGGACGCCCACAGCTCGGCGCACGGCAGAGTGCAGTCCGTCGGCGGCGACCAGATAGCGGGCCCGCACTCCCGCGGCGGCCACCCCCTCGGCATCCTGCTCCACCGAGGTAACTCTCATCGAGATCCAGCTGGTATCAACATCCTTGGCCTCTGAAACATCGCGGTATGCAGGGCCGTGCGTCGTACGCCGCGGCTCGGGCCGGATCGGAACAGTGCCTCGGCACGCCGACGCTCGTCGACATAGGCGATGCCCCTGAGCGGCATTCCGCAAGGATCGACACCGAGTGACGCCAGCACCGCCAGCCCGCCGGGCATCAATCCCTCGCCGCAGGCCTTGTCGATCGGCGCATCCCGCGCCTCGACCACGACGACCGAAAGGCCTTGCACACGTGCGTATATCGCTGTCGCAAGCCGTCCGGGACCAGCGCCGACGACGAGAACGTCGGCGTCATACGCGGGCATCTGCGTAGCCCAAGGCGGCGTCCTCCACCCGGATCCGCACGCTCAACAACCAGGCGTTGGCGAAGGTGAAACACAGTGCCGTGATCCATGCGGTGTGAATCAGCGGCAATGCAATGCCCTCGACCACTACGGCCACATAGTTGGGATGGTGCATGAGCCGATACGGCCCGCGCCGCACCAGCGCCACCCCCGGCAGCACGATCACCCGGGTGTTCCACCGGTGACCCAACGACCCGATGCACCACCACCGCAACAGCTGCGCGGCAAGGGCGATGACCACCATCGGCAAGCCGAGCCATCCGATGAACGGCCGGTGCAGTGCCCAGACTTCGACGACACACCCCACCAGCAACATGGCATGGATCGCCACCATCACCGCATAGTGGCCGCGGCCGGACTCGCGGCCCCCGCGCGCGAGGACCCACTGCGCATTGCGCTTGGACACGACCAACTCGACGAGGCGCTCGAGGGCCACCGCGAGGACCAGCAGGTAGTACACCGCTACCAGCCGAGCAGGACCAGTTCGGAGCAGAATCCCGGACCCATGGCGATCATCAGGCCCATCGCTCCTTCCGGCGGCGGTGCGGCGAGATTGGCGGACAGCACGTCGAGAACGGACACCGAGGATAGATTTCCGTTGTTCCACAACGACTTCCGAGTCTTGTCCAAGGCGCCGTCGGGCAGGTTGAGAACGTTCTCGACTGCCTCGATCACCTTCGAGCCACCGGGATGACACACCCAGGTACCGATATCGGTGGTGGACAGCCCGAATTCGGAGAGGAACAGCCGGACGTCCTCGCCCAGGTACTTGTCGGCGACAGTGGTTACCTCCGCGGACGTACGATCCCGAATCCCTCGCTGCCGATCTCCCAGCCCATCATGTCGGCGGTGTCCGGGTAGAGCCGACTGCGGGAGGCCAGCACCCTCGGGTTGCCGGCACCGGCCGGCGTGCGTTGTGCGCCGATCGCGACAACGGCCGC
Source organism: uncultured Mycobacterium sp. (assembly GCA_964387245.1). GTDB lineage: Bacteria > Actinomycetota > Actinomycetes > Mycobacteriales > Mycobacteriaceae > Mycobacterium. The sequence continues at coordinate 15,085 of CAYLWH010000089.1, forward strand.
GGCGCCATCCCCGAACAGGCTGCAAGCCACCAAGTTCGCCATCGAGCGGTCGTCGCGCTGGATGGTCAACGAGCACAACTCGACCGCCAGCAGAATCGCGACCTGATCCGGGTAGGCACGCAGATAGTCGTTCATCCGCGCTACGCCGGCCGCGCCGGCCACGCAACCGAGGCCGAACAACGGGACTCGCTTGACGTCCTGCCGAAATCCGACCTGCGTGGCCAAACGTGCATCCAGGGTCGGCACCATCACCCCCGTCACCGTTGTCGAGAACACGATATCCACGTCGGACGGCTCCAGTCCGGCGGCGGGTGGCTATCTCACGGCCAACGCTCCAGGTCGACGGCGGCATCGCCTGACCGGCAGGTTAAGTACAGCCGGATCATAAACTTCGACTATCCTAACTTTCCGTGCAGGACGTTTGGCGTATGCCCCAGTTGCCGGCCGTCTACCTCCTGGGGCCGGCGTTCGTGGCGGCGATCGCGTACGTCGATCCAGGCAACGTCGCGGCCAACGTCAGCGCGGGTTCGCAGTTCGGTTTCCTGCTGCTCTGGGTCATCGTGCTGGCCAACCTCATGGCCAGCGTCGTTCAGTACCTGTCCGCCAAACTCGGTCTCGTCAGTGGCATGTCCCTGCCCGAGGCGGTCGCCACGTACACCCGCCGGCCGACCCGGCTGGCCTACTGGGCCCAGGCCGAGTTGGTGGCGATGGCCACCGACATCGCCGAAGTCGTGGGCGGCGCGATCGCCCTTCACCTGTTGTTCGATCTACCTCTGCTGCTCGGCGGCATCATCACCGGTGCCGTTTCGCTGCTCCTGCTGACCGTCCAGAATCGCCGCGGACAGCGGATGTTCGAGCGGATCATCACCGGGCTGCTGCTGGTCATTGCGGTCGGCTTCCTTTCCAGCCTGTTCGTCGACCCGCCGTCGCCCGGCCAGGTGGCTCCCGGGCTCATCCCGCGTTTCGATGGAACCGAGAGCGTGTTGCTTGCGACGGCCATGCTCGGCGCAACCGTGATGCCGCACGCGGTCTATCTGCATTCCGGGCTCGCCCGCGACCGGCACGGCCACCCCCCCGCGGGGTCCCAACGGCGCCGATTGATCGCGGTGACGCGCTGGGATGTGGCGGCCGCGATGCTGCTCGCCGGGGCTGTGAACATCGCCATGCTGCTGGTGGCCGCCACCCACCTGCAGGGCCGGGACAACACCGACTCGATCGAGGGCGCGTACTACGCCGTGCAGGACAGCCTCGGCCACGCCGTCGCGCTCCTTTTCGCCATCGGACTGCTCGCCTCCGGGCTGGCGTCGACATCGGTCGGCGCCTATGCCGGCGCGATGATCATGCAGGGCCTGTTGAAGGTGTCCATCCCACTGCTGACTCGCCGCCTGGTCACGTTGCTCCCGGCGCTGGCGATCCTCGGGATCGGCTTCGATCCCAGCCGCGCACTCGTGCTCTCGCAGGTGGTGCTGTCCTTCGGGATTCCGTTTGCCCTCATCCCGCTGGTTCGGCTCACCGCCGATCCCGCGCTGATGGGCACCGATACCAACCATCGACTCACCTCGGCTTTCGGGTGGGTGATCGCGGCAGTGATCAGTGTGTTGAACGTGGCGTTGATCTGGTTGACGCTACGGGGTTGAGCGTTACGTCCTCGCGCCGATGCCCGTGCCACGGCACTTCCGACCGAACACGACTGGTGTATCAGCCGGTGCGGTGCCGCGGCAATCGAGCGACTCACCGGATCAGAAGTCCGAACTCGCCGCGGCCGCCGCACCGCGTGCGATAACCGGTAACGACGGATTGTGGCCTTGCGACGGCCCCACGCCCATCGCTGTCGGGTACCCGCTGTACTCGAATGTATATTCGATGGATCGTTGGTGGAGCCTGGCCGGTTGGCTGGGCTCAGCGATGCCGAGCTGATCGACACGATGGCAGGTTGGGCGGCCGTCGAGTCCGCCGCGACGGCGCGCAAGTTGGCCGTGATCGCCGAGTTCACCGCCCGCCGGATGGGCGGCACCGAGCACGCCGAGTGCATCACCACCGTGTTCGCCCGCTGAGCCGACTGCTGTTCCCTACCTTCCCCACCGCCACCGAACGGCTACCCGAACCCGAGGCCCAGCCTCCGCCCAGTCCAGCGCGAAACCTGAAAATGCCCAAACGAAAACGCACCCGGACACGCCAACGCCGCATCAAACGCCGAACGAGCACCTTGAGTTTCGCAGTTTGACGCCTGTGGCTCCTGTGATTTCTGGGGCTGTTGTGG
>CAYLWH010000090.1:0-16904 GCA_964387245.1 uncultured Mycobacterium sp.
TCGCTTTGCGAGAAAGGACCACGAAACGCTCCGACGGCGGTCGGCGGCGACCCATCGCGGGCGCACGCCGAATCGATGTGGTCGACCGGCTCACGACCGGCTCCACCGAAGCGCGTTCGCGACTCGAGCAACAGTGGGCTCGTGGCGAAAAGGCTTCCACAGAGGATGTTCGTCTCGCCCTGAAGCGTTACCGCGAGTTCTTCCAGAGGCTGCTCGCGGTGTGGGCGCGCGGGATGTCCCGGTTCAGGGACAGCCTGCGAGAACGCGGCGCCCGGCGCCCGGAACCTGCGAGGTATGTCATGGCCAATGAATTCGCCAACCCCGAGGCCCTGCCGAACTGCGTCGTGGAGGAGAAGTGGCACGCCGACACGGTCGTGCTCGGGTGTTCGGGGGTGGTCGATATGTTGACCGCGCCCCAGTTGCAGCAGTCGCTGGCATCCGCACTGGTCAAGCTGCCGGCTTCGGTGGTCGTCGACCTCAGCAAGGTGGACTTCCTGGCATCTCACGGCATAAGGGTGTTGATCGAGGCGCATGATCAGATCACGCCCGGGGCCGGGTTCGCTGTGGTGGCCGATGGACCCGCCACCGGCCGCCCGTTGAAGCTGATCGGCGTGGCCGACATGCTCAACACGCACGCAACGCTGGATTCCGCGCTGGCTTGGCTGGGCAGCCGAAAGGGTTAGCCGCACGTAAAACCTGGCCGATCAAACTGGACCGGGGAGATCTGCGTACCCGCCGGGTTCGGGTTACTTGGCGCGCCGCAGCGGGTATCCGCAGAAGCCCCCCGATGGTACTGCCCAGCCCCAGGAGTCCTCATGGCAGCCAAGCGTCAATCAGATCAATCTGCCCCCAAAGCGGCCGGCCCCACCGGCGCGACGAATATGTCCGCGTCGGAGCCCGGTGCGCAAACCCAGCAAGGGCGTTATCTCACGACCGCCCAGGGTGTCCGATTGCCGGACACCGACCATTCCCTGAAGGCCGGCGCGCGCGGCCCGACGCTGCTCGAAGATTTCCACCTGCGGGAGAAGATCACTCACTTCGATCACGAGCGGATCCCCGAGCGGGTGGTGCACGCACGCGGCGCCGCCGCGCACGGCGTATTCGAGTCCTACGGCACCGCAAGCCGGTACACGAAGGCAGCGTTCCTGGGCCGCAAGGGCAAGAAGACCGACGTGTTCTGCCGGTTCTCCACCGTGCTGGGATCGCGTGGCTCGGCCGACACGGTCCGTGACACCAGGGGCTTCGCGGTGAAGTTCTATACCGACGAGGGCAACTTCGACCTGGTGGGCAACAACATCCCGGTGTTCTTCATCCAGGACGGGATCAAGTTTCCCGATATCATCCACGCCGGCAAACCGCACCCGGACCGTGAGATCCCGCAGGCACAGTCCGCACACGACACCTTCTGGGATTTCGTGTCCCAACACACCGAGGCCACCCATCATGTGTTCTGGAACATGAGCGATCGCGGCATACCCCGCTCGTTTCGCACCATGGAGGGATTCGGTGTTCACACGTTCCGGCTGGTGAATGCGCGGGGGAAGACCAGCTTGGTCAAGTTCCACTGGAAGCCCACCGCCGGTGTGCATTCGCTGGTGTGGGAGGAAGCCCAGATCGCGGCCGGCTGTGACCCGGACTTCCACCGTCGCGACATGGCCGACGGCATCGAAGCTGGCGCATTCCTGGAGTACGAGCTGGGCATTCAGGTGATGCCCGACGACGGTACCGACAGCTACGAGGGCATCGACCTCCTCGACCCGACCAAGTTCGTTCCCGAGGAACTCGCGCCCGTCGAGTTGATCGGCAGGCTCACCCTCAATCGCAACCCCACCAACTATTTCGCCGAGACCGAGCAGGTGGCGTTCCATACCGGAAATCTGGTGCCGGGCATCGAGCCAACCAACGATCCGCTGATGCAAGCGCGGCTGTTCTCATACCTGGATACCCAGCTGACCCGCCTGGGCGGGCCGAACTTCCCCCAGCTCCCGATCAACCGGCCGCACTGCCCCGTCAACGACATGCTGCGCGACGGGATGCACCAGAGCGCGATACACACCGGGTTGGCGCCGTATCGGCCCAACAGCATCGACGAGGGCGAACCGCTGGTCGCCGATGAGCGCGAGGGCGGTTATGTATCCACTCCCCGGCCCATCGATGGACCGGCCGTGCGGGCCCAACCGGCGTCCTTCGACGATCACTTCAGCCAGGCGGCATTGTTCTACCGCAGCCTGACCGACGTCGAACGTGCGCACATCATCGAGGCATTCACCTTCGAACTGGGCAAGTGCCACGAACGGGCCATCAGGGAGCGTGAGCTCGAGGTGCTGTCCAACGTGGACGCCGACCTGTGCGCAGCGGTCGCCGCGGGACTGGGCCTGCCTGCGCCACAAGGCAATCCGCCCGCCGACGTGACGGTTTCCCGGGCCCTGTCGCAGGTCTTGGCCGAGCCGGGACCGATCGACGGCCGGACTGTCGGCATCATCGCCGATGCCGGTGCCGACCTCGGCGGTGTCGCCAAACTGGTCAAGGCCCTCACTGCTCTGGGTGTCACAGCCCTGGTCACGGCACCGGTCGGTGGGACGTTGAAGACCGGCCGCCGCACCGTGGCCGTGGATCGCACGCTGTTGACGGCTCGGTCCATCGAGTTCGACGCAGTCGTCGTGGCTGCGGGTACGCCGGACACCGGCGACATCAAGTTGGTCACGTTGCTGCAGGAGGCATTTCGGCACTGCAAGCCGCTGGCGGCGTGGGGAGACGGGGCCGCGGTTCTCGCGTCGGCCGGTGTCGCCGTCGACGACGCGGGTGTCGAGGTAGCCGAAGACGTCGACCGCGGGTTCGTCGATGCGCTGGCCGCTGCGCTCGGTAAGCATCGGGTGTGGGAACGGTCCGGCGCGGTCATGGCGTCAGCGGTCCCGCCCGCCTGAAAAGCCTGTTCGCACACGGCATGCGCGGGCACTCTGTCGCGGGCGGTGTGGATCGCGGAACTCTGCCCGACGGATCGAAACCGTCGGGGTCCGACTCTGCACCGGAGCCCGAACAGCCGGTTTAACCGCGCGCGCGGCGGGGCATCACGTCGCGGTGAGCGTGCCGCCGAAGTCCGGACAACGTCCGCTTCAAAGTGGGACCGACCCCACCACCTCGGCTTATGCCCGGTGTGGACCCACGGCATTGGCGGGGGCGTTTCTGGCGGGCCTGGGTACCGCGGTGATCGCGCGGGTGGCGAGCCAGCACCGCCGGCCGTCGCGGTTGCGGGAACGGACGGTGAGCCGCTTTGGCGGGTTACCTGCCGAGCTCCAGAGCACCGCAATTGCACAGGCGGGGTCGTCGAACATCGACGTGAGCTGCCCTGATCCCGACGATCCACGCAAGCCCGACTCACCGACGGATTTGACCGGTCGGTCGCTGCGTTATGTCCTGCGACAGACGGCTCGCGAATTCATCGACGACCAGTGCACCGACCTGGCCGCCGCCTTGACGTATTACGCGGTGTTGTCCATCTTTCCGGCGCTGGTGGTGGTGGTTTCCCTGCTTGGGGTGGTCGGACAGGGGCAGCGGACTTCCGAAACGATCCTGCAACTCGTCGGCGACGTCGTACCCGGGTCGGCCGCCGAGACGCTCCGCCAACCGATCGAGCAGCTGGTGGAAACCCCGTCGGCGGGCTTCGCGCTGGTCCTCGGAATTTTGGGTGCACTTTGGTCGGCATCGGGATATGTAGGTGCGTTCAGCCGCGCGATGAACCGCATCTACGAAGTAGATGAGGGTCGCCCCGCATGGAAGCTGCGTCCTCAACAACTCTTCCTGACCTCGATAGGGCTGATCGTCGCGGCGGTCGTGACGTTCATGTTGGCCATCAGTGGGCCGGTCGCCGAGACGCTCGGCTCCTACCTCGGCCTCGGAGAAACGGCCCTCACGGTGTGGAACATCGCGCGGTGGCCGATCGTGCTTGCACTCGTCACGCTGGGAGTGGCGCTTCTGTACTACCTTGGGCCCAACGTCGAACAACCCAGGTTCCGCTGGATCAGTGTGGGGGCGGCACTGGCGATCATCATCTGGGTGGTCGGCTCGCTGGGTTTCGGCGTCTACGTGGCCCAATTCGGCAGCTACAACAAGACCTATGGCGCGTTGGCCGGCGTCATCGTGTTTCTGCTGTGGTTGTGGCTGACCAACCTCGCACTGCTGTTGGGCGCGGAGGTCGACGCAGAACTCGAACGCGCCCGCCAGCTGCAAGCCGGTTTCGTCGCAGAGGAGGAGCTGAAACTGCCGCTCCGCGATAGCACCATGGTCACAAAGAACGACGCCAAGCAGCGGCAGGATGTGCGCCGTGGGCAGGAGCTGCGGCTTTCGCGAGGCCGCGACGTCGAGTAAGTTCCGGACGCCTCTCCGCCTGCGGCTCTCGATTCAGCGGTCGCAAGCATTGCGCTAGGACCCCACCAGCTTCGCGCAGCTGGGAAGATGCGCTGAGCTGTGCGGCTACGGATGCAAGGCGTTGTGCTGGATCAGGCGCCGGTCTCGTGGTGCGGCTCGGCCACCGGCTTCGACTCCGCCGACCCACGCTGGCGGAAGATGATCGACAGTCCGACGATTGCTGCCACTGCGATGAACTCGCTCTGCCAGTTCTGCATCGACTCGAACCAGAATTGCGAGGTGGTCACATACCGCCACACCGAGATCGCCTCCTGGCCGTGCTGAGCCTGCTCCTCGTTGAAGGCTCGTGCGCCGCCCAGCGCGTGCGCTGCCCAGGAGGCAAAGAACAGGACAAAGAACGCGATCGCAAGGGAGTTCTCGTACACCTTGAGGATCACACCGCCGCGCCGGACCGGCCACGGTGCGCCGGGCTGATGGGCCTGGAACCGCGGGTCGGCATCCTGGGGCGCATCACCCTCGATGGGCTTCGACTCCGATGATCCACGCTGATAGAGGAACGCCGTCAGCACGATGTACATACCCATCTGCAGGAACTCTGATTCCCAGTTCTCGAAGGTGGCTTCGGCGAAGGCGCCGGTCTTCAGGTAGCCCAGTACGGAGACCTGCTCTGGGGAACCGTGCTCGCGCTGCTCCTCGTTGTAGGTGGCCGTCCCGGAGATGATCATGCCGACGAAGAACACCGCGAAAAGCCCGAGACAGGTCAACAGGAGGCCGTTGTCCCGCAGGAAGTTCCGTCCTCGGGATTGGTCTGCCGCTGACTTCTGTGTCACCAGGCCCCCATGTCCGTCAGTCCCGGCATCCTGTCGCAGACAAAACGACGCGACCGCTTTGCACCGTACTGCTGGCGCTGCGCCAGGACAGGTGTATTCGGCGGCGATACTGCCCGGAGGCGGCGCGGCGGTGCATCGTGCTCAGCGCCGGCGAATCCACACGGCCACCCCTAGGGCTGCGGTCACGGCGAGCAGTATGCCCGCCGATTCTGCGGGGTTGCGGCGGGCGCGGGCGCTGAGTTCGGCGGCCCGCTGGGCGATCTCATCCTTGGTTTCCTCGACCTTGTGCTGCGCGCGGGCCTTGACGTCGAGCTTGTCGGTCAGTGCACCGACTGATTGGCCCAACTGCTCGCGGGTCTGCTCGATGTCGGTCTGCAACTCGTCGATGCCGGCGTCCGGGCCCGGTTCCGGGGGGAGGCGATCAGGTCCGGTCATTGACTGCTTCCTTGATCTCTGCGATATCACGTTTCACACTGTCGACGGACTCCGCCGCGGGTGGCGGCACCTGTTCCACCTGCTTTTTGCTGACCAGCGCGGCGATCCCCGCGGCAACGAACAACGCCGCGGCCACGATCGTCCCCGCTGCCCACACCGGCAATACCAGCGACAACGCCGCGACCAGCGTCGCCACCACCGTGGCCAGGCCCAGTACAGCGAGCAACCCCGCGACGCTGAGCAACCCGGCGCCAACTCCCGCATGGCGCGCTGACGCCTGAAACTCTTTCTGCGCCAAGCGGATCTCGTCGCGCACCAGCCGGGCAGTCTGAGCCGAGACTTGACTCAGCAACTCACCGGTGGACGCCTGCGCAGGCTCCGGTGACACAGTCATCGTCGCTCTCCTCCGGTCCGGAAGTTCAATCGGCCAAGACGGCAGTGCCCGGTCCCGAGCCGTCACAAACCTCCTGAGGGTTTATTCCGCGACGGCGGGGTAAATACCCGCTGGGGAGCACATTCACTGGGCGACCCGGAGGGAGCCGACATGCGGAGCCTGGGCGTCGAGGAGGAATTCCACCTCGTCGATCTGAAGACCCGTCGACTCACCGCGCGGGCCCCCGAGCTGCTGGTGCAGCTGTCGGACAGCTATGTCCCCGAACTACAGCGCTGCGTGGTCGAGACGAACAGCCGTGTCGTCGACACGCTCGAAGACCTCCGCGACGATCTTGTCCGGCATCGCAGTACCTTGGCAACCGCCGCCGCCAAGGAGGGAATCGGGACGGTCGCCGCCGGTACGGTTCCCCTGGCAGTGCCCGCCGAGCTCCAAGTCACCGCCACCCACCGCTATCAGCGCATGCTCGCCGACTATCAGCTGCTGGCCCGTGAGCAGCTGATCTGCGGCACGCAGGTTCATGTCAGCATCGACAGCCGCGATGACGCGGTCGTGGTCGCGCAGCGGGTGGCGCCGTATCTGCCCGCGCTGTTGGCGATCAGTGCCAGCTCGCCGTTTCAGGCTGACGGCACCGACACCGGGTACGCCAGTGTCCGCACCCTGGTGTGGCAGCGCTGGCCGACCACCGGGCTGGCCGCACCGGTCAACACCGCCGAAGAGTACGACCAGCTGGTTGACGACCTCGTTGCCACCGGCGTCATTGCCGATGCCGGCATGGTGTATTTCGATGTGCGCCTGGCCAATTCGGCCCCAACTCTGGAACTGCGCGTCTGTGACAGCTGCCCGTCGATCGACACCATCGTGCTCATCGCCGGGCTGTTCCGCGCGCTGGTCGAACGGGAGGCGCAAGGGTTGCGCGCCGGTACTGCCGCACTGACGGCGTCGGCCCCGCTGGGTCGGGCAGCATTGTGGCGGGCGGCGCGCTCCGGCTTGGAAGGCGAACTGGTCGACCTGACCGGTCCGGTCAGCCGGCCTGCGGCAACGGTGATCACCGATCTGGTGAATCTGCTGCGGCCGCAGTTGGAAGACTTCGGCGACTGGCACCGCGTCGAGGACTTGGCCCGCCGAGCACTGGCAGCAGGGACGTCGGCCGCGCGACAACGCGCATCGCTGCGGCGGCGCGGCTGTCTCTCCGATGTGGTGGATCAGCTGATCGCCGACACCGCCGCCTGGTAGTCAGCACTTCTTGGCGGAGTTACTCGCCGATTCGGAAACGACGCCCACCCGACAACGCTGCGCACGCCTACCACGATCTGCGCGACGGAAAGATCAAGGGCCGCGCCGTCGTCGTGCCATGACACCGACGGACAGCGGGCGTCACGAAGACAACCTCGTCCAATCCTCAAGCGGTGCTGCTGATCTGCGACGCCACTGGCGGGCCCATTCCTCGTGGCAGGCCGGCGGCACCTGCCAAAGCCCTCGATGCTCGCCGAGTTCGTCCTAGACTCAATCGGGCAGGGCAAGTCGTATCACAGACACGGTGGCACACCTACGAAGGCAGAGCACCGCGGCGGGCCGGCAGCCGGCAGTGCATCGGAAGTGGCGGCACCTGAACGAGGGAGGGTCCATGCCCGCATCCAAACCCAACATCCTGGTCATCTGGGGCGACGACATCGGCATCTGGAACCTGAGTTGTTACAGCCGCGGCATGATGGGCTACGCCACGCCCAACATCGACCGCATCGCCAACGAGGGCATGCTGTTCACCGACTCCTACGGAGAACAGAGTTGTACCGCAGGGCGCTCGTCCTTCATCACCGGCCAGAGCGTGTACCGGACCGGCATGAGCAAGGTCGGTATGCCCGGCGTCGACGTGGGTCTGCAGAAAGAGGATCCGACGATCGCCGAACTACTCAAGCCGCTCGGCTACGCCACCGGCCAGTTCGGCAAGAACCACCTCGGTGACCTCAACAAGTTTCTGCCCACCGTGCACGGGTTCGACGAATTCTTCGGCAACCTGTACCACCTCAATGCCGAGGAGGAGCCCGAACACGAGGATTATCCCACCGCGGAAGAGGCCCCGAAACTTCGTGCCGCATTGTTGCCGCGCGGCGTCATCCACTCCTGGGCCACCGATGAAGACGCCGGGGAGGTCGATGATCGCTACGGGCCGGTCGGCAAGCAGCGCATCGAGGACACCGGACCGCTGACCAAAAGGCGGATGGAGACCATCGACGACGAAACCACCTCCGCCTGCATCGATTTCATCCGACGCCAGCACGAAGCCGACACCCCGTTCTTCGTGTGGATGAACATGACGCACATGCACTTCCGCACCCACACCAAACCGGAGAGTCGGGGCCAGGCCGGCCGCTGGCAGTCGCCTTACCACGACACCATGATCGACCACGACCGCAACGTGGGCACGCTGCTCGACTTGGTCGACGAACTCGGCATCGCCGAGGACACCATCGTCATCTACAGCACCGACAACGGTCCACATGCGAACTCCTGGCCGGACGGTGCCACCACCCCGTTCCGCAGCGAGAAGGCCACGAACTGGGAAGGCGCCTTCCGCGTACCGGAGATGATTCGTTGGACCGGGCAGATCAAGCCGGGGTCGATCTCCAACGAGATTGTGCAGCACCATGACTGGCTACCCACATTCCTTGCCGTCGCTGGTGAGCCCGACATCGTGGAGAAGCTCAAGAAGGGACACAAGGCAGGTGACACCACGTACAAGGTGCACATCGACGGCTACAACCTGCTGCCCTACCTCACCGGTGACGCGGAAAAGAGTCCGCGCCGCGGAATGATCTACTTCTCCGACGACGGCGACGTGCTCGGTATCCGGGCGGACAACTGGAAGATCGTGTTCATGGAACAGCGCTGTCCCGGCACGCTGCAGGTCTGGTTCGAGCCGTTCATCAAACTGCGCGCGCCGAAGCTGTTCAACCTGCGGACCGACCCGTTCGAGCATGCAGATGTCACGTCGAACACCTACTGGGACTGGATGATCGACCGTCTGTTCCTCATGTTCTACGGCTCGGCGATCGTCAACGAGTTCCTGGAGACTTTCAAGGAATTCCCACCGCGCCAGGAACCGGCCTCGTTCACGATCAACCACGCCGTCGAAGAACTGGAGAAATTCCTGGCCGCTCGGGGTGGCTGAGTGACCGAGTTCACGTCCTGGTTCGAGGGTCCCACCAAGTCGGCGATCGTCGACTTCGTGGGACGCGTCACCGCCACCGGCGGACCGGATTTCGTTGCGCCGGAAGCCCGTATCGCCGTATTCGACAACGACGGCACGCTGTGGTGCGAGAAGCCGATGTACATCCAGCTGGATTTCATCGTGCGCCGACTGGCCGAAAAGGCAGCCGCCGAACCGTCTCTCGCCGATCGGCAGCCCTACCGGGCGGCCGTGGCGGGCGACCTGATCTGGTTCGGCGGCGCGATCACCAAGCACTACCAGGGTGACGATGCGGACCTGAAAGTGATGTCCGCAGCGGTGCTGGCGCTGCACGAGGCGATGACCACCGACGAGCACCGCGCGCTGATCACGACGTTCTTCGTCGGCGCCAAGCATCCGACGCTGGGGCGGCCATACCAGAAGTGCATCTATCCGGCGATGGTGGAACTGCTGCGCTATCTCGAGGACAACGACTTCACGTGTTACATCGTGTCCGGCGGGGGGCGTGATTTCATGCGGCCGGTGACCAGCGGGCTCTACGGCATTCCGCCCGAACGCGTGGTCGGAAGCTCACAGCAGCTGAGCTTCCGCGGCAACGCCGACGGCACCGGCGACGTGATCATCGACCCGGCCCTGGAGTTTCTCGATGACGGGCCGGTCAAGCCGGTGCGTATCTGGAGCCGGATCGGCCGGCGCCCCATCCTGGCCGCGGGCAACTCCAACGGCGACGACGAGATGCTCACGTACAGCGGCACGCCGACGACGGCGTCGTTGCGGCTGCTGGTGCTGCACGACGACGCCGAGCGGGAGTTCGACTACACCGCGGGAGCGGAACGGGCACTGGAGCATGCCCGGCAGTACGGTTGGACCGTGATCAGCATGCGCAACGACTGGAACACAGTCTTCGGTGACTAGCCCGACGCCGCCGCCCAAACCAGAGCTTGAGTGTGAAATCTCAAGTAGAACACACCGTTTCGTCGCTTTCGGCGGGTCATGACTTCAATTCCTGGGTCCGGCCTGGTCTGGATTCCGCCCCAGACGACGACCGTCGGCGCCGACAACGACTACCCGGAGGAAGGCCCGCCCCGCGAGGTCACCGTCGACGGCTTCTGGATCCAGAGACACCAGGTCACAAATGCCGAGTTCGCCCAATTTGTCTCTGCCACAAGCTATGTCACCGTTGCCGAACGACCGTTGAACCCCGTCGACTACCCCGGTGCTCCGCCGGAGAACCTGCAGCCGGCGTCGATGGTGTTTCACCGCACCGCTGGACCCGTCGACCTCCGGCACCTCAATCAATGGTGGACCTGGACACCGGGCGCCTGCTGGAACCACCCACGGGGGCCCCGCTCGTCACTGCGAAACCGCGAAGACCACCCAGTGGTGCACGTTGCCTTCGAGGACGCCGCGAGATACGCCCAGTGGTCGGGCCGTGAGCTGCCGACCGAAGCGGAGTGGGAGGTGGCCGCGCGGGGCGGCCTCGATCAGGCCGTCTTCACCTGGGGTGATGAACCCGAACGACCCGGACAGAAGCTGGCCAACTACTGGCACGGCGAGTTTCCGTACCTGCCCGACACCGGCTACGGCCAAACGGCGCCTGTCGGCAGCTTCGCCCCCAACGGCTACGGCCTGTTCGACATGGCCGGCAATGTGTGGGAGTGGACCACGGATTGGTACGGCAAGGACCGGTCCGTCACGCCGTGCTGTGCCACGGACAGCTACGATCCGAGCCAACCGCAGTTCACAATCCCGCGCAAGGTGGTCAAGGGCGGTTCGTTCCTCTGCGCCGACAGCTACTGCATGCGTTATCGCCCGTCGGCGCGCCGACCGCAGATGGTCGACACCGGCATGAGTCACATCGGCTTCAGGTGCGTTCGGCGCACTGCCGGCTGACATCCATGGCCCGATTCGCGCTATCCAATGTGCGCAGGCGATCAGCGTGGTGTCCTGAATTCAGGAGTCGACTTCGAGCGAAGAGATAGGGGCGGCGAGATGAAAACGGGACTCGAATCCGGCCGGCAGCGCGGAGACCACGATTGCCGCTGCGGCTGCAGTGGGTGCAAGAGCGGCGCGCATTGCCACAACTTGAGCACCGGCTGCAGGGCCGGCTATTGGACTGCCGGCTGACGATCTAGCCTAGCCGGCTGCCGATGGCGGCGGTACGTCGCGATGCTCCTCGATCCACCGCTTTCCGCGCCTGATTGCCTCCTCGAGGGCACCGAACACGCGGTCGGTCGCGAGGATCACATTGTCCTCACCCAGCGCAGCGGTCAGGCCGCCACGCTGGAATACCTCCGCGGTCGCCGGGCTGACACCCGCAATGATGAGCAGTCCGTCGGTGGCTTTGAGTTGCTCGGCCCAGTTGCGTAAAGCCTTGATCACATTCGAGGACGGCACATCCGGCAACGTCCGCATGCCGAGCACCACGACCGCGTTCTGCGATGCACGTACCCGGGGCCACTGCTCGTCGATGCGGGGCACCTCGGCGAACAACCCGACCCCCTGGTAGTTCAGCACCGTGATCATTTCGTCCTCGACGACTTCGGGCACCGGCGCCACGGACCAGCTGCCGTCCCCTGTCGGGATCAGCGCAACGAGGGTGGCCGCCTGCGAGGCCTTGACGCAGTAGAGAACCAGCGACGTCATCGCGCCGATCAGGATGGCGGTGTGCAACGGGAGCTGCGTGGTGGCCAGGAACGTCACGGTCATACCGATCGACGACAGCGGCGCGGTCTGCAGCACCAGCTTGATGTCCGGCCAGCGGCCGACGATCAACTGGCACCCGATCACCAGGATCAGTCCGCCGATCACCGGCATCGGGATCAGTTCGGCGACCGAGCCCGCGAGCAGCACCAGCAGGGCAATCCACACGCCGACGAAGATGCCGGCCCACCGGGTCTGCGCCCCCGCCGACACCGCGATGCCGGTCCGGGACAGCGACCCACCGGTCGGCAGTGCGCCGAAGAATCCGCCGGCGAGGTTCGCCGCACCCTGCGCGACGAAGTCGCCGGAGGTGTTGGCCCGACTGCCGTCGGGGTTGGATACCGCCGCCGAGATTCCCGCCGCCTGGGCCAGGCCGACGAGCGCGACCGCAAGACCACCGACGAGCAGATGCGGTATCGCCGCGAAATTCGGAAGCGCGAACGGCGGCAGGGCATTCGGAATGGACGCGATATCGCCGACGGTCTGGACGTCAAGGCGCAGAACGTCGACGGCCACGGATACCAAGACCAGCGCGATCAACGTCGCGAACGCCGCGATCGGCTTGACAAGTGTCAACACCGCCCACACCGCGACGGTGGCCAGCGCGACCAGACATGCAACCGATTGTCACGATCCGATGTGTGCGAACCCATCGATGAACTTGCCGATGGTGTTGTGGCTGGTCGGCATGTACCCGGTGGCGTAGTTGAAAACGCCCGCGATGATCTGCAGCGCGATGCCCGTGGTGAATCCCGTCATCACGCTGTTGGAGACGAAGTTCATCATCGCGCCGAAATTCAGCACCCGAGGGTCAACATCACGGCGCCGACGACGATCGCGAGCGCGGCCACGTTGCCCGGATCCGCGGGGTCCAGGCCGGAGTTCACCAGCACACTGCGCGAGGTCAGTGCCAGCGCGCTGGTCAACGTCGTCACTATCAGCACCGTGCGGGCCAGCGCGGAACTGACGATGGTCGCCACGATGCCCGAGTACAGACCGGTAACCGGGTTGAAGCCACCGATGCTGGCGTATGCCATCCCTTCGGGTATCGAGAACAGTCTGGTCACCAGGCCGGCGATGACATCGCGGAACTGGGGCCGGCCCAGCGACCGCGGAGTTCTCCGGCCGTCGCCTGCCGTCACCGACTTCTGCCGCGCATCTACCACGGGGCCTGATCTTCCCAGGCGAATCCGCGCCAGGGAGCGGAAACTCGTCGGCCGGTGCAATGGCGTAACGGCGGGAGCCTTCGCACCATAGGATCAACGACGATGCTCGAAGAGTTCACCCTGACGCAGAAGCGGGCGCTGGCCGTCCTGACGGTCGTCGCACTGCTGTTCGGCGCCTACTTCCTGCGTCGTTATCTGATCCTCATCGCGGTCGCGGCGGTGACCGCCTACCTGTTCACACCGCTCTTCAACCGGCTGCGCACCCGGATGAACGTCGGGCTTGCGGCCACCTGCACACTGGCGGCCGCCCTTCTGATCGTCGGGTTGCCGCTCAGCCTGGTGATCTTTCTCGCCGTTCTGCAGATCAGCCAGATGGTCACCGGCATCACCCACTGGGTTGCCGAAAACGACCTGACCGCGTTGGGACAACGACTGCTCGCGTCGGCCAACCGGGTACTGTCCGACGTGCCGTTCATGCACATCAACCTGACAACCGAGACGGTGCGCTCCGCCATCGCGCGGGTCGGCCAGAACGTCGGTGAACTTGCGCTGCACTTCGCGCGTGACTCCGTCGGCAGCCTCACATCCACAATCACCTCGGCGATCATCTTCCTCTACGTATTCCTGGCGCTGGTGGTCAACGGGCCGAAGGTGGCGGCGCTTTTCCGCGACCTGAACCCGTTGGGTCAGGAGGTCTCCGACATCTACCTGCACAAGATCGGCGCCATGGTGACCGCCACCGTCCGCGGGCAGTTCATCATCGCGACGTGTCAGGGTGTTGCCGGAGCCATCTCGATCTACATCGCCGGGATCCACGCCGGCTTCTTCATGTTCGTCATCTTCCTGACCGCGCTGTCGTTCATCCCGCTGGGCAGCGGCATCGTGACGATCCCGCTGGGCATCGGAATGGCGTTGTTCGGCAACGTCGTCGGCGGGGTTTTCGTGGTGCTGTTCCACATCCTCGTGGTGACCACAATCGACAATCTGTTGCGCCCCTTCCTGGTGCCGCGCAGCGCCCACCTGAGCCCCGCGCTGATGCTGCTGGCGGTGTTCGCCGGGCTGGGCATGTTCGGTTTCTGGGGCATCGTGCTGGGTCCGGTCCTGATGATCATCATCGTCACGACGATCAGCGCCTACCTGGTGATCTACAAGGATGCGCCGCTGGCGAGCCTGACGACGAAAGGCCACAGCGAGGAGGAGCCCGAGCGGAAATGGCGATGGCCGTGGCAGCGGGTCAAACCGTCGGCTACCGAAGTGGAACCCGACCCGCCGGAACCGGTGGCTAGCTTGCCAACCGCTGGGTGAGAAACTCGACGACGCGCTTGCGGGCCTCGTAGGCCGGGTGCCCTTCGACATGGCGGACCTCTTCGGTCAGCACCGAATGGGCCGTCCGGCTGAAACCACCCGAATTGCCCGGGCTCGAATCGATCTCGATGACCTCGAACGCGTCACCAAGTCGGTCCTTGATTGCCTTGAACCGTTCCCGGGGAACCATTCGGTCCTCGCTGAACCGAAGCCCCATCGCGCAGAGTCCGTCACCGGCCACCCGCTTCTCGATGATCTTCATCTCGGCTTCGGACAATCCCGGGTCGGAACGCCGAGCGGGCGTCACCGGCATCGGTAGCACCGGTTGGCTCAACACCGACGCGAGCACGCTGTCGTCCACGGCGGCCGCGAGTGCGAACCCGCCGGTGAAGCACTCCCCTATCACACCGACGCCCCGGCCCGGTGTCCTCTCGTTGAGGTCGCGGGCGAGTGCCCGCAGAAAGTGCGACACCGGCCGGTCCTTGTTCGTCGCGAACGCCGCGAATTCCTTTGACACGCAACCCTTCAACATCACCGGCACCATCCCGGGCCGGACAGCGGCGGCACCCGGAACGCCGAACAGACTCGGCGCGGCCACGGTGAAACCGTTGTCCACCAGGTGGTTTCCCAGTCCCAGGACTTCCGGGGTCAGCCCCGGCATCTCTGGGATCAGGACGACACCCGGCCCGGCGCCCCGACGGTAGACGTCATGGGTGTAACCACCCCCGGTGAAGGGTGAACAGGTCCAGCCGGTGAGGTCTGCCTCGGGCGCCTTGGTCACTGTGAGTCCTAACTGATCGGCAACGGCGACGCCGATTGGGTCGCCGCGGCCAGCGTACGGAATTCGTCGACGCTGCCCGCCCCGGTTATCGCGATCTGGGTGCCGCCGCGCGGACCGTCGAGGCGGGTGGTCCACACCGGCTCGCCGGACGTTTCTTCGTCCGCCGAACCGCTGTAGACAATCCACTGGACCCCCGCGACGTCCTGGGCGCCGGATGGGTATCGGTCGGAATGGATGAAGCGCACCAATTTCCCTTCATCGGCGTCGCTCTGCGTCAGGCTGACGTACATACCCGACGGGGTGAGGAAACCGACGGTCGACACCTTCGCGCGGACCTGCTGTCCCGACACCGGGTCGGTGCGGCCGTCGTCGATGCCGTCGCGAGCCCCGGAGTTGGGCTGCCAGCCGTCGGGCAGCACCGGTTTGCGGATGGGGAAGCCCAACGTCTCGGCGTCGGCGCCCAACGCCCTGGCGGCGTCGTAGGTGGGCGCCGGACCGGTGGTCGGACCCTTCGCCTGGAATGAGCACATGCCGACCAGTCCGGCCAGTGCGAAGCACGCCAGCACCAGCGGCACCATCGACCAGAACATGTCACGACCGTCGTGGCGCAACCGGGATTTCTCGGGTCTGGGAGTCGGCTGCGGTTGCATGCTCACCGGTCCAGTATCCCAGCTCCCAACCCACCATCGGCTTCTGGGAGAATCTCGGACATGACGGAGCAAGCCGCACCCAAACGCCGCGAGGCGCCTGACCGCAACCTCGCCCTCGAGTTGGTGCGGGTCACCGAGGCCGGAGCGATGGCCGCAGGACGCTGGGTCGGCCGCGGCGACAAGGAGGGTGGAGACGGCGCGGCCGTCGACGCCATGCGCGAACTCGTGAACTCGGTGTCGATGCGTGGCGTCGTCGTCATCGGCGAAGGCGAGAAAGACAATGCGCCGATGCTCTACAACGGCGAAGAGGTGGGCAACGGCGACGGCCCGGAGTGCGACTTCGCCGTCGACCCCGTGGACGGCACCACCCTGATGAGCAAAGGCATGCCGAACGCGATCTCGGTGCTCGCCGTCGCCGAGCGCGGCACGATGTTCGACCCGTCGGCGGTGTTCTACATGAACAAGATCGCCGTGGGTCCCGACTGCGTCGACGTCTTGGACATCACCGCTCCCATCGGGGAGAACATCCGCCGCGTCGCGAAGGTGCGCAACTCGACCGTCGCAGACATCACGGTGTGCATCCTGGACCGGCCCCGCCATGCCCAACTGATGGCAGAGGTGCGGAAAGCGGGGGCCCGGATCCGGCTGATCTCCGACGGTGACGTCGCCGGCGCCATCTCGGCCTGCCGTCCCGACTCGGGCACCGACATGCTCGCCGGTATCGGCGGCACGCCCGAGGGCATCATCACCGCCGCCGCGATCCGCTGTATGGGCGGGGCGATCCAGGCCCAGCTCGCCCCGACCGACGACGCCGAGCGGCAGAAGGCGCTCGACCGCGGCCACGATCTGGACCGGGTGCTGACCACCGAGGACCTGGTGGCCGGCGAGAACGTGTTCTTCTGTGCCACCGGCGTCACCGACGGGGACCTGCTCAAGGGCGTGCGTTTCTTCAGCGGCGGCTGCACCACCCAGTCGATCGTGATGCGGTCGAAATCCGGCACGGTCCGAATGATCGAGGCCTACCACCGGTTATCCAAACTCAACGAATACTCCGCTGTGGACTTCACCGGGGACCTCACCGCAGCACC
>CAYLWH010000091.1:0-16242 GCA_964387245.1 uncultured Mycobacterium sp.
CGTCATCGGCACGGCAGTATCTTCCATAAGAGAACCTCCGATTCGTGCGTGACGAGGGTCGGAAAATTCCTCCGCGCCACCAGCATTGACGAGTTACCCCAGTTGTTCAATGTGCTCGACGGGTCGATGAGCATCGTCGGGCCCCGACCGCTGGCGGTGGGGGAAGCACGGTCCGACGTGAACTTCATCGAACACCGATCGCACGTCAAACCCGGGATGACAGGTTTGTGGCAGGTGTCGGGGCGCTCGGACCTAGAAGACAAAGACCGCATCCGACTCGACGTGTC
This sequence comes from uncultured Mycobacterium sp., assembly GCA_964387245.1. Lineage (GTDB taxonomy): Bacteria > Actinomycetota > Actinomycetes > Mycobacteriales > Mycobacteriaceae > Mycobacterium. The sequence continues at coordinate 288 of CAYLWH010000091.1, forward strand.
CTATGCGGGCAACTGGTCGGTAATCGGCGATCTGGTGATCATCTGGCGTACCGTGGGCGCCGTTCTCAAGCGCAAGGGAGCATATTGACACAATTGCCTTACCAGCAACCCACCGGCGGACGGAGCACCGTAACGTAGCCCGCCAAAGCGTCGACGTCGGCGACCGCCATGACGACCAGCTGACAGTTCGAGTCGCGCAACGGGCTCACCCAGCTGGTCGCCGCAGCTGTCCTTGGCATCTTTGTAGGCGCAATCCTGGGCGGCGTCCTGTGCAGTGCATTTGCCTCGGACCAAACGACAACCGCGCTTATGCGCGTCAACGACCGCTGGATTTGGTGGCCATCCCCGGTGAGCCGGACCAGACGACGCCCATCCTTCAGTGAGCCTGGCGGCGCATCCACGACGCGGTGCGTGGTCGGCTGCGGGTGCGTGCGGGCCGCGACCCACGACCCAAGATTTACCCGCGCCGACATTGAGGTTGCCGGTCACGTGTACCTCGCGCCGTCTACCTGGGCGCGATCAGTTCGCATTCCTGGCGGTGCCTGCATAGGCCGTGGCCGGCCGGGAGAACTACCTACGTGTCTCCCTTATCCTTGACGGGACCACACCCCACCCGTGAAAGGGCAGACAGTGGCGCTCGTCGTGCAGAAATACGGCGGATCCTCGGTGTCAGACGCCGAGCGCATCCGGCGCGTCGCCGAGCGGATCGTCGAAACCAAGAAGGCCGGCAACGATGTCGTCGTGGTGGTATCGGCCATGGGTGACACCACCGATGACCTGCTTGACCTGGCTCAACAGGTCTCTCCCGCACCGCCGGCCCGCGAATTGGACATGCTGCTGACGGCCGGTGAACGCATCTCCAACGCCCTGGTCGCGATGGCCATCGAGTCGCTGGGCGCCCAGGCGCGGTCGTTCACCGGCTCCCAGGCCGGCGTCATCACCACCGGTACGCACGGCAACGCCAAGATCATCGACGTCACGCCCGGCAGGCTCCGCTCTGCCCTCGACGAGGGGCAGATCGTGCTGGTCGCCGGATTCCAGGGCGTCAGCCAGGACACCAAGGACGTCACCACGCTGGGTCGCGGCGGCTCGGACACCACCGCCGTGGCGGTCGCCGCTGCGCTCAAGGCCGACGTCTGTGAGATCTACACCGACGTCGACGGCATCTTCACCGCCGACCCGCGCATCGTGCCCAACGCCCGGCGTCTGGACACCGTCTCCTTCGAGGAGATGCTGGAGATGGCGTCGGCCGGCGCCAAGGTACTGATGCTGCGCTGCGTGGAGTACGCCCGCCGGTACAACCTGCCGATTCACGTGCGCTCGTCGTACTCCGACAAGCCCGGCACCCTTGTCACAGGATCGATGGAGGACATCCCCATGGAAGACGCCATCCTGACCGGAGTGGCCCACGACCGCAGTGAGGTCAAGGTCACCGTCACCGGTGTGCCCGACGTGCCGGGCTACGCCGCGAAGGTGTTCCGTGCCGTCGCCGATGCCGATGTCAACATCGACATGGTGCTGCAGAACATCTCGAAGGTGGAGGACGGCAAGACCGACATCACCTTCACCTGCTCGCGCGAGAGCGGCCCCGCCGCGGTCGACAAGCTGACCGCGGAGCAGGGTGAAATCGGTTTCACCCGAGTGCTTTACGACGATCACATCGGCAAGGTGTCGCTGATCGGTGCGGGCATGCGGTCGCATCCCGGTGTGACGGCGACGTTTTGCGAGGCGCTCGCCGATGCCGGGATCAACATCGATCTGATCTCCACCTCGGAGATCCGCATCTCGGTGCTGATCAAGGACACCGAATTGGACAAGGCGGTGGCCGCGTTACACGAGGCGTTCGACCTCGGCGGTGACGAAGAGGCCGTCGTCTACGGCGGGACGGGACGCTGATGGTGAACATAGGGGTAGTCGGAGCGACCGGCCAGGTCGGCCAGGTCATGCGAACACTGTTGGAGGAGCGTGACTTTCCCGCCACCTCGGTGCGGTTCTTCGCCTCGGCACGTTCGGCGGGCAAGAAGCTGAGTTTTCGCGGTCAGGAGATCGAGGTCGAGGACGCCGCCACCGCGGACCCCTCGGGTCTGGACATCGCGCTGTTCTCGGCCGGTGCGACGATGTCGCGGGTGCAGGCGCCGCGGTTCGCCGCCGCGGGGGTGGTCGTGATCGATAACTCGTCGGCCTGGCGCAAGGACCCGGACGTGCCGTTGGTGGTCAGCGAGGTCAACTTCGAGCGGGATGCCCATGCGCGTCCGAAGGGCATCATCGCCAACCCGAATTGCACCACCATGGCGGCGATGCCGGTGCTCAAGCCGCTGCACGACGAAGCCGGTCTGGTCCGGATGATCGCGTCGTCCTATCAGGCGGTCTCGGGCAGCGGTCTGGCCGGTGTCGAGGAACTGGCCACCCAGGCCCGCGCGGTCATCGACGGCGTGGAAGCACTGGTACACGACGGTTCTGCGATTGATTTCCCCGCACCCGTGAAATACGTTGCGCCCATTGCATTCAATGTTGTGCCGCTGGCCGGCGCCCTGGTCGACGACGGCTCCGGTGAGACCGACGAGGACCAGAAACTGCGCAACGAGAGCCGCAAGATTCTGGGCATCCCGGATCTCGCCGTGTCCGGCACGTGCGTGCGGGTGCCGGTGTTCACCGGACACTCGCTGTCGATCAATGCTGAGTTCTGCCAGCCGCTTTCGGTGCAACGCGCCACCGAACTGCTGGCCGCCGCCCCCGGTGTGACAGTGGTGGACGTGCCGACCCCGCTGGCCGCCGCCGGTACCGACGACTCGCTGGTCGGCCGGATACGCCAGGATCCCGGTGTGCCCGACGGGCGTGGGCTGGCCTTGTTCGTCTCGGGTGACAACCTGCGAAAAGGTGCGGCGCTCAACACCATTCAGATTGCCGAGTTGCTCGCCGCCCAACTCTGACCGCCCCGATGCGCCGAGACCCACCTTTGGGCGGAAAGTTGCGAGTGGGTTGCGCCATCTCGTCGATGTCGGCGATGGTTCTGGCCGCGCCGGTGTATGCGATACCCGGCGATCTTTCTGCACTGGCGCCGGGCCAGGTGGTACGCATCGGCCCGACGGCCGGCACCGGTACCCCGACCCGCGACTACGGCATCGGCGCTACCGATCTGTGCGAATTCATGGAATTCCCGACCGAATTGCTGCAGGTGTGCGGCGACAGTTTCGCCGGACAGGGAGTGGGCTTCGGTAACTGGTTCTCGCCAATCGCGCTGCACGTCGACCGGGCCTCCCTCGACTCGCCGGACGGCGTGCGTTACACCGGGGTCACCGGGGTGGACCGGCCACTGCTCGCCGATCCGCCGCCGCCGGGCGCGTCTCAACTGCCGGCCGGTCTGGTGGAGATCAACCGGGCGAACTACATGTTGGTGACCACCACCCAGTCGTTGGTGCCCGTCGGCTCCCGGTTGGTGGAAGCCGTTGCGGCACAAAGTGGTTGGCAGACAGTCAAAGGTTCCGCACGCGATGCCGAGTATCAGGACGGAGCACAGTCCCAGATCAGTGGTTACTACGATCCGATCCCCACCCCGGATTCGCGTACCGGCTGGGTGTTCATCGTCGCCAACAACTTCGACCGCAGCGCGCCGGTGCGGCTGTTCCGGGTGCCGCCACAGGAATTCACCGATCGGGGTAAGTGGCAGGGTTGGTCGGCGACCGCCGGTTGGAACAGACCCCCGACTCCGCTGTGGCCGGACCTGGTGGGGGAGATGAGCATTCGCCAGATCGACGGCAAGGTGGTGCTGGCGTACTTCAATGCCGGAACCCACAACGTCGAGATTCGCGTCGCCGCCGACCCGACCGGGCTGGGCACGGCTCCGGTCACCACGGTGGTGCGCGCCGATGCGTGGCCGGAACCGGCCGAGGCCCTTCCCGACCGGGGTGACAACACCCTGGCGCAGCCCTACGGCGGATACATCTCGCCGGGATCGACGCTGGACGAGGTGCGGGTGTTCGTCAGCCAATGGAACACGCTGTCCCGCGAACGCGGGCCCTACCGGGTGATCCAGTTCGCAGTGAACCCGTACAAGCCCTGGTCAACAGGCTAATTCCGGCCTTGCGCCGTCGCCCCGGCCGCCTTCCGCGCTGCACGCCGGCGGTCAAGCCGAACCGGCCATTCTTCACAGCTACTTCATAACCCTGATCTAGCCGGCACTTCGATCTGGGCAGGGATGATGCAGACATGACTGAATCTTCCGAGTACACCACCGCGACGACGCCGGTGGTCACCGAACCGGTCGCCGAGCGGACCGTGGTTTCCGAGTCCAAGCCGAACCGGCTGTATCAGGCTGCGGCGTGGGTGGCGATCGTCGCGGGCACGATGTTCATCGTCGCGGTGGTCTTCTTCTCCGGCTTCATACTGGGCAAGCACTCCGGCGGACCGGGGCACTTCGGCCGGCACGGCGGACCCGGCATGATGATGGACCGCCACGGTCCGCCGATGGGCCCGATGCATCGTGGCGGCCCCGGTCAGGGCGACGGCTGGCCGGACGGTCCCGGTCCAAGCGGCCCGGCCCAGCCTCCGCTTTCTCCGCCGGCGCGTTGATCCGACGCCGAGCCGCGGTTTCGGTGCCGGAGGTTTCGGGACGTACGGCCCTCGTCGGCGTCATTCCGCAGCCGACTGGCATGATCGAACCATGAGCATCGAAGTCGTTTACACAGCAGAATCAACCGCGTCGGGTGGTGGCCGCGACGGCCACGTCGTGTCCACCGACGGCAAGATCGACCTGGACACCCGTCCGCCCAAGGAGATGGGCGGCAGCGGTGAGGGCGTCAATCCCGAACTGCTGTTCTCGTCCGGCTACGCGGCATGCTTCCTGGGCGCCCTGCGACTGGTCGCCAGGAACGAGAAGATCTCGCTCGACGACGCCACCGGCATCACCGCGCAGATCGGCTTCGGCAAGGATTCCGAGGGCGGTTTCGGGCTGACCGCCCATCTCATCGGCTATCTGCCCGGTCTCGAGCAGAGCGTGGCCGATGACCTGATGGCGAAGGCCCATCAGTTCTGCCCGTACTCCAAGGCCACCCGCGGCAACATCGACGTCAAGTTGTCGGCCAAGGTGTAGCGATGCGGATCGCCGCGATGGCGGCGGCCGGTGTGGCCGTTGTGCTCATGCCGACCGCCTCTGCTTCGGCCCGCCCGTCGGACCCCGGGGTCGTCAACTACGCCGTGCTGGGCAAGGGCTCGGTCGCGAACATCGTCGGCGCCCCGATCGGATCGGAGTCGCGGTTCAACGCGCCGTTCCAGGCGTACTCGGTGGACATCCCGGTCTGCAACAACTGGGCGGACATCGGTCTGCCCGAGGTGTTCGAAGACCCCGACCTCGCATCGTTCAACGGTGCGACCACGCAGACCTCACCCGGCGATGACACCCATTTCGTCAAACAGGCGGTCGGGGTGTTCGCCAACAACGGTGCGGCGGCGGCGGCGTTCCATCGAATGGTCGACCGCACGGTCGGTTGTTCCGGGCAGACCACCACCATGCTCTTGGACACCGGCGCCCGCCAGGTGTGGTCGTTCACCGGCGGCCCGCCCGGGCCGGCCGACGCGGCCTGGACGAAACAGGAGGCGGGCACCGACAGGCGCTGCTTCAGCCAGACCCGACTACGGGAGAACGTTCTGCTGCAAGCGAAGGTCTGCCAGTCCGGCAACGGGGGCCCGGCGGTGAACGTGCTGGCCGGCGCGATGCAGAACACCCTGGGTCAGTGAAAGGGTCGTAGCGACCACCCGATGTGGGTACACGTCCTCCTTGTGCGGTCAAGGTACGCAGCCAATTTGTCGGTGGAGTCGTCGAGGATGGGTTCATGACGTTCGCCGTCACGCCGGTGGACCGGCCGGCAGTGCGGGAGCTGACCGGTTCGGCGGCTGCCGCGCTGCACATCGCCGGCGCCACCCTGGCCGACGGACCGGTGGGGCGTGTCGGCCTGGAACTCGAGGCACATTGCTTCGACCTGGCCGACCCGCACCGCCGCCCCGGCTGGGACAGACTGACCGGTGTCATCGATGGACTGCCGCCGCTGCCCGGCCGCAGCGCCGTGACGGTGGAACCCGGCGGGGCCGTGGAACTGTCCGGCCCGCCCGCCGATGGTCCGCTGCCCGCGATCACCGCTCTGCAAGCCGACCGAGCCGTGCTGCGGGAGGCCTTCGCCGCCGCCGGTATGGGTCTGCTGCTCCTGGGCGCCGACCCGCTGCGGCCACCGATGCGGGTCAACCCGGCAGGCCGGTACCGGGCGATGGAGCGGTTCTTCAGCGCCGGCGGTACCGGTGCCGCCGGCGCGGCCATGATGACCTCGACCGCGTCGGTTCAGGTCAACCTGGACGCCGGCCCCCGCACCGGTTGGGCCGAACGGGTCAGGCTGGCGCACGCCCTGGGCCCCACCATGATCGCGATGGCCGCCAACTCCCCGTTGCTGGGCGGGCGGTTCACCGGCTGGCTCTCGACCCGACAGCAGGTGTGGGGGGCTTTGGATTCCGCACGCTGCGGCCCGGTGCTCGGCGCCAGCGGTGACGATCCGACCACCGACTGGGCGCGCTACGCATTGAAGGCTCCGGTCATGCTTGTGCACGCCCATGACCACGACCCGAATCCGCGGCCCGTGCTCGACTGGGTGCCGTTCATCGATTGGGCCGACGGCCGGGCCCCACTGGCTGATCGCCGGCCCACCACCGCGGATTTGGACTATCACCTCACCACGCTGTTCCCGCCGGTACGGCCCCGGCGCTGGCTGGAAATCCGATACCTGGATGCCGTTCCCGACGCGATCTGGCCGGCTCTGGTGTTCACGCTCGTGACGTTGCTCGACGAGGAGCGCGCCGCAGCCGAGGCGGCCGAGATCGCCGAACCCGTCGCGACCGCATGGGACACCGCCGCCCGGATCGGCCTGGGCGACCGGCACCTGTTCGAGGCCGCCAACCGGTGTCTGGCGCTCGTCGATCGACTGGCTCCGCCGGAATTGGCCACATCGATGGCGTTGTTGACCGGAATGGTCGAACGCGGCCGTTGTCCCGGCGACGAGTTCTCCGAGCTTGCGGTGCGCCACGGCCCCGAGGCGGCCGTCATGCGACTGGCGAAAGGCGAACCGTGAAGAGTCGGCAGGGCTTGGCCGATGAACTCACCCGCGCCAGGGCGCGCACCCTTCGACTGGTGGCCTTCGACGACGACGAACTACGCCGGCAGTACGACCCGCTGATGAGCCCGCTGGTCTGGGACCTCGCCCACATCGGCCAGCAAGAGGAGTTGTGGTTGCTGCGCGGCGGCAGCCTCGACAATCCCGGACTGCTGCCGCCGGACGTCGACGGCCTCTACGACGCGTTCGCGCATCCGCGGGCAAACAGGGCCGAGCTGCCGCTGCTGAGCCCGGCCGACGCCCACCGGTATCTGAACACGGTGCGTGCCAAGGCGTTCGACGCATTGGATGTGCTACCCGACGATGACTCGGCGTTCCCGTTCGCGCTGGTGGCCAGTCATGAGAACCAGCACGGCGAAACCATGCTGCAGGCGATCAATCTGCGATCCGGTGCGCCACTGCTCGACAGCGGGGCGCGGTTGCCGGCCGGTCGCGCCGGTGTGGCCGGGTCGTCGGTGTTGGTTCCCGCCGGACCGTTCGTACTCGGTGTCGACTTGGACGCTGAGCCGTTCTCGCTCGACAACGAACGCCCCGCGCACATCGTGGACATCCCGGCGTTCCGGATCGGCCGCGTCCCGGTGACCAACGGCGAATGGCGGGCATTCGTCGAGGACGGCGGGTATCGGCGGCACGAGCTGTGGTCTGCGCGCGGCTGGCAGCACTGCCGACGGGCCGGCCTGAGCGCGCCGCAGTTCTGGCACTCGGACGGCACCCGCACCAGGTTCGGTCACGTCGAGCCGGTCCCCGACGACGAGCCGGTGCAGCACGTCACCTACTTCGAGGCCCAGGCCTACGCGGCCTGGGCCGCCGCCCGACTGCCCACCGAGATCGAGTGGGAGAAGGCGTGTGCGTGGGACCCGCACGCAGATTCGCGGCGCCGCTACCCGTGGGGGGCGCAGCCGCCCGGCCCGCAGTACGCCAACCTCGGCGGCGAGGCGCTGCGACCCGCCCCGGCCGGCGCCTACCCGCGGGGGGCATCGGCGTACGGGGCCGAACAGATGCTGGGCGACGTCTGGGAGTGGACGTCGTCGCCGCTACGGCCGTGGCCCGGGTTCACCCCGATGATCTATGACCGCTACACCGAACCGTTCTTCGGCGGTGACTACCGGGTCCTGCGCGGCGGGTCCTGGGCGGTGGCGCCGGATATCTTGCGACCGAGCTTCCGGAACTGGGACCACCCGATCCGTCGGCAGATATTCGCCGGCCTCCGGCTGGCCTGGGACGTCTGATGTGCCGGCACCTGGGCTGGTTGGGCGCACCGGTACCGGTGAGTTCGCTTGTCCTTGATCCACCGAATGGGCTTGCGGTGCAGTCGTATTCACCGCGCCGGCAGAAGTACGGTCTGCTGAACGCCGACGGCTGGGGCGTGGGTTTCTTCGACGCCGAGGTTCCGCGGCGCTGGCGCAGCGCGGCGCCGTTGTGGGGCGACACGTCGTTCGCGTCGGTCGCCCCGGCACTGTCCAGCGGCTGCGTGGTGGCCGCGGTCCGCTCGGCCACGGTCGGCATGCCGATCGAACCCAGCGCCAGCGCGCCGTTCACCGACGGCGTGTGGCTCCTGTCGCACAACGGCGTGGTGGACCGTTCGCTGCTGCCGGCCGCACCTCATGCCGAGTCGGTGGTCGACAGCGCCGTACTGGCGGCGTTGATCTTCGATCGGGGTGTGGACCATCTCGGTGAGGTGGTGAACGAGGTCGGCTTGTCGGACCCCGACGCAAGACTGAACATCCTGGCCGCCAACGGTTCTCGGATGCTGGCCACCACCTGGGGTGACACCCTGTCGATCCTGCGCCGACCCGACGGCGTGGTGCTGGCCAGCGAACCCTACGACGACCATCCCGACTGGCGCGACGTCCCGGACCGGCACCTCGTCGAGGTGCGTGCCGGTCAGGTGACACTGACCCCGCTGAGAGGAACCCCATGACGCTGCTGGCCAACCTCCTGTCTGCCGAGCACGCCGCCCGGGAACTGCGCGACGATGTCCGCGACGGCTTGACGCGAACGCCGAAGGCGTTGCCGCCCAAATGGTTCTATGATGCCGCCGGAAGCGAGTTGTTCGACCGGATCACCCGGTTGCCGGAGTACTACCCGACGCGGGCCGAGGCCGCGATCCTCGCCGAACGCGCGGAACGGATCGCGGCGGCCAGTGGCGCCGACACCCTGGTGGAACTCGGCAGCGGCACGTCATCCAAGACCCGGATGGTGCTGGACGCGCTGCGCTCGGCGGGCACGCTGCGGCGGTTCGTGCCTTTCGACGTCGATGCGACGGTGCTGGAGCGCGCGGCGGAGGCGTTGTCCAAGGAGTACCCCGGAGTGCGCATCGAGGCGGTGTGCGGTGACTTCGAGCGGCACCTCGGTGAAATCCCACCAGGGGGAAGACGTTTGGTGGCGTTCCTGGGGTCGACGATCGGCAACCTGACGCCGGGGCCGCGGGCGGCGTTCCTGACCGCGCTGGGCGAGTCGTTGGACCTCGGCGACTCCCTGCTGCTGGGTACCGACCTGGTCAAGGACACCGGGCGGCTGGTGCGCGCCTACGACGACAGTGCCGGGGTGACCGCCGCGTTCAACCGCAATGTGCTGGCCGTGCTGAACCGGGAACTGGGGGCGGACTTCGACCTGGTGTCCTTCGATCACGTCGCCAAGTGGAATGCCGGTCAGCAGCGCATCGAAATGTGGTTGCGCGCCAACGGTGCTCAGTGTGTTCAGCTGCCCGAACTGGCGCTGTCGGTCGATTTCGCCGACGGCGAGGAGATGCTGACCGAGGTCTCGTGCAAATTCACCGTGGATCAGGTGGCCGACGAACTCGCCTCAGCCGGCCTGACCCGCACGCACTGGTGGACCGACCCGGCCGGCGACTTCGGGTTGTCGCTGGCCGTCAAGTGATCCCCGAAGACGACCTGGCCGCGGGCTGGCGGGCTGCCCGTCCCGCGGTGGCCGGGGTGCACCTGGACTCGGCGGCATGCTCGCGACAGTCCTTCGCGGTGATCCGGGCAACCGCGCAACATGCGCGGCACGAGGCGGAGGTCGGTGGATACGTGGCCGAGCAGGCCGCCGCACCCGTCCTGGCGGCCGGGCGTGCGGCCATCGGCTCGCTCGTCGGCATGACCGTCGACGACGTGGTGTTCACCACCGGCTCACAGAACGCGCTCGATCTGCTGCTGGGCAGTTGGCCCGGCCCGCACACACTGGCGTGCGTACCGGGGGAGTACGGTCCCAACCTGGCGGTGATGGCCGCCAATGGTTTTCAGGTGCGCCCGTTGCCGGTCGATGCCCTCGGCCGGGTGCTGGTCGAGGAGGCCGCCGGCGATCTGCGACGCGACCCACCCGCGCTGGTGCATCTGACCGGGGTGGCAAGCCATCGCGGTGTCGCCCAACCCGTCGCCGAGGTCGCCGCCGTGTGCTCCGGGCTCGGTGTACCCTTGGTGCTCGATGCCGCGCAGGCCTTCGGGCAACTCGACTGCGCGGTCGGGGCGGACGCGGTGTACTCGTCGTCGCGCAAATGGATGGCCGGCCCGCGCGGGGTCGGATTCCTCGCGGTGCGGCCGGCCCTGGCGCAGCGGTTGCAGCGCCGGTACCCACCGCCCGAGTGGGACCTGCCCATCACGGTGCTGCAGAGCTTCGATTTGCAGGAGGCCAACATCGCCGCGCGCGTCGGCTATTCGCTAGCGCTCGGGGAACATCTGGCCGCGGGTCCGGAATCGATATGGCGACGTCTGGCCGACATAGGAGCGACCTGCCGGACCGTGCTCGACGGGGTGGCGGGGTGGCGGGTGGTCGAACCCGTCACCGAGCCGACCGCCATCACCACCCTGGTTCCACCCGATTGGCTGAACCCCGGGACGGTCCGCGCCCGACTGATAGAGGAGCATCGGATCGTGACCACCGTCGCCGGGGCGGTGCGAGCGCCGTTCGAACTCGCCGGCCCGGTGCTTAGGGTGTCACCGCATGTGGATGTGACATCCGATGATCTGCGGCGATTCGCCGGCGCGCTGGCCGCCGCGTCGTGAACCGGTCCCGCGCTCGACCTGACCGTGCTGCATGTCGGCGCAGCCGAGCGAACCGCCCCGGTCGCGTCCGACAACCTTGCTCGTCATTCAGCTCCGATCACGTGGGCGTCCTGCCAAGATGCACGCCATGACCGCTCGCGCAATCGCCGATCTGCTCGATCGGACCCTGAGCGGGCCGGCGGCGCTTGCAGTGGAGGGAGAGGCCGGGATCGGCAAGACCACACTGTGGCTCTCCGCTCTCGAAGCGGCCCGCGAACGCGGTTTCGTCGTGCTGTCGACCTACGGCGCATCGCCCGAGGTGTCCCTGACGTTCTCGGCGCTGGCCGATCTGTTGGGCGAGGTCGACGACGTGTTCTTCGAAGCCCTGCCGGCGCCGCAACGGCTGGCTCTGGAACGGGCTCGGTCCGGCGAGGCCGACGGGCCGCTGACGGCTGAGCGGGTGTCGGCCGCCGCGTTCCTCACGGTACTGCGGATGATCGCGGAGTCCGCGCCGGTACTGGTGGCCGTCGACGATGTGCAGTGGCTGGATGCGGCGACCCGCGCCGTGCTTGCCTATGCGGCCCGTCGGCTGACCGGCCGGGTCGGGCTGCTCGTCACGACCCGGATCGGGGATCCAGCTGCCAAGCCACTCACCTGGCTGCAACTGCGTCGACCGGAGATGTTGGTGCGCAGCGTAGTTCGGCCGATGAGCCTGGGCGCGATGCACGCGATGATCGTCGCGCGGCGTGGGCGCGCGCTGCCCCGCCCGGAGATCACCCGCATCCACAGCATCTCTGGCGGCAACCCCTTCTACGCGCTGGAGTTGGCCCGTACTGTCGACGGCGCCATCGGCACCACCAAAGCGCAACTCCCCGACTCGCTGTCCGCGTTGGCGCGCAGTCGTGTCGCCGACCTGGACGACGACGTCCTGGCCGTGCTGCTCGCGGCGGCACTGGCCGTCGACGCGACCACCGAACTGCTCGGGCAGGTTGCCGGCGAGTCGGCCCAGCGCATAGTCGAACTGCTCGAGCCGGCCGAGGCCCGCGGCGTGGTCAGCGTGGACGGGCATCACATCCGGTTCACCCACCCGTTGCTGGCGGCCGGTATCGCGGCGAATGCCTCCCCGGCGGATCGGCGCGCGGCACATCGCCGACTCGCCGCGACGGTGCCTCAGCCCGAGCTGAAGGCCAGGCATCTGGCGCTGGGCAGCGCGTCCGGAGATCCCGCCACCTTGACCGCCCTGGATGCCGCCGCCGTCGCGACCCGCGCGCAGGGCGCGCCCGCTACCGCCGCCGAACTCGTCGAACTTGCGATCGGCCTCGGCGGTGACACCCCGATCCGCCGCATCGTCGCCGGCAACTACCACCTCAGCGCCGGCGACCCCGAGCGCGCGCGAGACATCTTGGCGCCGACACTGGCGACCACGCCTCCCGGTGCCGTGCGTTCCATGGCATTGGCACTGCTGGCCGGAATCGGCGTCTACACCGCGGGCTTCCTCGAGGCCGAGCGCTGTGTGCGGGAGGCGTTGGACGGCCTAGCAGGCGTAGCAGGAAATCCCGCGGTGTCGGTGGGGCTGTACCTGATGCTGGCCTTCGCGCAGATCAACGACGGTCGCCTCGACGAGGCCGCCGACGCATTGCAGACTGCCCATGCCCAGGCCGACGAACTCGGTTCCGCCACGCTGATCAGCCAGGTGCTGTCCATGGAGACGGTCCTGGGTTGCTTCCGCGGTAACGGCATCGACCCGGCCGGCAGAGCGCGGGCACTGCAATTGGAGGATCCGTCGCCGGACACTCCGATCGTTTTTCGTGCCAGCGCCAACGAGATTCAGCTGCGCGCCTGGGAAGGCGATCTCGACGGCGCGCACGAGCTGATGAAGCACTCGCTCCAGACGAGCGCGGACTGGGGCGCCGAGGCTGAGTTGCTGTTCCTGTCCATCCATGTGGTGCTGATCGCGCTGTGGCGCGCCGAGCTGGTGGAGGCCGAAACCGTCACGGCGGAGATGTACGAGCGCGCGCAGCAACTCGGCGGTGACAGTTCGCTGGCCATCGGGCTGACCCTGAAGACTGCGGTGGCGGCGTTCCGTGGACGAGTGGAGGACACACACAGTTTCGGCACCGCCGCACTCGATATTGCTGCCCGGCTGGGGACTTGGAAGGTTGGGGAGTGGCCCAGCATGTTTCTGGGATTCCTGGAAGTCTCACAGTGCCGCTACGCCGAGGCACTGGAGTTCATCGACCCGCTGTTGGCCGTCTACCAGGGTGACCCGTGCACGGAGATCATTCTGGCCTGGTTCGTCTCCGATGCGATCGAGGCTCTCCTCGGCGTCGGGCGGTTCGACGAGGCCGAAGCCCTGATCGACCGGATGGTATCCGGTGGCACTCGGCTGGATCGGCCGTGGACGCTCTGCGTCGGTTTGCGAGGCCGGGCGATGCTGCTGGCCACGCGTGGCGACCTGGCCGCTGCCGAGGAGACCGCACAACGGGCCTTGGACGAACACGACCGGTTGTCGATGCCGTTCGAGCGGGCCCGAACACTGTTGCTATTCGGCCAGATCCGGCGCCGCCGCCGCCGCCGCGCGGCGGCGACAACAGCCCTCACCGAGAGCCTGACGATATTCGAGAAGATCGGCACCCCGCTCTGGGTCAAGCGAGCTGCTGACGAACTGGGCCGAATAGCCACCCTCTCGGCATCACCGGGCCTGACCGCCGGCGAAACCCGGGTCGCCGAACGCGCCGCCGCCGGACTGTCCAACAAGGAGATTGCCGTGGAGTTGTTCATCTCCCCCAAGACGGTGGAGGTGAATCTCAGCAGCGTGTACCGCAAGCTGGGTATTCGATCCAGGTCACAACTCGCAGGGCGGCTCGACTCGGCAGATGCAAGGGAAATCCCTGATTCGCCAGGCGAGGGTCCCGCCTAGCCTCGGATGGGTGCACAACGGCGGAACGTCAAGGGGCTGCTACCTCGTGGAGTGGTATCAGTCGTTCCTGCTCAGCAAGCCCATCGGCGAGGTGGTGGCGCAACTGGACCGCGCCGTCGAGGTGGAGGCTCGCGGCCCGGCCCGGCTGATGGTGACCTTGACATCGCCTACCGACGAAGTGGTCTACGGCGTGTTCACAGCGGATTCGGCAGATACCGTCAGCCGGATCTGCAGGCGTGCGGGCTGGCCGGCCGACAGGATCACCGAAGACGTTGTGGCGCAGATCGCCGAATCGCCCTGATGGCGAGGGGACATCAGGGCGATTCGGTACTACGGCAGCACGTACACCTGCGGACGGCCGGCTTTGCCGTACCGGGTGGCCGAGTTCGACCATGATGATCGCCGTGTGCAACCGGTTGTCGGCTTTGTGGGCGCCAGGCCGCAGCGACTCCGCGAACTGCGTCAGTGACCTCAGCTCACCCGAAACCCGTTGCAGGTCAGTGTAATTCCGCAGGGTCCACGGGCTCTGGTTGACCAGCAGGATGCGGTCCTGCGTGACATGGGATTCGTCGGTGAGGATTGCAGGCGATGGGTGCCAGCGGTGAAGGCATCCTGCCTGCTGTTCGTCTTCGGGTCTGGACCAAGACGCTGGATCGGGACGTGATGAATGCGACGCTGGATGGTCGCAACCCGTTTCCAGTCGGCCGGGGCTGGCTGTCGGTCGCCACGGCTATACTCGAATGTATGTTCGATAGATCGTTGGTGGAGCCTGGCCGGTTGGCCGGGCTCAGCGATGCCGAGCTGATCGACACGATGGCAGGTTGGGCGGCCGTCGAGTCCGCCGCGACGGCGCGCAAGTTGGCCGTGATCGCCGAGTTCACCGCCCGCCGGATGGGCAGCACCGAGCACGCCGAGTGGATGGTCGACGACTGGGACGCCGCCGCCATCGAGGTCGGCGCCGCCCTGGCGCTCGGCTGCGGGCGCGCCGGGGCGCAGATGGACCTGGCGATGACACTGCGCACCCGGCTGCCGAAAGTCGCGGCCCGCTTCGCCGCCGGCGCGCTCAGCGCCCGCACCATCAGCACCATCGCCGGCCGCACCGACCTCGTGCGCGACCGCGATGCGCTGGGGGCCCTGGACACCGCGCTGGCCGAGCACGCCCACACCTGGGGCCCGCTGTCGGACCGCAAACTCGAAGCCGCCATCGACGTCTGGATCTCGGCGGTCGACCCCGACGCCGTCCGGCGCACTCGCCGCACCGCCCGCGACCGCGACGTGTCGTTCGGCGACCCCACCGACCACGACGGCATCACCACCGTGTTCGCCCGCCTGCTGGCCACCGACGCCAAGCTGCTCCACACCCGCCTGACCGCGATGGCCGCCGCGGTCTGCGACGCCGACCCGCGCACCCTGGCCCAACGCCGCGCCGACGCCCTGGGCGCGCTGGCCGCCGGGCATCACCACCTCAGCTGCACCTGCGCCGCCCGGTCCTGCCCGGCCGGAGCCGACGACGGCCGCGCCGCCAGCATCGTCATCCACGTGCTCGCCGAGCACGCCACCGCCAGCACCGACACCGATGCCAGCCTGCACGGCGAGCACCCCAACGACCCCACCATCGCGCCCCGCTCCGCCGAACTACGCCCCACCGCCGAGCCCCCGGCGCCCACCGCCCAGCCCCCGGCACCATCGGCGCCCCCGCCACACCGGGCGGCGCTGATCGTCGGCGGCCCCGCCCTGCCCGCCGCCCTGGTGGCCGACCTGATCGCCCGCGGCGCCCAGGTCAAGCTCCTGCAACCACCCGCCGCCGAACCCGAGAAACGTCATCGCGCTTCGGCCGCGCTGGACACCTGGGTGCGCATGCGCGACCTGACCTGCCGCGCCCCCGGCTGCAACAAACCCGC
>CAYLWH010000092.1:0-1599 GCA_964387245.1 uncultured Mycobacterium sp.
GTGAGCACTTCGGTCGCGATGGCCAGGGCGGCGCGGCGTCGTTCCGCGTCGTCACTGGGCAGGTCAGGGTCGTCTTGGGCGCCGATCAGCAGCGTCGCCAAGGCGATGCGGGCGCGCAGCCGGCTGGCCATTGGGTCCTCGGGCGCGGTGAGCAGATCGACGAGACCGGCGAAGTGGGTCTGCACATTCATGCCGCGTACCATCTCGTGGATGATCGCCGGCGCTTGTTGCATGAAACGTGCCAGCTCGGCGGTGCTTCCCGACAGCTGGTGGCTGTAGCGGCGCAGGATTTCCACCCGGGTGGCGGGTCCGGGGGGTTGATCCCTGCCCCATCGCACCAGTGCATCCACCTCGGTCATCGAGTCCCCGATCAGGCTGGCCAGGATGTCTTCCTTGTTGCGGAAGTGGTAGTAGACAGCGGCCTTGGTGATGCGCAGGCGCTCGGCCACCTCCCGCAGCGAGGTGCCCTCGTACCCTCGATCGGCGAACAACGCCAAGGCCACGGCCTTGATCTGCTCGCGAGTGTCGGTCCGGCGCTGATCCACCGTTGAACCCCGTTTCTCACGTTGACAAGCCACGTAATTTACTTGACGACCGGTAAGTCCGTCCCAGGTTTGCCTAGGCTCGTGCTGATCGCCTGGCTTGCTCAGCCCGGGGTGCGATATTGCAGCCGGTGCTCGTGGAGAACCCGGCGCAGGGTCATGTCGCTGTCGGGTGGGCCGGAGTCGCCTGCCGCGAGCGCTTCAGCAATGGCCTGCCTCTCGGCTGCGAGCCCTTCAGCCGGAACGCGGTCGTCTGCCGCCAGAGCAGCTACCGCCGTTGTGGCAGCCATGAGGATGCAGCGAGTCGCGGGGAAGGCTCGCCGGATTCGCTGGATCTCCTCAAGTGGCGCCAGGCCCGATGGCCAGGGTGCACCAGCGAGCACTGCAAGCGCACGTAGCCGCAGCTCGTGACGCTGCTGGCCGAGAAAGCCCGAGCTCTGCGAAAGATCGACCCGGGTGACCTCTTCCAGGACGGGAGCCGACGCGTCCAGTCCCTCCACGTCCTGCCGATCGCGTGCGAGCCTGCTCGCAGCCAGCACCGCGAGATCCGCGGCGGCGATAGTGGTGGTCTTGTGGTCTGGCCAGCGGCGGCAGAGGAACGTGGCCGCGCTCAGCACCCCGCGGAGTTCGACAGTCGAGAACGTGTCACTACGAGCTTCGAGGAAAGCCGCGAGAGCGATCGACGCGGACTGGGCTAGCACCTCGTCGTCGACCTCCCGCACGGCCCTGATCAGCGTCGGCCCGAGCGCGGACCAGTCGGGCTTGTCGGCGAGGAGGTAGGTGTAGAGCGCGTATACGAGCAACAGCCAGTCCTCGCACCGTGTGGCCTTGGCCGGGGGCGGGTAAACCAGCCAGCCATACGCGCGGCTCGGCAGGCGTTGGTCGTCGGAATAGCGCACGCTCGCGCAAGCCGCGACGAACGCCGCGGTGCGCGTGGGTGCCCGCGACCATGCGACCGCGGCTATCCCGTGGCGCTCGGGGAGCGGGCGGTCCGCGAGGACACACAGTGCGATGAGCCGGTCGGCCTCGCCCTCGCCGAACGACGGCACCGCGTCCC
>CAYLWH010000092.1:1699-15954 GCA_964387245.1 uncultured Mycobacterium sp.
GCGGCCTCGGCCACGTCCTTCACGAGCCTGCTCGCCTTCGGATACAGACGTTGGGCTTCCTCCCACGGCAAAGGACCCGCGATCGTCGCCGCGGCGCAGAGAGCCACGGCCTGCGGGTCGAGCTCGAGGGCGACGAACCGCTTGAGCCGGTCGTCGATCGACATGGCTCGCACGGCTCCGGGCAACAGCAGCCGGTCATTGTTGCTTTCCCAGCGTGACGGCGGTCCCGAGGTAGGGCAGTGCGACCTCTACCGCCGTCTGGCCGCTCTGCGCATGCTGGTCTTCCATGACGAACAGCCAGGTGTCTTCAGCTTGCCCGAGAGGCGTCTTTCCGAAGACATCGGCATGAACGGCGCGGAAGAAGTCGTCGCGACCGGCCTTGTCGAGGTCGGCCAGGACCAGAGCGTTGTCGCCGCCGCGCGCGGCGTAGCCGGAAAGCGAACCGTCCACAATGAGCCGCCTGAGCACCTTCGGCACAATGTCGTCGATCAGGAGTAGGCGCACCGGCGCTCGAAGATCGGGCGCCCGGGCTGCGAGTGCTCCACAAAGCTCTCGACCTGCTCCGCCCGACCGTCTGCCGGGTCGATGATCAGGAGTGTCGGGCGGCGCGGGTGCCATCCGTTCAGGTCGTCGGCACCGGCGTCGGCCTTGACAAATCCTGTGTCGGCCCCGCGCCACGCAGCGGACCATCGGCCGGAGTTCGCGGCAAGGCATGTCTCCACGGCCAGTCGGGTCTTGCCCTGCCGACCGCGTCCGAGAAGCCACATCCAAGCGAAGTTCGTGTCGTTTCCGAGAAAGGCCCGCATGGCGCCGAGTTCGGGCTCGCGGGCCGTCAGGGGCATCCTGCGCTGGACGAACGTGTCGGCGTTCCCCTCCCCGACCCGCCTCAGGAAGCCGGGATGTTCCAGGCGCGAAACGACCGATGTTTCAATCCACGCGCGAAGGCCGGAGAAAAACCCCGCGATGGCAATCGCCACCACGGGCCGCCAGAGATCGCCGATGATGCGCTTGCGAAGCGGCTCCGCGAGATATTGGAGGGGAGTCTCCTCGGACAGCCAATTGGCAACGGCCTCATCGTCGATGATGCCCAGCGAGGGGCTCGCAAGCCACTCGAGCACGACCCAGACCATCCCGGCGATCACCAGGAACGTCACGGCGCGCCAGGTGATCTTGCTCGTGAGGACCTTGGACATGGCCAGGACAGGGTATTCGCCGAGCCGAGCGTGGCATCGTAGGCGCGGCCGGACAACGGTCAGGCACCGGTCCGAGGAGATGCCGAGGTACGACCGATTCCGAACCTGGTATGCAGAAGGCACCCAGTAGGACAGGTTCGTAGGAGAGGCTGGACCCATGCGTGATTATCTGAAGTTCTACATCGACGGCCAGTGGGTCGACCCGGTCGAGCCCAAGGCGCTCGACGTCGACAACCCCACCACCGAAGAGGTGTCCGGCCGGATCGCCCTGGGTTCCGCCGCCGACGTCGACAAGGCGGTGGCGGCCGCACGCAGGGCGTTCGGCACGTGGTCGCAGACCACCCGTGAGGAGCGCCTCGACGTGCTGCAGGCGGTCTTGGCCGAGTATTCCAAGCGGGCCGGCGACCTCGCCGACGCGGTCAGCGAGGAGATGGGGGCGCCCGCCTCGCTGGCGGCCGGCCCGCAGGTCAACCTCGGCATCGGTCACCTGGCAACGGCCATCGAGGTGCTGAAGAACTTCGAGTTCGAGGAGCAGCACGGCAGCACGCTGGTGGTCAAGGAGCCGATCGGCGTCTGTGGCCTGATCACGCCGTGGAACTGGCCGATCAACCAGATCGCCTGCAAGGTGTTCCCCGCTTTGGCGACCGGCTGCACCATGGTGCTCAAGCCGTCCGAAGTCGCGCCGTACTCCGCGCAGATCTTCACCGAGATCATCGACGGGGCCGGCGTTCCGGCGGGTGTCTACAACCTGGTCTACGGCGACGGCCCCGGCGTCGGCACCGCGCTGTCCAACCATCCAGACGTCGACATGGTGTCGTTCACCGGCTCGACCCGGGCCGGCATCGAGGTGGCGCGCAATGCCGCGCCGACCGTCAAGCGGGTAACCCAGGAACTCGGCGGCAAGAGCCCGAACATCGTGCTCGACGACGGGGACTTCGCCAAGAGCGTAGTGGCGGGAACCTTGGTGATGATGATGAACAGCGGCCAGAGCTGTAACGCGCCGTCGCGGATGCTGGTGCCGAACTCGCGGATGGACGAGGCCGCCGCGATCGCCCGGCAGACCGCCGCGGCGGTGAAGGTAGGCGACCCTGACGACAAGACCGCGATCGGCCCGGTGGCCTCCAAGGCACAGTTCGACAAGATCCAGGCACTGATCCAGAAGGGTGTCGACGAGGGCGCCACATTGGCCGTCGGAGGTACTGGCCGGCCCGACGGGCTGGACGCCGGGTATTACGTCAAGCCCACGGTGTTCGCCAACGTCACCAACGACATGACGATCGCGCGCGAGGAGATCTTCGGCCCGGTGCTGTGCATCCTCGGCTATGACGACCTCGACGATGCGCTCGAGATTGCCAACGACACCGAATACGGTTTGGCCGGCTACGTTTCCGGCGCCGACCTGGACGCCGCGCGTGCGGTGGCCCGCCGGATCCGCGCGGGGTCGATCGCGATCAACCACGGCTTCGACATGAACGCGCCGTTCGGTGGTTACAAGCGCAGCGGCAATGGACGCGAGTGGGGGCAGTTCGGGTTCGACGACTACCTGGAGATCAAGGCGGCGCTGGGTTACCTGCCCTAGCACCCCGTTGGTCGATGATGTCGATGACGAGGTCTTACCGACCAAGCTGGCCGATGTCAGCCGGCGGCCCACTCCTTGGCGCGTTCGAGTTCGTCGAGCCCGAAGATGGCGAATTCGCCGGGAACCATCCACGCCAACGCATGCAGCGTGTGCCTCGCCCACTCCTTGTCGGTGACGAATGCGAAGCGCTTGAAGGCCGAGTGATTGCGGATCACCGTGCCCAGGCCAAGCTTCAGATCCTCGGTCAGACCGCCCTTCCCGAAGCCCTCGTAGTCAGACGCGATGACTTCCACGATACGGATGTCGCCGGTGTCCACAGCCTTCTCCATCACCGGCTTGAACTCTTGTAGGTCGTCGCCGCTCAGCCGCCCCGACACCTGGAAGCCAGTGACGCCGGCGGGCATATCGGTCAGTATTTCGATCATTGATCGAGGTTAGCGCCGGCCAGACACACGGCAAAGAGGGGCGCCACGAGCCAAGGCCGACGATCGTGCGCAGAGCACGCTTTCTGGGCGGCGTGTCGGTCGGGGGCACGCACTCTCGCCGGGAATGCAGGGCTTCCTGCGCCCTCTAGAACAGAACCTTGTGCGGGACGTCGGCGACCAGACCACCGTCGACCACGAACTCCGCGCCGGTGGAGAACGAGGACTCGTCGCTGGTCAGGAAGACGATGAAGGTCGCGACCTCGTCGGACTTCCCGGGCCGGCCGAGCGGCGCGGTGACCATGTCGTCGGGGAAGTGCTTGGTCATCGGGGTGCGGATGAAACCGGGGTGCACCGAGTTGACCCGGATGTTGTCCTTGCCGAGTTCGAGCGCGGCCGACTTCGCCAGGCCGCGCACCGCCCACTTCGATGCCACGTACGGGTGCATCATCACCGAACCGCGCAGCCCCTCGATGGAGGACACGTTGATGATCGATCCGCCGCCGGCCGCTTTCATCTGCTCGACGACGGCCTGCATACCCAGGAAGGTTCCGGTCAGGTTGACGTCGATGACCTTCTGCCACTTGGCCATATCGAACTTGCCAATCTTGCCCAGTGCCACCACGCCGGCATTGTTCACCAGCGTGGTGAGCTTGCCGTAGACGTCGACCGCGGTCCTGACTGCGGCATCCCACTGGTCGCCCTGGGTGACGTCGAGGTGCACGTAGCGCACGGCGTCGCCGAGCTCGACGGCCAGCGCCTCGCCCTTCTCGTCGAGGATGTCACCGATCACCACCTTGGCGCCCTCGTCGACGAGCATCCTGGCGTGTGCGGCACCCATACCCTGCGCGCCGCCGCTGATGAGTACGACTTTTCCGTCCACGCGTCCCATGGGCCGTCAGGTTACCGCACCCGGAAAGCAGAACTAGAACCTGTTCCAGTTTTGGGGTTGAGCACGCACACTGTTGGGCATGGGTGCCGTCGACATCTGCCGACCAGCGGCCGCAGCGACCACAACTGCGCGGCGATCCTGGTCGCCGCCGGCCGGATCGTGAATGCGATTCCCGACGTGGTGGCCGCCGCGCCCGACTGCACACCACGCTGGACATGCCGCTGGTGACGGGCAAGGGTACCTACCGACCGTCACAGGTGTAGCAGTGCCTCGATGTTGCGGTGCCCGACAGCATGTTGGTCTTCCTCGGAAAGCCCTGAGCTGGTGAGGAATTCACGGACATTGTCGCGCTGAACATAGGGGAAATCCTCGGACCAGACGATACGTTCGGGACCCAGCTCGGCGACGGCATGGTCGAGCTGATTCCGGTTGTACATGCCCGACGGAGTCACCCAGATCTGATCGCTGTAGTAGTCGCTGATGGTGCGGTCGGAGGTGCGTACCAGGGCGAACGTCTCGTCGAGGCGTTCGAGCCAGAACGACATCACCTCCCCCCAGTGGCCGGACAGCAGTTTGAGTCCGGGGTGGCGGTCCAGGGCACCGGAGAGGATCAGCCGGATGACGTGGATCCCGGCTTCGGCATGCCAGCCGAACGCCGGGCCGGAGAACATCAGCCCGATCGCGGCCGCCCAGTCGCCGAAGTAATAGGGCCCGGCCACCTGCGGGTGCGGCAGTCCCGGATGCACGTAGATGGGCAGATCCACGGCCTCAGCGGCTGCCAGGATGGGATCGAAGCGGGCGTCGTCGAGAAACAGCCCCTCGAACGTGCCGGCGATCAGGGCGCCGACGAACCCGAGTTCGTTCACGCAGCGCCGCAGCTCGCCGGCGGCCGCGACCGGATCGTGCAGCGGCAGCGTTGCGAAGCCGCGGAACCGTTCGGGGTGTTCGGAGATCTGTTGTGCCAGATCGTCATTGACGCGACAACAGAGTTCGACGGCCTCCGGATGCGCCAGCGAACTGGGGCTGCCGTTGCCATGCGAAACCACCTGTATGTCGACACCGACGGCGTCCATGTGGGCGAGCCGGTGACCGCCGAGGCGGGTGGCGGCGTCGCGGTCGCCGTTGAAGACGGACCCGAACTCGGCGAGTTCTTCGATCGGCAGGCCGGTGGGCGGGCCGTTCAGTTCCAGCGCCCGGGCGCTGACCGCGTCGTGCTCGAAGTGCTCCTCGACCGTGATGATGCGCATCGGATTCAGGTTAGACGGCCGGGGACCCGATGCTGCGGCGACGCGTCAGCCGAGGCTGCGGGCGGCGACCTCTTTGGCAGTTCGTCGTCACTGGCCGACTTTCCTTCGGCCAGTTGGCCCGGTGCGGGCGGGGTTGGGCGAAGAAGGTGCGCAAGGAGGCGTTGACGGCGGCCGTCTGGTCTGGAACTGTCATGTTCCGATTGTGAGAGCGGTATTCTCCAGCGGATCCGCACAATTGCGCCGCGAGGAGAGAAATGCCGAAGGGCTACATCGTCGTCACCGAGGACATCAAGGATCCCGAGGGCTTCCAGACCTATATGAAAGCGGTCGCCCCGACCATGAACGTCGGCATCGGAATTCTGTCGGTGGAACCGCGGGCCGAGGTGCTCGAGGGGGAGTGGACGGGTCAGACCATCGTCATGGAGTTCGAGTCGGTCCAGGCGGCACGCGACTGGTACCACTCCGACGAGTACCAGGCGGCGGCCAAACTCCGGCAGGCCGCGGCGGACTGCAATGTGGTGATCCTGCGCGGACTGGGGTAGCGATTCACGTCGAGTCAGTATTCACGCACACTCTTACTCGAACTTCGTGTGCATGAGTACTGACTCGACGTGTTCAGGTGCCAACCGCGACCCACGGCAGTTCGCCGATCCCGCCGTCCTGGACATCGAACGTGCCAATGCCCGGCGTCACCTCGCCTTCGGCCGCGGTGTGCACAGTTGCCCCGGCGCGCCGCTGGCGCGAGCCGAGACCAAGGTCAGCCTCGAGGACACGGGGTCTGCGTGGCCGCCTGCCCGGAGGTGTTCACGCTCACCGACTGGGGCTACGCCGAAGCGGTCGACGACGACCTCCCGGCCGGCCTGGAGGCCCCGGTCACCGAGGCCATCGAAGCCTGCCCCGAGCACGCCATCACCCGGACCTGATCCGGGCGGCCGCGGATTCCGGCATCGGCTCGTAACGGGCGAACGACCGGCTGAACGTCGCCGCGCCGTGTGACAGCGAGCGCAAATCGACTGCATACCTGGTGAGTTCGATCTGGGGCACTTCGGCGCGCACGGCGGTGCGGCCGTCGTCGGTGTTGTCGGTGCCGAGCACCCGGCCCCGGCGGCCCGCCATGTCGCTCATGACCGCGCCGACCAGATCGTCGGGAATCAGGACGGCCACCTCGTCCACCGGTTCGAGGAGGTTGACCCGGGTGGTCGCGGCCGCCTCGCGCAACGCCAGCGCGCCGGCCATCTGGAAGGCGAAGTCCGACGAGTCGACACTGTGGGCTTTGCCGTCGTGCAGCGTCACCCGGATGTCGACCAGCGGGTAACCCATCGCGACGCCCTTCTCCATCTGGGCGCGTATGCCCTTCTCGACACTCGGAATGAACTGGCGGGGGACCGCTCCGCCGACGACCTTGTCGACGAACTCGAAACCAGCGCCCTCCGGCAGCGGTTCCACCTCGATGTCGCAGACCGCGTACTGCCCATGTCCGCCCGATTGCTTGACGTGTCGGCCATGACCTTTCGCGTTGCCCGCGAAGGTCTCCCGCAGCGGCACCCGCAGTCCGACGATGTCCACGCTGACGCCGTACCGGTTGGCCAGTGCCTCGAGGACGACACCGGAGTGCGCCTCGCCCATGCACCAGAGCACGATCTGGTGCGTCTCGGGGTTCTGTTCGACACGCAGCGTCGGATCCTCGGCCGCGAGCCGCGCCAGGCCGACGGACAGCTTGTCCTCGTCGGTCTTGGCGTGCGCCGCGACGGCGATCGGCAGTAGTGGATCCGGCAACCGCCACGGCTTGAGAACCAGTGGATCGGCTTTGTCCGACAGGGTGTCTCCGGTCTCGGCCCGGCTCAGCCGGGCGATCGCACAGATGTCTCCGGCGACGACGGTACCGGCCGGCCGCTGCTGCTTGCCCAGCGGGAACGACAGGGTGCCGACCCGCTCGTCCTCGTCGTGGTCGGCGTGTGCGTCGGAACCGAAGAACGACGAAAAATGGCCCGACACATGCACTGTCGCGTCGGGCCGGATAGTGCCGGAGAACACCCGGACCAGGCTGACCCTGCCGACGTACGGATCCGAGGTGGTCTTCACCACCTCGGCCAGCAGCGAACCCGTTGCGGCACAGGACAATTCGGTGCGTAACGCGCCCTGCGGCGTGAACACCTCGGGCAATGGGTGCTCGAGGGGGCTGGGGAATCCGCTGGTTGCCACTTCGAGGAGTTCGAGCGTGCCGACGCCGGTGCCGCTGCACACCGGGATGACCGGAAAGAACGAAGCGCGGGCGACGGCCTTCTCCAGGTCGGCCACGAGCACGGACTGATCGATCCGCTCGCCGCCGAGGTAGCGCTCCATCAGCGATTCGTCCTCGGACTCCTCGATGATGCCCTCGATCAGCGCGCCCCGGGGCTCGTCGATCGCGGCCAGGTCGTCCGCGGCGGGCGTGGCCGCCGACCGTGCGCCGTCGGCGTAAGTGTAGAGCGTTTGTGACAGCAGCCCGAGCAGACCCGTGCAGACAGTCCCGCCCACGGGCAGATACAGCGGCAGCACCTTGTCGCCGAACGCCTGCTGCGCGGCGGCGAGGGTCCCGGCATAGTCGGCGCGGGCATGGTCGAGCTTGGTGATCACCACCGCGCGGGGCATGGCGACCTCGCTGCATTCGTGCCACAGCGCCCGGGTCGGTGCGTCCACACCTTCGTTCGCGGCGATGACGAACAACGCGCAGTCCGCCGCGCGCAGCCCCGCGCGCAGTTCACCGACGAAGTCGGCGTAGCCGGGTGTGTCGATCAGGTTGACCTTGATGCCGGCGTGCAGCAGTGGGGCCAGTGCCAGCCCGACCGACCGCTGCTGGGCGATCTCCGCGTCGTCGAAGTCGCACACGGTGCTGCCGTCGGCGACCGAACCGGGCCGCCCCAGTACGCCGGACGCGACGAGCAGCGCCTCCACGAGGGTGGTCTTGCCGGCGCCGGACGGCCCGACCAAGACCACGTTTCGGATTGCCGCCGGAGTACTCACCTGCGGAGCGGCTCCACCGGGGGGCGTATTTGTCTTGTCAGCCATGACGGTCCTCCTGGATAGCCAGGATTGTCCATTTGGTCCCGGTGCTGCGCCCAAACGGACAAATGGGCGCAGATCGTGCCGCCCGGTCAGGCCTGGACGATCACCGGGTCGCCGATGCCGACGTTGTTGTAGTACCAGAGCGCATTGTCGGGGCTCAGATTGACGCAGCCGTGGCTGACGTTCGCGTAACCCTGCGAGCCGACCGACCACGGCGCCGAGTGCACGTACACCCCGCCCCAGGTGATCAGGACCGCGTGGTTCACGGTCAGCTTGTAGCCCTCGGGGTCGCTGAGCGGAATGCCGATGGTGCGCGAATCCATGACCACCGGGTTCTGCTTCTGCAACACGGTGAACTGGCCCTGCGGGGTGGGGAACCTGGGCTTGCCCAGCGATGCCGGCATCTGCCGGGCGACCACGCCGTCGATGCTCACCGTGAAGGTGTGCGCGGAGATGTCGGCGACGCCGAGGACCGAAGCCCCGGTTTGGAAGTTCAGCGGCATGCCACCGGCGAGCACCTTGATCGAGGAATGCGCGGGCCAGAACTGGTCGGGCACGAACGCGACGGTGCGATCGTCGAGCCACTCGTAGCGGCCGGTCCGCGCCGGTTCGACGGCGCGGATCGACCGCTGGGCGGCGGCGCGGTCCGCGACGGCAACCCGATACGTCACGATGACCGGGTGGCCCACCCCCACCGTGGCACCGGCGGCGGGTTGCACACCGGCAACCGCCGGGGTGGTGCCGGGGGTGCGCATCGCCGCCGTGGCGGTGGCCGACGGGATCGACAACGCGATCAGCGTCACCCCGAGTACGGCGAGGACGTGGCGCAGCGCTCGACGCAAGGTGTCCATCCCTTCGATGCAGTGCGACCACCGATCCTAGCGGTCGGGGGGTCAACCGGTGATGACATCGGACTTGTCGCCTCCGCGCGGTGAGGCGTTACAGCCAGCGGGTCGGTGGCCGTGCTTCACAGCCAATCGCGCCGTTTGAACATGACGTAGAGGATCACGACCATGACCGTGATCAACGCGGTGCTGACGAGGAACCCGGAGTGCATGCCGTTACCGGGGTAGGGCACGTTCTGGCCGTAGAACCCGGTGATCGCGGTCGGCACCGCGACGATCGCGGCCCACCCGGTGAGCTTCTTCATCACGTTGTTGAGCCGGGCATCCTGCAGGGAGAGGTTGGTCTCGAACAACGTGGTGACCATGTCTCGCAACGACTCCGTCCATTCGGAGACGCGAAGCACGTGGTCGTAGAGGTCGATGTAGAGCGGATCCAGTTCGGGCCAGCGTTGGGTGTCGTGCCGGCGATGCTGTATCGCGCCGACCACTTCACGCATGGGCAGCACCACACGGCGTAGGTGTACGAGGTCCTTGCGGAGGCCGAAGCTGCGGCGCTGAAATGCACGTCGCCGGTCGTTGGCGCGTGTCGGCGGATCGAAGAGCTCGTCCTCCAGGCCCTCGATGCAGTCGTCGAGCACCTGGACCGCATCGAAGTGGCCGTCGACCACCACGTCGAGCAGGCCGTGCACCAGACCGGCGACACCGTAGCGGGCGGTGTCGAGTTCGTCCCAGCGGCGGGACACCTCCGCGATGTCGAACTCCGGCGGCAACCGGACGGTCACCAGCGCCCGGTCCAGGACGAAGGCCGAGATCCGGTGCTTGGTGAGCAGGGTTGTCGATTCGTCCCGGGTGCCGGGCGCGGACATCTCCAACGCGTAGACCGTGAAGAACGTGTGCGTGGGATAGACGGTGGCCTTGACCCGCTCCGACGGGGCGAGCGAGTCCTCGACCGCCCAGATGTTGAGGCCCAGTTCCCGTGCGAGTTCGGCGATGTCCGCGTGTTCGGGTTCGTACATGTCCACCCACACCAGCGTGTCCTGGGAGGCGAGGTAGTCGGAGATGGCGTCGAAGTCGAAGTCTGGTTGCGGCACGCCGCCGCGCCACACCCGACCGCGCACCCTGCAACCCGTCGGCAGCACGTCGTCCATCACAGCACTCGCGCGCGGAGTTCGACACGCCGGGGTACCGGACGCGGTGTTTGGCATCCGGGTCAGGCCGACCACCACGACCAACGGGTCACCCGTACCGAGAGAACCGGTCCGTCGAGTGAAACCGATTGGTATTGAGAATATTTGGCCCGTAGTGCAGTGCGGCCCTGGCGGGCGGTCGCGTCGTCTGCATGCACTGCGGCGACGCCGTCGGCACGCACCCACCACAGCTGGGCCCAGTCGTCGTCGTAGTGGTCGACCAGCAGGCTGACGTTCGGGTTCGCCACCACGTTGGCCACCCTGCGCAGGTGTTGGGTGGATTTCGGTTTGCCGTCGACCGCGGTGTAGACGGTGTCGTGGTCGACCGCGAAAACCACCGGCACCAGGTGTGGGGTGCCGGCGGGGGTGACCGTCGCCAATCGCGCGACCGCGGATGTGGCGAACCGCTGCCGGGCGGTGGCGGCCGGACCGTCGGACATGCTCACCAGGGTAGGTACCGTGCGGACGGGCAAGGGCCGGTGCGCTGCTCCGACCGTCCCGACACTAACCGCGGGTTCGGGCCCGTTTCACCAGATCGACTGTGGCGGTACGCATTTGATCGACGGAATGCAGCGGCGACGGGTAACCCACCCGGGTGTAGGCGACGCCGCGGGCGGTGCTTACCCGTAGGTCCAGGCCGTAGCGGTCGGCACCGGTGCAGACCGCGGAGCTCGCATCCGGGTAGCCGCCCAGAACCCGGGCCAGCAGTGCCAGCGCATCGGCGTGGTCGGCGTTGAGGTGGGCGATCGCACCCGCAGCGTGCGGGACGACAGGGTCGGGCGCCGCCTCCGAATATGCCCGACCGGTCGCGGAATCCATCCTGCCGTAGCCGCCGACCCACCGCACCCGCCGGACCCGTAGCACCCACACCGCGAAGTCGCTGTAGTCGATGTAGTAACGCGCCGAGGGTACAGCGGCCAGGTGCGCCTCACGCGCCGCCGCCAGTTCGGCGCCGATGGGTTGCTCGACGACGCCGGCCAGCGTCACCCGACCGTTGGCCAACGGGTCGCCGTCGTGCGACGGTGCCACCACCGCAATGCTGGCCCGGGGATCACCCGCGAGGTTGCGGCCGTGTTCGGCCATGTGGGACACACACAGCACCGGCGACCCGTTGAGCAACCCGTAGGTGACCAGCGACGCCCACGGGTCACCGTCGGGAGTCAGGCTGGCCAGCGTTGCGGTGTTGGTGGACGCCGCAATGGTCCGGGCTTCCTCGGCCGCCGACGGGCGTGCCGGGTTGACCACCGGTGTCAGCGGCGGCGGAACCGACGGTGCGTCGCCGGGGTCGCCATGGTCGCGCACTGCCACGTCGGCACGATACCGCGCGCCGGCCTGTTCGGCTTCCCGGGTGCGTACGTTCCGCACCGCTTTGTGCAGGTCGGGGCGTGACTCCCAGTAACCGCCCAGGTACCGGAAATCCGCTGTTGACCAAACCCGACGCATGTCGGAAGACAGCGGAACTGTTACTCAAGGCCGCCGATTTGTGACCAATCCGAATTCAGATTGCGCACCCCTCGACTATGGATCCGAGGTGTCGCCCTGTAGGGTCAGCCCCCGAAGGCATGTCATACGACACTGCGAACAGGTAATGAAGACGCCGTTCTCGGCGATGAATGGGAACGAAGCACTGCGACATCCGCGTCGCAGCGACAGATTGGCTGGAATACACAGATGAAATTCGTTGAGAAGATTCGTGGGAAGTGGGCGCGGCGAGTCGGCGCGGCTGCGATGGCCTCGCTGGCATTGCCCGGCCTGGTCGGCCTGGCGGGCGAGTCGGCGACCGCAGGAGCGTTCTCCCGGCCCGGGTTGCCGGTGGAGTACCTGGACGTGCCCTCGCCGTCGATGGGCCACGACATTCGCATTCAGTTCCAGAGCGGCGGCGAGAACTCGCCGGCGGTCTACCTGCTCGACGGCCTGCGCGCACAGGACGACTTCAACGGCTGGGACATCAACACGCAGGCCTTCGAGTGGTACCTCGACTCCGGCCTGTCGCTCGTCCTGCCGGTCGGCGGCCAGTCCAGCTTCTACTCGGACTGGTACGCACCGGCCCGAAACAAGGGACCCACGCAGACCTACAAGTGGGAGACCTTTCTGACCTCCGAGCTGCCGGGCTGGCTTTCGGCCAACCGGGCCGTCCGCCCGACGAACAACGCCGCGGTCGGCCTGTCGATGGCCGGGTCGGCCTCGATGATCATGGCGATCAACCACCCCGACCAGTTCCCCTACGCCGGTTCGATGTCGGGCTTCCTGAACCCGTCCGAGGGGTGGTGGCCGTTCCTGATCAACATCTCCATGGGTGATGCCGGCGGCTTCAGTGCGAATGACATGTGGGGCAGGACGGAAGATCCGAACAGCGCCTGGAAGCGCAACGACCCGATGGTGCAGATCCCGGCGCTGGTCGCCGCCAACACCCGGCTCTGGGTCTACTGCGGCAACGGCCAGCCCAACGAACTGGGCGGCGGGGACCTGCCGGCCACCTTCCTGGAGGGCCTGACCATCCGCACCAACATCACGTTCCGTGACAACTACCTCGCGGCCGGCGGCACCAACGGCGTGTTCAACTTCCCGGCCAACGGCACGCACAACTGGGCGTACTGGGGCCGGGAGCTGCAGGCCATGAAGCCGGACCTGCAGGCACACCTGCTCTGACCGGGAGCGGTGCGACCGCCTTTACCGACACAGAATCCCCCGACATCGTCGGGGGATTCTGTGTCGGTGGGGACTGGCCCGCCCCGGCGGGTGCTGCGAGGATGGGTGCGATTGGCGATTGCCGCGGGCGGGTATGGGACGAGCGAT
This sequence comes from uncultured Mycobacterium sp., assembly GCA_964387245.1. GTDB lineage: Bacteria > Actinomycetota > Actinomycetes > Mycobacteriales > Mycobacteriaceae > Mycobacterium. The sequence continues at coordinate 14,906 of CAYLWH010000092.1, forward strand.
GGAACCGATGACCATGCAGGAGCAGCAGGACGGCCTCGTCGGGCATCCGCACGCTGAGGATTTCGCGCAGGCCCGCATCCTCCCCGAGGACCGCACCTGGTTCAAGAAGTCGGTCTTCTACGAAGTCCTGGTGCGCGCGTTCTACGATTCCGACTCCGATGGATCGGGTGACCTGCGTGGGCTGATCGACCGGCTCGACTACCTCAAGTGGCTCGGCGTGGACTGCCTGTGGCTACCGCCGTTCTACGACTCGCCGCTGCGCGACGGCGGCTATGACATTCGGGATTTCTATCGGGTGCTGCCGGAGTTCGGGACGGTCGACGATTTTGTCGCGTTGCTGGATGCGGCGCACCGCCGCGGCATCCGGGTGATCACCGACCTCGTGATGAACCACACCTCCGACTCGCATCAGTGGTTCCAGGAGTCCCGGCGCGATCCCGACGGCCCGTACGGCGACTTCTACGTCTGGAGCGACACCAGCGAGCGCTACCGCGACGCACGCATCATCTTTGTCGACACCGAGGAGTCCAACTGGACGTTCGACCCGGTGCGCCGGCAGTTCTACTGGCACCGGTTCTTCAGCCACCAGCCCGACCTGAACTACGACAATCCGGCCGTGCAGGAGGCCATGATCGACGTCCTGCGATTCTGGCTGGGCCTGGGCATCGACGGCTTCCGGTTGGATGCCGTGCCCTACCTGTTCGAGCGGGAAGGCACCAACTGCGAGAACCTGCCGGAAACGCACGCGTTCCTGAAACACTGCCGCAAGGTGGTCGACGACGAGTTCCCCGGCCGGGTTCTGCTCGCCGAGGCCAACCAGTGGCCCGCCGACGTCGTCGAGTACTTCGGCGACCCGGATACCGGCGGGGACGAATGCCACATGGCTTTCCATTTCCCGTTGATGCCACGGATCTTCATGGCCGTCCGCCGCGAATCCCGATTCCCGATCTCGGAGATTCTGGCCCAGACGCCGCCCATCCCCGAGTTGGCGCAGTGGGGCATCTTCCTGCGCAACCACGACGAGCTGACCATCTCGAGGGTCAGCTCGT
>CAYLWH010000093.1:0-15569 GCA_964387245.1 uncultured Mycobacterium sp.
CCAACTCGATGCGGCACGGAAGATTCTGGGCGGCACGGTCTCTGCGCTGGCGCAGTCCGGCATGCCGGTCGTCGGGATGGAACCGTCCTGCACCGCGGTGCTGCGCTCCGATGCCGTCGAACTCCTGGACGTCGCCGAGGCCGCCGTGGTGGCCGCGAACACCCGCACGCTGGCCGAGCTACTCACCGGGCGCGGCTTTGCGGCCCCCGTTCTGGATGGGAAATCAGTTGTCGCCCAGCCGCATTGCCACCACCACGCGGTGATGGGGTGGGACGCCGACGCACGCCTGCTGGCCGCCGCCGGCGCGACGGTGACCCGGCTCGGCGGATGTTGCGGGCTGGCCGGCAACTTCGGTGTCGAGAAGGGGCACTACGAGGTATCGGTGGCGGTGGCCGATCTGCAACTGCTGCCCGCCGTCGCCGCAGCGTCCGCGGACACCGAGATTCTCGCCGACGGCTTCTCGTGCCGTACCCAGCTGGCCGATCTGACCGACCGGCAGGGCCGGCATCTGGCGCAGTTGCTCGCCGATTCGCTGTAGAAGTCAACCCCGCGGGCGAGGATCTCCTCGACCGTGCGGGCACCGGCCATCCCGTTGCCGATCACCACCAGGCTCTGCTCTGCCGGCTCATCAATTGCCATCACTCATCGGAGCGGGTCCGCTCTTCTGCTCGGTGGTCAGTAGAGGTCCCGGACATACCGCTGATCGGCCGCCAGGGCCTTCAGGTACGACTCGGCACTGGCTCCGGACAATCTGCCGTGGCGCGCGATGATCGACTTCAGGGCGTCGTCGACGTCTTTGGCCATCCGTGACTTGTCACCGCATACGTACACGTGTGCCCCGTCGTTGAGCCATCGCCACAGCTGGGCGCCCTTTTCGAGCATCCGGCCCTGCACGTAGATCTTGTGCTCCTGATCGCGGGAGAAGGCCAGATCCAGGTCGGTGAGCAGGCCGTCGGCGCAAAACCGCTCCAGTTCGTCGCGGTAGTAGAAATCGGTGGCCCGGTGCTGCTCGCCGAAGAACAGCCAGTTCTTACCGGTGTGGCCCAGGGCGCGCCGCTCCTGCAGAAACCCCCGGAACGGCGCGATACCGGTGCCGGGCCCCACCATGATCATCGGCACATCCGATTCTGCAGGTGGCTTGAAGTGTGCCGAGCGTTGCACCCAGATACCGATCGGCTCGTCCGCGGAGTCATCGGCCAGATACGTCGAACACACACCATGGCGCGGCAGGCCCCGGACGTTGTAGCGGACCGCCGATACCGTCAGCTGAACCTCGCGGGGGCTCACCTTGGGGCTGGACGAGATCGAATACTGGCGAGGTGCGAGCGGTTTGAGGACCGACAGCCAGTCATCGACCGAGGCACGCACCGGATAGGCGGCCAACAGGTCCACCGATTGGCGTCCCCAGGTCCAGTCCTCGAGTGCTGCCTGATTGGTTGGGGCCACCAGTGCGCGCAGTTTCCCGGAGGGCTCGCGTTCGGCGACGAACTCGAGAAGTCCCGGGCTGATCTTCGCGATGTCGTAGCACTCGCGCAGCGCACGGCACAGCGGCATCGTCTCGCCCCCGACCTCGAGGGTCACCTCGGCGTCGAGGCCGGTGAGGTCGAGAAATTGCCCGACCAGTGTGGGGCTGTTACGCGGCCACACGCCGAGGGCGTCACCGACCTGGTAGTCCATTGCGCCTTCGGGCAGTGCGAATCCGATCTGGCGGACGTCCTTGGCCGAACCTTCCTTGGTGAGCCGGGTGTTGCGCACCACCCGGCTGATCAACGGGTTCTTTCGCCCGTAGGGCACCGACGTGTGACAGGACGCTGACCGCGGTGCGGGCGGGACATCGGCGGAAGAGCGGCCCTTCGCCGGCAGATCCTGCAGCGCGGCCGACACCGAATCCAGCCAGGCGCCGGCCGACTTCTCGAAGTCGGGTCCGCAGTCGACCCGCTCGGCGATGCGGCGGGCGCCCAGTTGGCTCAACCGGGTGTCGAGCTTGCGTCCGAACCCGCAGAACTCGGCATAGCTCGGATCCCCGAATGCCAGCACGGCATAGCTGAGCCGATCGAGCGACGGGGCATCGTCGGTGGCGAGTTGCTTCCACAACGCGGCGGCGTTGTCGGGCGGATCGCCGTCGCCGGTGGTGCTCGTGACTATCAGGACGGTGCCGCCGGCGGCGAGGGCCCCGATTCCCGTGCTGTCCAGTGTGCGGGCGCGGGAGTTGATCCCCGACCCGCGCAGCGCGTCGGCGACGGTCGGCGCGTAGTCCGCCACAGTCCCGGTCTGGGACGCCCACAGCACGTCCACCGTCGCCCGGCCCTCAGTGGCTGCGGCCGTCTCCGTACCGTCGCAACGCGAAAACACCCCCGCTAGAACACCATTGGCCCAGGCACGGACATCTGCCGGCATCGGGGCGTCGACCGGGATGATCGGCACACCGGGGGCGGCCGCGGCGCTGCGCAGACCGCTCAGCAGCCCCGTCAGGTACTGCTGCGCGGTGAAGTCCAGCGCCGGAGGCTCCGGTTCCCGGCTCAACCCGAATGCTGCGGCGAGCCCGCCGGGCGCGGGGCCGGGCGCTGACCGAGGCGCGGGGACCTTGTGCAGCGCCACCGCACACGCCTTGAACTCCGGTTGCAACGAGTCCGGATCGACGGCGTCGTTGGTCACCGCGTTGATCGCCAGATCGCGGCCGAACATGTCGCTCCAGTGGAACGGGGCAAAGCAGTTGCCGGGGCGGACCCGGTCGGTGACCACCGCCGGCAGGATCGCGGCGCCGCGCCGGGAGGACACCCGCACCGAGTCGCCGTCACCGACGCCGACGGCGAGCGCGTCCTCGGGGTGGATCTCGACGAACGGCGCGGGGTTGAGTTTGTTGAGCGTGTCCACCCGCCCGGTCTTGGTCATCGTGTGCCACTGATGCGCCAACCGCCCGGTGTTGAGCAGCAGCGGGTAGTCGTCGTCGGGCAGTTCGGCCGGCGGCAGATGCGGCCGGGCGTGGAAGACCGCACGGCCGTCGGCAGTCGGGAACACCAACGTCGGCCGGGTGCCGTCGGGCCGGGTGAACGCGGTCTGGCTGCGCCCGTCGTTGACGTAGCGGATTGGGTGCCGGTCGGTGTCCCCGCCCGGGGGACACGGCCACTGCGCCGGCCTGTCCCGCAGCCGCGCATAGGAGACACCACGGATGTCCCAGCCGGTCTGCGGGTTCCAGAACCTCTTGATCTCCTCGAAGATCTCTTCTGCGCACGTGTAGTCGAAGTCTTCGGCGTAGCCGAGCTGTGCGGCGACCCGGGAGATCAGCTCCCAGTCCGGTATCGCGTCACCCGGAGGTGCGACGGCCGCCTCGTGCAGTGTGAGGTTGCGTTCGGAATTGACCATCACACCCTCGGATTCGGTCCACAGCGCGGCCGGGAGTGCGACATCGGCGTAGTGCAGCGTCTCGTTCTCGGCGAACACGTCCTGCACGACGACCAGCTCACAGCGTTGCAGCGCCTCGATCACCGTCGCCCGATTAGCCACGCTGGCAACGGGATTGGTGCAGATGATCCAGCAAGCCTTGATCTGTCCGGAGGCCATCCGCTCGAACATGTCGATGGTGCCGGCACCGACGTCGGTGCGGATCGTGTCCGGTGGCAGGCCCCAGACGCCTTCGACGAACTCGCGGTCGGACCTCGAGGTCACCGTGCGTTGCCCGGGCAGGCCGGGTCCCATGTAGCCCATCTCCCGGCCCCCCATGGCGTTGGGTTGGCCGGTCAGCGAGAACGGACCGCTGCCGACCCGGCAAATGGCGCCGGTGGCCAGGTGCAGATTGCACAGTGCGTTGGTATTCCAGGTGCCATGGGTGCTCTGGTTGAGACCCATCGTCCAGCAACTCATCCAATCGTCGGCCGCACCGATCCACTCTGCGGCGCGACGCAGATCGGATTCGGCCACACCGGTGATCCGCGCGACCACATTCGGTGGGTAGTCGTCCAGGAAGCCGCGCAGTTCCTCGAACCCGGTGGTGTGCTCGGCGATGAATCGGGCGTCGACGGCACCTGCCTCGATCAACAGGTGCAGCAATCCGTTGAGCAGCGCCAGGTCGGTGCCGGGAGCGATCTGCAGGAACAGGTCGGCCCGCTCGGCGGTTGCGGTGCGGCGGGGATCGACGACCACCAGTTTCGCGCCCGCCCTGACCCGGTCCATCATGCGCAGGAACAGAATCGGATGGCAGTCAGCCATATTCGAGCCGGTGACGAAGAACAGGTCGGCGTGGTCGAAGTCCTGATACGACCCGGGCGGACCGTCGGCGCCGAGGGACTGCTTGTAACCGGTGCCGGCACTGGCCATGCACAACCGGGAATTGGATTCGATGTGCACGGTGCGCAGGTATCCCTTGGCCAGCTTGGTCGCCAGGTACTGCGCTTCGATCGACATCTGGCCGGAGACGTAGAGCGCGATGGAGTCCGGCCCGTGCTCTTCGGCGATCTCGCGCAGTCGGCCAGCCGTGTAGGTGATCACCTCGTCGAGGCCGGCGGACTCCCGGTTGGCCCCTCGGTTGGTGCGCAGCGATGCCTTGTCCATCCGGCCGGGGGCGGCGAGCATGTCGGCGGTGGTGGACCCCTTGGTGCACAACCGGCCGAAGTTCGTCGGATGATCCTTGCGCCCGGTGGTTTTCGCGATCACCGGCAGGTCCGAGCCGTCGCCGGCGTGCAGCTGCAGGACCATTCCGCAGCCCACTCCGCAGTAGGCGCAGAGGGTATTCACGGTGGTCGCCGCGGTCATCAAACCATGGTGGCCGGGCAATGTTTCCCTACCCGCGATCGCGGGTTGCCGACCCGTCACATGGTCCTCACACTCGCGGGTCGGTGTGCGTGAAGTGCCTGGCCCACCCGCCTGACGATGAGCTGCGCTATGCGCGGATCGGCGCCCAGCGGGTCGGCGACACCGTTGGCGCCGAACCCGCTGAGCCGGGCATGGAAAAGGCCGGGCGCCAACAGGTACGGCGCGATGAACACCCGGCCGCCGCGGGTGCGCCGGACCCTTTCCACGACTTGGGGTACCCGGGGCGTCGCGGTGGTGACGTAGCCGACCGCCACCTCATCGCCGATCAGGGCGGCCAGGTGTCGGCCCGCCCGCTCGACGTCGGCCAGGGCAAGCGGGTCGGAGGACCCCGCGGCGGCCATCACCACCGCATCGCCGCGCCGCCGGCCGGCCGCTCGCAGGCGATCGCGCAGCACCGCCGCCAACAGTGGATCCGGACCGAGGTTGTCGCACAGGGTCACCTCGGGGTGTCCGCTGGCCATGATGTGTCTGGGGATGTCGGTGCGCACGTGGTAGCCGGCCGCCAGGAACGCGGGGATGACCAGTGCGTGCCCCGGTGTCTGGTCGAGCACCTCGCAGGGGGAGGGGCCGAGCACGTCGACGAAGGCCACCCGGGTGGTCACACCGATGCGACGGTGTACCAGATCGGCAAGTTTCGCAACGGTGTTCACGCCCTGCGGCGAACGAGTGCCGTGCGCGACCAGGATCGGTTGGATGTCAGTGGGTGGGGTGCTCACCGTCGGCCTCGTCGTCGTATTCCAGGTCCACGGCAAGCCGGTAGCCGCGCTTGACCACCGTCTGAATCATGTTGGAATCGCCCAGCGAGCCGCGCAGGCGCGTCACCGCCATCTCCACCGCATGGGTGTCGGTGCCGCCCCCGGGCAGCTGATCGAGCAGTGTCTGGCGGCTGACCACCTGGCCGGGCACCCGGGTCAGTGCCTTGAGCAGGGCCAGGTTCGAGGCCGACAGGCTCAGCATCTGACCGTCGAGTACCGCCGCCGCGGCCCGCATACTCAGGTCATGCCCACCGACCCGAAGTCGCTGGGCCCGGCGCGGGAGTTCGTCGGCGACCAGCCGGGCCAGCGCTCCGATCCGAAACCGGTTGGGCTGCATGGTCGGAACGCCGAGTGCATGCAACGGTCCGGCCGTCACGTTGCCGACGCACATCGCCGGTACCGAGACCCGCAGCGCGTCCACCAGGGCGCCGAGGACACCGAGTTTGTCGGCGTGGTCGAGCATGGAGGCGACCGCCGGGGCGCTGGTGAAGGTCACCGCATCTATTTCGGCGCCGACGATGGCGTCGATCATCGCCGTCATGGGCGCCAGATCCTCCGGCGGCAGCCAGCGGTACACCGGGATTCCGATGATCGTGGCCCCGGCTTCGCGCAGGACGTCACAGAGGTCGGGAAGGGGCTCCCAGTCGGTGGTCGCGCCGTGCAGCTGGACCCCCACCCGCAGGCCGTCGATCCCTTCCTCGAGCAGATGACTTATCAGTTCCGAAGACGATTCGCTCGGCGGGGACCACTGCTCGTGCAGGCCGGCCGCCCGGATCGCTCCCGTGGCCTTGGGGCCCCGCGCCAGAATCCGGGTCGCGGAGAGCTTCTCGACCAGCTCGTCGGCCAGCCCCCAGCCGTCGGCGGCTCCGATCCAGCCGCGGAACCCGATGCCGGTGGTGGCGACCAGCAGGTCGGGGGGGTCGGCCAGGATTGCCTCGGTGGCGCGCCGCAGTTCGTCGTCGTCGACCAGGGGAATTATCCGGATCGCCGGCGCGTGCTGGACCGCGGCACCACGCCTCTCCAGCAGCGCGGCGAATTCGTCGGCGCGGCGGGCGGCCGTGACGCCGACGGTGAATCCGGTCAGCGGCTGCGAGTCGACGCAGCGCTGAGGACCGAAGTGCGATGGAGCGAGCGATCGGTCCGGCCCGCTTTCGGTGCTCAAGTACGACGCACCCGCTGGGTGATCGCGATCACACCGCCACGCACCCGTACCGGGTATACCGGCAGCGCGTGCGATGCGTCATCAAGGCAGAGTCCGGTGTCCAGCGAGAACACCTGCTTGAGCAGTGGCGAGGCGACGGTCGGTACGTCACCGCGGTTGCCGATGAGCCCGCGCGACATCACCGCGGCGCGGCCGAACGGGTCGATGTTGCCCACCGCACGCAGCACCGGCCCGCGTTCGTCGTAGCCGAGCAGGAACACCGCGACCTGCTCGTCGCCGAGCAGGGCCGCGACCCCACGCCCGGGGATCAGATCTGCCAGCGCGCACACCGGTGTCCAGTCCTCGGCATCTGCCTGTCGGATATCGGCCGCTACGTCCAGAATCGTCATCACAGCTCCTGACGTGTGTATACCGTCGGTGAACCCAGCAACACCGGGACCTTGCGGCCGGATGATTCATCGAAGGCGATAGTCGGGTCGGGGACATCGGGCGCGTTGACGAAGGAGACGAATCGTCGCAGCTTGTCCGCGTCTTCGAGGACTGCGGCCCATTCATCGCGGTAACCCGCGACATGCCTGGCCATGGCCGCTTCCAGGTCGTCAGCTACACCAAGACTGTCCTGGCAGACGATTTCCCGCAACTTATCCAGCCCGCCCTGCAGCGATTCCTGCCATGACGCGGTGCGTTGCAGCCGGTCGGCGGTGCGTATGTAAAACATCAGGTAGCGGTCGATGTAGCTGATCAGGGTGTCGTCGTCGATGCCCGCCGCCAGCAACTGGGCGTGCCGGGGGCTCTGGCCGCCGTTGCCGCCGACGTAGAGATTCCAGCCGGCCTCGGTGGCGATCACGCCGACGTCCTTGCCGCGCGCCTCCGCGCACTCGCGGGCGCAGCCGGACACTCCGAGCTTGATTTTGTGCGGTGAGCGCAGGCCGCGGTAGCGGTGCTCCAAACGGACGGCCATGCCGACCGAATCCTGCACACCGTAGCGGCACCAGGTGGAGCCGACGCAGCTCTTCACCGTGCGCAGGCTCTTGCCGTAGGCGTGGCCTGACTCCATGCCGGCGTCGACGAGGCGGCGCCAGATCTGCGGCAGCTGTTCGACACGGGCGCCGAACAGGTCGATGCGTTGTCCGCCGGTGACTTTGGTGTAGAGGCCGAAGTCCTTGGCGATCTGGCCGATGACGATCAACTGGTCGGGGGTCACCTCGCCGCCAGGCAACCGGGGCACCACCGAATAGGTGCCGTTGCGCTGCAGGTTCGCCAGGAAGTGGTCGTTGGTGTCCTGCAGTGCCGCCTGCTCGCCGTCGAGGATGTGGTCGCTGGAGGTCGAGGCGAAAATGGAGGCGACGGTGGGTTTGCAGATCTCACAACCGGATCCGCTGCCGAACCGGGTGATGAGCTCGCTGAACGTGCGAATGCCGGTGGCGGCCACGGTCACGAACAACTCGGCGCGTGACTGGGTGAAGTGTTCGCACAACGACTTCGGCAGCACCACACCGGAATCCGCCAGCAGTCTGGTGATGCTGGGCACACAGCCACCGCAGGTGGTACCGGCGGAGGTGCATTTCTTGACATCGGCGACCCCGCAAGCGCCGTCGGCGATCGCAGAGCAGATCGCGCCCTTGGAAACGCTGTTGCACGAACAGATTTCGGCATCGTCGGGCAGGCCCGACAGTCCGGGTCCGGACGACTCCGCGGCAGTCGGGGCGATCAACGCAGCGGGGTCGCCGGGCAGTCCGCGGCCCACCATGGGCTTGAGTGCGGCGTAGGCGTCGGCGTCACCGACCAGGATGCCACCGAGCAGTGTCTGGGCGTCATCGGCCAGCACCAGCTTCTTGTACGTCCCGCGGACCGGGTCGGAATACACAATGGACAGCGCACCCTCGGTGGCGGCCATCGCGTCACCGAAACTGGCGACGTCGACGCCGAGCAGTTTGAGCTTGGTGGACATGTCAGCGCCCGGGAAGTCGGGGGTTCCGCCGCCCAGGATCCGTTCGGCGACAATCTCGGCCATCGTGTAGCCAGGGGCGACGAGGGCGTAGCACCGACCCTGCACCGCAGCCACCTCGCCGACCGCATAGATCGCCGGATCGTCTGTGCGGCAGTTGGTGTCGACGAGGACACCGCCGCGCTCACCGATCGGAAGGCCGGCCTCGCGGGCCAGCCGGTCCTGTGGCCGCACGCCGGCGGAGAACACCACCAAGGCCGCGTCCAGCACGGTTTCGTCCGACAGCGTTACCTCGAGAAGTTCTTCACCGTCGGCGATCGCGGTGGTGGACACGCCGGTGTGCACGACCAGCCCGAGTTCGGCGACGAGTTTGGCGAGTACGGCACCGCCGCCGTCGTCGACCTGCAACGGCATCAGCCGCGGTGCGAACTCGACGATGTGCGCCGTCATACCCAGCAGCCGAAGGGCATTGGCGGCCTCCAGGCCGAGCAGACCGCCGCCGACCACCACCGCCGGCGCCCCCGGTGCGGCGGCCTCGGCTGTGGCGCGGATGGCATCGAGATCGGCCAGCCTGCGGTAGACGAAGCTGCGCGGGTTGTCAGCGCCGTCCACCGGCGGGACGAACGGGTAGGAACCGGTGGCAAGTACCAGCGACGAGTACCCGACCCGCTCGCCACGCGAGGTCGTCACCGTCTTCGCGTCGCGGTCGATTCCAGTGGCCGCCACCCCGAGCTGCACCTCGACCAGATCGTCACCGGGATAGTCGTTGCCCGCCAACGCCATTGCCGCTGGATGCCAACTGCCGACATAACTCGACAGGCCGACTCGGTCGTAGGCCGCCACCGGTTCCTCGCACAACACCACCACCCGATGGGTGCCGGTGACGTCGCGGGCGCGCAGTTCCTGCACGAAACGATGGCCCACCATGCCGTGTCCGATGACTACGACGGTGCTGCGCGGATCGGCGGCTCTGGTCACGCGGGCACTCCCTGCGCATCCGCGGTGCGCACCACCGGCCCGGTGACGACCCGGGCATGCAGCACCGCCTCGTGGCGGGCGTAGAACGCCCAGGTGACCCCTCCGGCGATCAGGTAGGCGGCAAGGAAGATCCAAAACGCGGTGGTCGCGGACTGACTGCTCTGGTAGCTGGAACGCAGCACCAGGTTGATGCCCACCCCGCCGAGGCCGCCGACCGCGCCGGCGATACCGATCAGGGCGCCGGACATCTTGCGCGACCAGAGCAGTTTCTCGGCGGCATCGAGTGCGCTGTTGGCGCGGGCCTTGTGCTCGAAGACCGTCGGAATGATCTTGTACACAGAGCCGTTGGCGGCACCGGAGAACAGGAACAGCAGGATGAAGCCGGCTATCAAGGCCATCAGCTGGGGGCTTTCGATCCGGTGCCCGGGGTTACCGTCGGCGATCGTGCCGGCCACCACCAGAATCGAGGCGGCCGCGGTCATCAACACGAAGCAGGCCAGCGTGATGCGCCCACCTCCGAAGCGGTCGGCCAGCTTTCCGCCATAGGGGCGTGCGACCGACCCCAGCAGCGGTCCGATCCAGGCGATCTGGGCGGCCGCCAGCGCGGGGTTGGGTTCGCCGGCCGACTTGAAACTGATCTGCAGCACCTGGCTGAACGCGAAGCTGAAACCGATGAACGATCCGAAGGTGCCGATGTAGAGCAGCGAGATCAGCCAGGTGTCACGGTGTTTCAGGCTTTCGGCCATGGATCGGTAGCTGGAGGTCTGGCCATCGAGGTTGTCCATGTAGATCGCGGCACCGATGCCGGCGACCGCGAGCGCGACAAGATAGACGGCGCAGACGATTTCGGGGCGGTCGGCGAACAGCCAGATGCAGCCCAGACCGATCATCTGTACGACCGGGACGCCGATGTTGCCGCCGCCGGCGTTGAGCCCCAGCGCCCAGCCCTTCAGCCGCTGCGGGTAGAAGGCGTTGATGTTGGTCATCGACGAGGCGAAGTTGCCGCCGCCCAGTCCGGTCAGCGCGGCGACCGCCAGGAACCAACCGAAACCGAACTGTCCCGGGTTGAGCATCAGCATCATCACCAGCCCGGTCGGGATGAGCAGCACGACGGCCGAGAAGATCGCCCAGTTGCGGCCACCGAAGCGCGCGGTTGCCTGGGTGTACGGGATACGCAGGCACGAGCCGACGAAGGTGGCGGTGGCGGTGATGATGAACTTCTGGTCCAGGGAGACGCCGTATTCCGGCGACATGAACAGCACCATCACCGAGAACAGCGACCAGATCGAGAATCCGACGTGCTCACAGATGATGGACCAGATCAGGTTGCGCTTGGCGATGGTGGCGCCGCCGTTGTCCCAGGTCGCGCGGTCCTCGGGATCCCATCCGGTGATGTGGTGTTTACGCGCGTAGCTGTAGGCGGCCATCATCCAGGTCTCTCTGGTTGGAGGATTCCCGCGCAGCGTTGCGGGGCGATGGCTTCACCATAGGAATGCGCTATTGCGCCGAGTTTTTCCCTGCGTGTCCCCTTCGTCACGGTCTGCTCACGTTCGGTGAGCAGGTGCGGTGAGGTCGACGACCACGCCGCCGGAGTTCGGCCGCTGGCCTCGATCGTTGACTTCCACGGGAGCGGCTGTGGTAGTCATGGCGTCCATACGAGAACGCAGTTCGACCGTTGCCGACGGGACAATCGCCGCACGCGATCCTCGAGGCGGACCTGCCGGCACCCGGTGTTCAGGACGTCGAAACGGGCCGAACATCCTGGTGAACCGCGTATGCCCGGGCACCGTCGTCACCGCCAGCTTCACCGAGAATCTCGAGGACATCCTGGTCGCCGACTGCCTTGATGCGACCGATCCGGTCGACGTTATGACGTGGATCGACAACAACTTCCACCACGGGTGCGACCTCGGCCGTGCCGGGCTGCCCGAGGACATCGCGTCCACCACCGCGTATCTGTCCTCACGGTGCAACGGCTATGTCACCGGCGCCACCGTAAACGTGGACGGCGGATCGGACTTCATCTGACGAGGGCCGGCGTACCCTGCGCGGTCCGACAACATCGGAAGCGGAGTATGCCGCCGGCGTCGAGTCCGCCGAAGCCGCCTGACCCGAAGAAGTGACGCAGGCCACGACACAGGTTTGCCCATCGGGCGGCCGGAATGCGACCCGACGCAGGGATTGGACCGCCGCTAGGGCAGCCCGTGGTTGCGTTGAGTAGCAGCGCAACGCAAGTCGAATCAATCGTCGGCACGCAGGACCGGCGAGTAGCGCGTGAATCCGGGTCGTGCGGTGAGCCCTTCGTTTACGGAACTGGACACGTCGGCCCACAGCACCAGGAACGTGTCGCGGTGGCGCCAGCGCAGAAGTGCAGCTAACACCACCGGCCGCCGGGCATCGGAGCGCTCGTACCCGAGATATGACGAACGCGTGCGGGGACTGACGATCAGCCCGAACACTTCTGTGCGACCCGGCGGGCCGTCGCGATCACCCGCGACCGCTAGCCGTACGTCGATTATGCCGAGTCGCTGACCGTCGCAGTCGTGCACCGTTCGTCCGATGAGCTCACTGAGCTGCACGCCGACCCCCTGGGATACGGCCGATGAAGTGGTCTCGCAGCCAGTGCTCGACCCACAGGCTGTCGAACGCTTCGGCGCCGGACTCCAACTGCACCACCGTGCCGATCCTTGTGACCAGACGCCACGGCAGTCGCTGCAATCCCTTCGAGGCGGGCGGCGACCGAACACGCGGGTGAACAGCACCTGCCCGGTGAGAATGGCCGTCACACGCGGCACGGCCGCTTCGGAGACCTCGAGATCGATGTCGTCGACGATGCCGACCGGGTAACCGTCGTCATCGAGTAGCTGGCGGTCGAGCAGATGCAGCCGTGCGTCGAGTAACCGACTGGCCGGGCGGGGGGGTTCAGGAAGCACGTTGGAGGAGAGCATCATTGACCGGCTCCTGTGACGATCATCAGTGGAATGGCGGCCAGGGCGGCCGACAGGATCACAATCAGGTACAGCGTGGCGAACAGGTTCATCGCGCGGCCGTTAACGTGTTCGCCCATGTAGCCGGGGTCATTGGCGACGATCAGGATCGCCAGGTAGGTCAGCGGCAGCGCGATCGCCGAGAACACCACCGAGTATTCGGTGACCAGAATCGGATCGACCCCGGTGAAGAGCACCGCCGCGCATACCACCACGACGACCAGCATCACGGTGTGAAACCGGGCGGCATCGGCGGGCCGACGGTACTTGCCCCACGCCCAGCCGAAGAATTGCGCCAGCGTATAGCCCGAGGACAGCGTCGTCTCCAGAGCCGCCCCGAACGTGGCGGCGACGATGCCCACGATGACGAAGGCCAGCGCGAGTTGTCCGCCCGCGGCGATGACCGGCATGGTGATCTGCGACAGCGAGGTCACCTCGATTTGCGCCGGCAGCAACACAATTGCCGCGCAAGCGGCGATCGCCACGGACAGGATGCCCCCCAGCGGGAAGCCGACCAGCACGTTGAGACGGGAGGTGCCCAAATCCTTCACCGTCCACTTCTCCTCGACCGCGCCGGACGAGAAAACGAAGACCTCGTATGGCGTCATGGCGGCGCCGAACAGCGCGATCGCGTAATACCAGTAGGTGGTCGCCGACTCGCTCTCCGGGATGACCGGTGCCATCTCGTCGCGGGCATCGGCGAGTTAGACACTCGCAACGGACCGGGTGGAACGGTTTTCGGACCACAACTGCAATGACAACGCAGCCGAGCGTGCCGCGGACTGAGTCTCCTCCTTGGCCGCTGCCAGTTGGCCGGGCATGCCGTCGCGGTTGGCCGGACAGCCGGAGAGGATCGCGGCCGGCACCACGATTAGCACCGCAACGACGGTGATCGGACGCAGCTGCCGTGTCCACGGGAGGTCTGCCTGTCGCCCCCGGTGCGGGTTCGGTGGCCCTTGCTGCACCTGGTCATCGTCACATACGGCCGCCGGAATCGGATCGCGATTCGAAGGCGAAGACCCGTAGGTGTGAACGCGTCACGGGCGGGGTAACAGGGATGGTGAAAACCAGAAGCGGAGGTCCCCGAATGCGGTTGCGTCGCAGTGTCGTCGGTGAGCCGGGCATCACCCGCAAGCGCCGTGGCGGCGGTTTCGCCTATTACGGGCCGGGTGGTGAGTTGCTCGACGACGGCGAAACGCTGGCGCGGGTCAAGGCACTCGTCGTGCCGCCGGCCTGGAAAAAGGTGTGGATCTCACCGGCGCCCAACGGGCATATCCAGGCGGTCGGGACGGACGCCGCCGGGCGACGGCAGTACATCTACCACCAGGCCTGGCAGGACGAGCGGGCCGAGGAGAAGTTCGATCGCGTGCTCGAACTGTCCAGGGGACTGCCAACGTGGCGCCGACGGATAGCACAGGATCTCGCCGGCCGGGGCCTGAGCCGCGACCGGGTGTTGGCGCTGGCGCTGCATCTACTGGACCGCGGCTACTTCCGGGCCGGCGGTGAACAATACGCGGAGGAACACAATTCCCATGGTCTGGCCACCCTGCAGTGTGAGCATGTGACCGTCGGCCGGCACGCGGTGACATTCGACTACCCCGCCAAGAGTGGAGTGCAGCGCACCCTGCAGATCGAGGACCCAGAGGTGGCGCGTGCGGTGCGGGCGCTGCTGCGGCGAACCGGCCGGACAGAGCGATTGCTGGTGTGCCGCAGCGCGTCCGGTTGGGTGGATATCCGTGCAGAAGATCTGAATGTGCGGTTCAAGGAGCTCGTCGGCGACGATTACAGCGTGAAGGATTTGCGGACCTGGCACGGAACGGTGTTGGCCGCCGAGGCATTCGCGGATGCCGGTCCCGCCGCAACAGAGCGGTCCGCCAAGCGGATCACGGCTGCCGTGATGAGAAGCGTGTCGGAGGAACTGGGCAATACGCCGGCCGTGGCGCGCGGCTCGTACGTCGATCCGCGGGTCGTGACCGCATGCGACCAGGGCCAGACGATCGCGGCGGCGCGGCTGCGTGCGGGCCGGGCCCGGCGACCGGATGCCGCACAGGCGATCGTCGAAAGGGCGACCCGCGCCCTGATCCGACGAGTTGCCAAGGGCGACAGCACATCCGCACCGGATTTGGCGAAGACGGCTTAGAGTCACCGAGGAGGTATCGATGTCGGTCACTGCGTTCCAGGATCTTCCGCTGGCCGACCGGGAACGGAGTTGGGATGGCGACGCCGCCAAGGCGCGGGTTCGCCGGTGGGCCGACGCGACAGATGTACCCAACGCGAAGTACCGCGATGCACACGTGTGGTACGACGGTGAGAAGAAAGAGAACTTCACCGCCTACAAACTGCTCATCGCCGACGTCATCGGCGGAGAGCTACGCGCCGTCCCCCGCGGTGTGATGGCGGCAGCCGCGGTCATGCAGGGTCCCGCGGCGGCATAGATCTGCCCCAGAAGGACATCGCACGCGTCAAGAACCATCTCGCCAAGTACTACGCCAAGATGGACGACACTCCACCGTGGAGCGACGACAAGAACTGAAGTGTGGCCTCAGCTGTCGGAACTGCGTGCCTCAGCCCCGGTTTCCCCGCTGTCGAAATCGTCGTCGGCGGAGGTCCGTCCCACGTAGTCGCCATTGTTCTCCCGGCCGGCTCGGGAACCGGCGACATGTGCATCGGACTCGACGTCCGATTCACCGTTCTTGTTCGAGTGGGGTTCTCTCATCACCACCGCCTTGTTCGTCTGCAGACAGTGAGTGGACATTCCCGCGATCCAGAGTTCCGAAACCCGGCGATGCCCGGAACGGGTTGATGGTCGGTTCCTCCGGCTACGTTCCTTGGGTGATCAGGTTCGGATACACCTTGATGACGGAGCAGTCCGGGCCGAAAGAGCTTGTACAAAGCTGTTTCAGACGCGCGGGCGGGATTCGACTCTTAGG
>CAYLWH010000094.1:0-2935 GCA_964387245.1 uncultured Mycobacterium sp.
CAACCTCTTCGCGCACAAGACGATCCTCGAGAACGTCACGCTGGCACCGATCAAGGTGCGCAAGATGGCCGCGGACAAGGCCCGCTCCGAGGCGATGGCCCTGCTCGAACGGGTCGGTGTGGCCAACCAGTCCGACAAGTATCCGGCCCAGTTGTCCGGCGGGCAGCAGCAGCGGGTGGCGATCGCCCGTTCGCTGGCGATGAACCCCAAGGTGATGCTCTTCGATGAGCCCACCAGCGCACTGGACCCGGAGATGATCAACGAGGTGCTCGGGGTGATGATCTCGCTGGCAGAGGGCGGTATGACGATGCTGGTCGTCACCCACGAGATGGGGTTCGCCCGGCGCGCCGCCGACCGCGTGGTGTTCATGGCCGACGGCGCCGTCGTCGAGGACGCCCAACCCGATGAGTTCTTCTCCAATCCTCGCTCCAACCGTGCCAAGGACTTCCTGAGCAAAATTCTCAACCATTGATCCGAAAGGAACCACTCATGCGAACCCTCCGGTTTCGAGTCGCAGCCGCCGCGGTCCTGGCGGCCGCGCTGCCCCTGTCGCTGTCCGCGTGCGGCGGGGACAGCGGCGGCGGAGGCGGTGGCTCCGACAAGATCGTCATCGGCACCAAGTTCGACCAGCCCGGTCTGGGGATGAAGAACCCCGACGGGTCGATGAGCGGTTTCGACGTCGACGTCGCCACCTACGTAGCCAAAGAGTTGGGCTACTCCCCCGACAAGATCGAGTGGAAGGAGTCGCCGTCGGCGCAGCGCGAGACGCTCATCGGCAACGGCCAGGTGAAGTACATCGTGGCGACGTACTCGATCACCGACTCGCGCAAGCAGAAGGTGGACTTCGCCGGGCCGTACCTGATCACCGGCCAGAGCCTGCTGGTGCGCAACGACAACACCGATATCACCGGCGCGGAGTCGCTGCAGAACAACAAGAAGCTGTGCTCGGTGTCGGGTTCCACGCCGGCGCAACGCATCAAGGACAAATACCCGGGTGTGCAGTTGCAGCAGTACGACACCTACTCGGCGTGCGTCGAAGCGCTCAAGAACGGCGCGATCGACGCCGTCACCACCGACGAGGTGATCCTGGCCGGCTACGCGGCCCAGAGTCCCGGCACGTTCAAGATCGTCGGCGAACCGTTCTCCGAGGAGCGCTACGGCATCGGTCTGAAGAAGGACGACACCGAGTTGCGCACCAAGGTCAATGACGCGCTGGAGAAGATGAAGTCCGACGGCTCCTGGAAGGCGGCGTTCGAGAAGAACCTCGGCCCGGCCGGAATCGCCACTCCCGAACCACCGGCCGTCGACCGGTACTGAGTTCGTGCTGGCGCCCGGGTAACGCATGGAGGTCTTCACCGAGTACCGCGAGCAGATCTTCGCGGCGTTCTGGACGACCGTCAAACTGACCGCCTACTCCGGCGTCGGGGCGTTGATCCTCGGCACCGTGCTGGCCGCGATGCGGCTGGCACCGGTGCCGGTGCTCAACTGGATCGGCACCACCTACGTCAACGTCGTCCGCAACACGCCGTTGACGCTGATCATCCTGTTCTGCTCGTTCGGGCTGTCCCAGACCCTGGGCATCACCCTTGTCGACCCGAGATCGACGACGTCGATCGCCGACAGCAACTTCCGCCTGGCCGTCCTGGGGCTGATGGTCTACACCGCGGCGTTCGTCTGCGAGACGGTCCGCTCTGGGGTCAACACGGTGCCGCTCGGGCAGGCCGAAGCAGCCCGCTCGCTGGGCTTCACGTTCAGTAAGAACCTGCGAATGATCCTGCTGCCACAGGCATTTCGCGCGGTGATCCTCCCCCTTGGCTCGGTGTTCATCGCACTGACCAAGAACACCACCATCGCATCGGCGATCGGGGTCGGCGAGGCTGCACTGCTGATGAAGGAGATGATCGAGAACACCGCCGCACTGCTGGTGATCGGCACCATCTTCGCGCTGGGATTCGTCGTCCTGACCCTGCCGATGGGCCTGCTGTTCGGATGGCTCGGTAAGCGATTGGCGGTGGTCCGATGACTGCGAACGGCGCGTCCGTCCTGTTCGACGCACCCGGGCCGCGCGCCCGGATCCGCAACAACGTCGTGACCGCGGCCACCGTCGTGGCGTTGGCCGCGGCGGCGTGGCTGGTGTTCACGAAGTTGACGGAGCGGGGTCAGTTGACCGCGGCCAAGTGGGAGCCGTTCCTCACCGCGAACCTCTGGAAGACCTATGTACTGCCGGGTATTCAGGGCACTCTGACGGCCGCGGTGGTCTCCATCGTACTGGCCGCGGTTCTCGGCATGGTGCTCGGTGTGGGCAGGCTGGCGCCCAACGGCGCGGTGCGGTGGGTCTGCTCGGTCTTCGTGGAGTCCTTCCGCGCGGTCCCGGTGCTGATCATGATGATCTTCGCCTATTTCTTCTACGCCCAGTACAACGTGTTCCCGGCCAAGCACCTGGCGCTGGCCGGCGTGGTGACCGGACTGACGCTGTACAACGGCGCGGTGATTGCCGAAATCCTGCGCGCCGGCGTTCGTGCCGTGCCCCGCGGCCAGTCCGAGGCGGCCTCGTCGCTGGGTCTGCGTTGGGGGCAGACGATGCGCAGCATCCTGCTGCCGCAGGCGATCACGTCAATGTTGCCGGTGCTGGTGTCGCAGTTGGTGGTGGTGCTCAAGGACACCGCGATCGGGTACCAGATCACCTTCGTCGAGACGGTGCGCCAGGGCACCGTGGTGGGCTCGTCGTACGGCAACTACATCCCCGCGCTCATCGTCATCGCGGCGCTCATGATCGCCGTGAACTACGCGCTGTCGACGTTCGCGGTACGCCTGGAACGACGCCTGCGCGGATCCCGCCGGGCTCCGAGACCGCTCGACGCACAGGCGATCGAGCAGGAGGGCGCCCCGGGCGCGGTGGTCAAGCAGGCGGACTGAGGTTTCACAATGCCGCGCA
>CAYLWH010000094.1:3035-15421 GCA_964387245.1 uncultured Mycobacterium sp.
GGCGCCCCGGGCGCGGTGGTCAAGCAGGCGGACTGAGGTTTCACAATGCCGCGCAACGTTCCAGCAGAGCCGTACCCGGCGGCTGGTAGAACGACAGCACCACATGCTGGCAGCCGGAAGCCTCGTACTCCGCCAGGGTGGCCAGCTGGGAATCAACCTGATGGGGCTGTTGCGGGTGCAGGAACAACTGCACCGACCGGCGGATGTCTGCCGGGTTGCGGCCCCGTTCGGCGCAGGCCTCGTCCAGATTGGCGCTGACGCGGGCCCACTCCTGCGGCCCCGGCCCGGGCATGTTCCATTCGTCGCCGTGCCGGGCGATCACCCGCAGCATCTTCGGCTTCGCTCCGCCGATCACGATCGGCGGATACGGCCGTTGCAGCGGCTTGGGGTTGGCGATCGCGTCGTCGAGGGTGAAGAACCTCCCGTGGTGGCTGACGGCATCCTCGGTCCACAGCCGGCATAGGGCAGTGAGCGCTTCGTCGAGCATCTCGACGCGTACTGCGGGACTGGGGAATTCGATGCCGTAGCCGCGGTGCTCGTTCTCGTGCCAACCGGCTCCGATGCCGAATTCGAGCCTGCCACCGGATATGTGATCGACGGTCACCGCCATCTTCGCCAGCATCGCCGGATTGCGGTAGGTGACCGAACTGACCAGGCAACCCACCCGTGCGGTCTGGGTGAGTGCCGCCATACCAGCGAGCGAGGTCCAGCCTTCGAGGGTCAGCTGTGCCGGATCGGTCAGCCCGTAGAAGTGGTCGTAGTTCCAGATGCCGTGGAATCCCAGAGCATCCGCGGCGTGCCAGAACTGTTCGAGCACCGGGTAATCGAAGGTGGGCGCGAGCTTGGCGGAAACCAGCATGATCGGAACCTACCCGCGAGGGCGTTACCCTCGACGCGTCAGGATCCGATCCGGCGTCTCGGCAGGGGCACGACGTCCGCATAGGACTGGTCGGAGACGTCGAGCCGCTTCGTGCCCTGGCACGACGGATGTCTGCGCATCGCTGCCGCGAGTTCTCTGGATCGCCGCTGCCCTGCGCGCCAGCGAGGATGTGATTCAAGGGAGACGACAGTGGCGCCCGCACCTTCCGGCGTCATCAGTGCCTCCTGTTGAGTTTGCTGCGTTGTTTCGGATGATGTTCACTACCGAGTATCACATATGGATTTGAACTGCACAGTTGACCACGCCATGAATTAGCTGAGAAGTTCCCGGGCACATCTGGCAGCGTTCCTGTTCGGCCAGTTTCGGTGCTGACCGCCGTCGGAGGTGCTGTGGCCGGGATTCTCAGCACTGTGAAGACCGTCAGTGTTCCTTCCTGGTGCCCGATCTAGTCAGACGGCCCGCCGCTCCCGTTCGGCCGCCAACTCCAGGCTCACCACGTCCAATGCCAAGCCCTGACTGTAGCCCCGCCGCACCAACATCCCGACGAGTCGACGCGTCACCTTGACGTCGTCCTCGGCAAGTCGCTCGCTTCGCAGCTTTGCACGGACCAGTTCCTCGGCTCGCCGCCGCTCCGCGCCGGCGTCGATCCCGGCCAGCGCCGTGTCGATGACCTCGTCGTCGATGCCCTTGGTCCGGAGTTCAGCGGCCAACGCGCGCTTGCCTTTTCCGGCGTTCACCCGGCGGTTGCGCACCCATTGTTCGGCGAAGTCGGCGTCGTCGACCAACCCGACGTCCGTCAGCCGATCGAGCACGGCCGCACTGACGTCGTCGGAATAGCCACGCTTGGCAAGCTGACCTTCCAGC
Organism: uncultured Mycobacterium sp.; assembly: GCA_964387245.1. GTDB lineage: Bacteria > Actinomycetota > Actinomycetes > Mycobacteriales > Mycobacteriaceae > Mycobacterium. Next base: position 4,780 of record CAYLWH010000094.1, read on the forward strand.
TCGGATCTGGTCCGCGCCCGCGCGGTGAGCAGGCGCAGGCATAGGCCCCGCGCCTGCTCAGCACGCTTGGCGGGATCCCCCCGCGACTCAGAAGTCGACGGGGGCGGGCAGGACGCCGTCATCGGTTGCCTCGTCGGTCACCACCGCGCCGATGCCGAGCTTCTCCTTGATCTTCTTCTCGATCTCGTTGGCCACGTCGACGTTTTCCAGCAGGAAGTTGCGGGCGTTCTCCTTGCCCTGGCCTAACTGCTCGCCGTCGTAGGTGTACCACGAACCGGACTTGCGGATGAAGCCCTGCTCGACACCCATGTCGATCAGCGAGCCCTCCTTGGAGATGCCCTTGCCGTACAGGATGTCGAACTCGGCTTGTTTGAACGGCGGCGAGCAGTTGTGCACGACAACGCCTTCCGCGACGAGAGTGTGCAGTTCCTCCACCTCGAGGTCGAATGTCCGTACCCGCCGCGTCGGCAGCACTTCTCGGATCACGGAGTACCGGAGTTCTTCAGCCAGCACCTCACGGAGGAACCCGTCATCCAAGGCGTCCGCCAGTGCCTGCACGCGATCCCGGCGGAGACGGCTCGCGCCCAAGACCTGCTTCATCCCACCGCGAGGGTCTCCGGAGCCTTCGCCGATCATGGCTGCGGCCTCCTGCGCGGTCACGCCGCGTTCGCCGAGGTAGTTGAGCACGGCATCGCCCGTCTCCGCTGACAGGTACGTCGCCTGCGATCCACGCCGCCTACCCTGCGTGGCTTCCGGAATGGCCCGGGTGAGGGCAATACCGCGCGGCCCCCACATGGGAATTGCGTCGGCGAACGCTTCGATGTTCTCCATACCCGAGACCCGAACCTCGAACACCTGGCGCTTGCCCTGTACCCGTCGACCGTCGACGATACTTGGCCGCTTCTGGGTCGGATCGTAATCTCGCACAGAGCTCACGATGCCGAATCGTATGAGCAGCCAATGGATCTGGTGCGCCAGCTGCTCAGAGGTCGTCGTATACCCGACCCGGAGCGCCCCGGTCTGCTCCCGGCTCACCCAGCCGGCACTCTCGAACAGACCGAACAGCAGGTTGCCGACGACATCGGCAGCGATTTCCTGCTCGAAGAACCAGTCGGGAATCGTTTTCTCCCATGCGGGCTTGCCGTAGATACCCGCCCGCCGGCAAAGGCCGAGGACACCGTTGCGTTCACCAGGCCGATGCGAGATCGCAAGTGACATACGCCCCCGCGGATGAGCCGCACAACCCAGCGTCGCGGCAATTCGCGTCACATCGTCGCTGAGTGCCTGCTGGACATTGATGAAGTTGACGGGGGTCTTACCGCCCACGTAGCCATCCCCGATCAGATACCCCAGCAGCCGTGCATGATCCGCCGGAATCGGCTCACTATCACCGAATCCTTCGAAGCGCCGCGGTTGCGCCACCCGGTCTCCCTTACGGAGTTCGCCGGCCTGACGCCAGCCGTATTCCGTCATTACCTTGTGGTCGGGTGTCGCCCACAGGGTGGTGCCGCCGGCAATCCGCAATCCGACCACATCCTGCACGCCCTGGTCGAACCACGACATCACCGGCCGCGCGTGCAGCGTTCCATCTTTGGCCGCGGCCACCACATGAATTTGCTTCCGCCCGTCGACAACATCTTCGATGCGATGCGTCGTGCCGGCGACCGGGTCAAAGATCCGAGTGCCCTCGGCCAGGCACTTGTTCTTGACCACCTTGACCCGGGTGCGGTTGCCGACCGCGTCGGTGCCGTCCTTGAGCGTCTCTATGCGGCGAACGTCCAGGCGAACCGAGGCGTAGAACTTCAAAGCCTTTCCGCCCGTTGTGGTTTCGGGCGAGTTGTGCACCATGACACCGTCGGCGAAGTAGTTGTGCGAACCCTCGACTTCGATGTCGAAGCGGTCCATCTTCTGATAGTTCGTCTTCGACTCGATCTCGGCGACACGTGCTGGCATCAGTTGTCTCGTAGGTTCAACAAACTGTGGTTCCACCTTGAACTGGCCACGGAAACGCGGTAGCAGCTTGTATTCCATGGACGGATGAACATATGGCGAAATCAGCTCCTGGAATTTTGCGCTGGCCTGTGTCGAGAAGACCAGCATTGCGTTGCCCTGCGAACCTGCGTACCGCAACCGGACATCGAGCCCATGCGTGTCGCGAAGATAGTCACGCAGGCGCGCTTGCGATCCTTCGCTCATGGCCTCGACACAGATCTCGATCCGCCCGCTGCCGCCCTCTGTGCGCTCCTGAAGTCCCTTGGAGCGCAACGTGAAACCACCGTCATCCATATACCAGATGGCCAGAGCCAACGGCGTGAGCGCCTTGAGATAGTCCGCGGACAGAAACTTCTTGCCGTCCCCCAGGTACACCGCGCTCCTCAACTCGTGGAGCTCGGCAAGAGGCGTGAACTCGGCGAACACCGCGCCCTTGGCGTTACTTGTACGGCTGTGAGGAATGTTCTCCAGGAGAGAGACTTTCCAGTCGAGATAGTCCGACTGCCTAGTCCCGTGGCCCATACGAAGCCGGGCAGATTCCGAATCTTGTCGCACGGGCGGAGAAAGGCATCCGTCGCCCATCAACGTACCCAGCACGACTTCCCACTGCTGATCGCTGAGCAGGCTCGGTTGGGCCAGCATGACTCGATCACCGACTTTGATCTCTTCGGCATCACGCCAGCCACCCGGGGTCCGAATGAGATGGTTACGCGTCATAGCCAAGCGAGCATGGCCATGTCCCGACCCGCCACCGGCTCGGTCGACCTTGAAGTGCAGGAACTCCTCGGTCTTCCCGTTGTTGAACCAGTTCACAACCTTGCGCGGCACGATCCGTCCGGATTCGAAGTCATAGGACAAGACCTCGACGTCCATCTTCTGGTCCACGATCTTGCCGAGCTTCTCAGTTGATCCGTCGGCGAGAGTGACGTTGGTGTACCAGGATCCACAGCCGAACATGATTCCGATTTTTTCGCGGAGCTGGTTGATGAAGATCGCGGTGGTGCCCGAGTTGCTCAGTGCGCCGGTGATCTTCCGCAACGCCTGGCTCATCAGGCGGGCCTGCAGGCCGACGTGGCTGTCCCCCATCTCGCCCTCGATCTCGGCGCGCGGCACCAGTGCGGCCACCGAGTCGATGACCAGGACGTCCAGGGCGCCCGAGCGGATCAGCATGTCGGCGATCTCCAGCGCCTGCTCGCCGGTGTCGGGCTGGGACACCAGCAGCGAGTCGGTGTCCACGCCGAGAGCCTTGGCGTACTCGGGGTCCAGCGCGTGTTCGGCGTCGATGAACGCCGCGATACCGCCGGCGGCCTGGGCGTTGGCGACCGCGTGCAGGGCGACGGTGGTCTTGCCCGAGGATTCCGGGCCGTAGATCTCGACGACCCGGCCGCGCGGCAGGCCGCCGATGCCGAGCGCCACATCCAGTGCGATGGATCCCGTGGGGATGACCGAGATCGGCGCACGCACCTCGTCGCCGAGCCGCATCACCGAGCCCTTGCCGTGATTCTTCTCAATCTGCGCGAGGGCGAGCTGGAGCGCCTTCTCGCGATCAGGGGCCTGCGCCATGGTGGTGCCTCTCCGGTAGTCATTCGGTTTGACCGGGGATCCGGTCGGTTAGCCGCGACGCTAGAGCAGGCCACCGACAGATCTGTGCGGTCGAACACTCACCACGATAACGAACAGGTGTTCGAAGGCAAGTAGGCGCGCCGCGCATGTCAGACGAGCCGGGCCAACACGTCAGCCAATTCGGACGGCCGGGAATAGAACGGCGAGTGACCGCCGGGCAGCTCCACCGGCGAAACCCCCAGCCGGTCTACGGCCACCCGCCGTGACCAGGCCGGATACACCATCTGATCATCCGAACAGACGATGTACGTCGACCGGACGGACGGCAACCGGTCCAGTGGGCACACTTGCTTCATCGGAGCGACCGCCTGTACTCGCAACCTCGCAATGGCGGCCGCGACGAGGTCGTCGTCGCATTCGGAGTAGAACAGCGACCGGGCCAACTCGAAGTCCACCCAGCGGGTACCGCCGTCGGCCTTGGCCAGCCCGGTCAGGTGAACGGGGTTGAGCATGCCGCCGTCGAGTTGCTGGTCGATGAAACTGCGGCCGGGCTCTGCCACCAGGGCAGCCAGGTACACCAGGTGCCGTACCGGCATTCGCTCGGCCACCAACGGAATCGTGTGGCCGGCCAGCGAGTGACCGACCACCACCACGTCATCGGCGTCGGCCAGCGCCGCGACGACCACGTCGGCATAGTCCTCGAATGTCGCCGCGGGATCCTCGCTCGGCAGGTCGACGGCGACCGTGCGGTGTCCGCGCGTCTGCAGTTCAGGGATCAGCCGTTCCCAGCACCAGGCGCCGTGCCAGGCACCGTGCAGCAGGGCGAATGTGGTCAATCGCCGCATCACCACTGATCGCGCGGCACGTCGAAATCGGCACACAACGCGCGCCACACATCACGCGGCTCCGCACCGTCCTCGATGGCCTCGGCGGCGGTGCGTCCGCCCAACTGCGTCAGCACATGGTCGACGAGCATCGAGGACGCCCGCGCCACGCCGAACTGGACCTGGACCAGTTCGTTGAATTCGGTCACCCGCACGCCGCCAACTTACCGAACCGCGTCCTGACACACCTGTACCGGATCGGCCACCCCGACGACGGACGCCCCCGCCGCGCGGGCGGCCTCCCGATAGCTCGGTACAGCCAGCACCTCGCGAACCTCACTGGTCAACGCGTCGGCGGTCAACGGTCGGACCAGCCGGCCACTTCCTTGCCGCACAACACGATTCGCCATCTCCCACTGGTCGCCGCCTCCCGGAACCACCACCAGGGGCACCCCGGCCAGCAGCGTCTTGGCGACGATGCCGTGCCCGCTACCACAGATCATCAGATCGGCGTGCGACAGCAGCTCGTCCTGGCGACCCAGCCCGGCCGCCGCCCAGACCGGCAACGGCAGGCTCACGCCGGCCAACCGTGACACCGCCACCCGCGAACCGGTCGGCAGCACCTCACCCGGCACCAGGCAGGTAAGGGCGAGTTCGGCCAGCCCGGTGGTCCCGGTGGCGGCCGTCGACGGCGCCACCACCACCAACGGCCCGTCTCCCGGCGGCACCGCCAGCACCTCGGCGGTGGGTTCGAAATGCAACGGGCCGACCACGACCGCCTCGTCGGGCCAGTCCGGTCTGGGCACTTCCAACGCGGGCAAGGTGGCGACCAGCCGCCGGACCGGGCCCGGGTCGGGAGCGGGCAGTCCGATGCTCGCCCGCGCCGCGGAGCGCTGGCGCTCACCCTGGCGCACCGACCGGGCCGTCAGGGTCCGCATAACCGAATCCCGCAGCCGGCCACCGAGGCCGGTACCCGGCGCAAGACCGCTACCCAGCGGCGGCAACCCCGTCGACGGCAGGTAGAGCGGATGCGGGCACAGTTCGACCCACGGCAAATCGAGCAGTTCGGCGACCATACCGCCGCACACGGTGATGACGTCGGAGACGACGAGATCGGGGGCCAGCGCCCGGATCTGAGCCAGATTGAGCACCGCCATCCGCGCCGCACGCTGGTGGATCTTGGCTCCGGAATCTGCGTCGTCGTCGGCGCCGACCGGATCCAAGCCCAGGAGTTCGACGGCGTCCACACCGGCTGCCCGCGCGGTGTCGAGCCAGCCAGGTCCGGTGAGCAGAATCGGCTCGTCACCTGACTGCCTGAACCTCAGACACAGTGCGATCGCGGGAAACGCGTGCCCGGGATCGGGGCCGGCGACCACCGCGACTCGCATCGGGTCAGCGTGCCACACCATCTAGGCTGGGGCCATGACAGAACAGACCACCAAGCTCGCCACCACCAACACCGATGCCGCTGTCGTCGAGAAGTTTCTCTACGCCATGCGTGACAAGGACTTCGACACCATCGAGAGCCTGATGGCCGACGACATCGTGTACGAGAACTACGGGTACACCCGGATGCGTGGCGCACGGCGGGTCGCCAAACTCCTCCGGGCCATGCAGCGTCCCGGCATGGGCTTCGACGTCAGAATCCACCGCAACGTCGCCGAGGGCGACAGTGTGCTCAACGAACGCACCGACGTGCTGATCTTCGGCCGGTTCCGAATGATCTTCGGGGTCTGTGGCGTGTTCGAGGTGCGTGAGGGACGTATCACATTGTGGCGGGACTATCTCGACCTGTTCGATTTCATGAAGGGCATCGCGCGTGGCCTTGCCGGCTTGGCGGTTCCCGCACTGCAACGAACATTCTAGGATTTGCTGACCATGCCAAACCCGCACCGCCCCAAGCCGAATGTTGGGCAATATGTCAGGTACTGCTATGGCGGACGCCTCCCCGATTCGATGCGGGACTGGGTGGCCGAAGATCTGACCGGCAGCGGCGCCACCGCCCGGATGATGGTGCGGATGTTCATCCCGGCGTTCCTGATCCTGGTGCCGTTCTGGTTCATCCCGACGAACCTCGTCGTGCACCTGAGCATGACGGTGCCGATCCTGATTCCGTTCGTCTACTTCTCGCACGCGCTGAACAAAGTGTGGCGCCGGCACATGCTCCGCGTGCATGGACTGGATCCCGGTCTGGTGGACCAGAAGGTCCGCGAGAAGAACGCGCACATCCACGATGCCTACATCGCACGTTACGGTCCGCGCGACTCTTCGACACCGGGCAGCCACGACATCTAGCTAGGTCAGACGCGATCTAGGTCAGACGCGCCGGAGTTCGCCCAACTCGTCGAACGCCTGCGACCAACCGAGCAACCGGTCGGTGGCCGCGGTCAGATCGCTGCGATAGCGCAGCCGCGATTGGACGAACTGCGGTGACCCGTTGCCGCCATTGGCCGATGCGACCAATTGCGCTGCAGCGGTGACCATTTCGTTGTATTGGCGGACCCCTGCGCTGAGTTGTGCGGTGAACGCATTGATGGTCGGTGCCAGATGCGCCCTGGACTGGGGGGCCGCCGCGGCCGCCCGCTCCATCGACACCACCTCGGCCGCGGTGGCCGCCATCGCCGAGGCCGACTGGTGGGCGGCCACCGTCAGCTCACGGATCTCGTCGGCCGGCAGCAGGTCGCCGCGCTCGATGACGCCAATCAGCGACACCAATCCGCGTTCGGAGGCGCCGAGCGCTGACATCGCCGGGCGCGCCACCGACCCGGACGGAGGCAGGCGACGGCCGCTGGTAGCGCGCTGCGGTGGCAGCGGTTCGCGCCGCAGCCACCGGTACCGCATCAGCAGGAGAGCCGCGGGAAACGCGGCTCCCGCTCCGATCAGCCCCGTGATGAGCAGCACCCAAGCCGGGGTGCTCCATGTTGCCAGCAGTCCGGTGATCGCTATCCACAACACACTTGCGAATCCGAAGAACAGCCCCAGCCGCAGCGCCCACCTGCGTTTGCGCAGCAGTCGGGCCCGCGGATCGGCCACGGCGCTGAGCCGGGAGGCCACCACATCGGCTACCTCACTGGCGGCGTCGATGCCCCGCTGCACGAACGACCGACGCGCGGACCTGACTGCTGACATGGTTCTGCGGATCCTCTCTACTGACTGAGCGGTTCTTCGGGAGTCACGGCGGCCTTGGTACCCGGCGTGATGGCCGGCGAAGTGACGGCGGCCTCGCCGGAGGGCAGCGCCTGACCGTGCATCGACGCCCGGATCTGCTCGAGCCTGGAATGACCGGCCATCTGGATGCTGGCCTGCTGCACCTCGATCATGCGGCCCTGCACCGAGTTCTGGGCCAGCTCCGCCTCACCCATGGCGTTGGCGTAGCGACGCTCGATCTTCTCGCGGACCTCTTCGAGGTTCGGGGTGTTGCCCGGCGCCGCGATCTCGGTCATCGAGCGCAGCGACGCACCGATCTGCTCCTGCATCTTGGCCTGCTCTAGCTGGCTGAGCAGCTTGGTGCGCTCGCTGATCTTCTGCTGCAGCATCATCGCGTTCTGCTCGACGGCCTTCTTGGCCTGCGCCGCGGCATTGAGCGACTGGTCATGCAGGCCCTTGAGGTCCTCGACGCTCTGTTCGGCGGTGACGAGCTGCGCCGCGAACGCCTCTGCCGCGTTGTTGTAGTCGGTCGCCTTTGCGGTGTCACCGGAGGCGTTGGCCTGATCGGCCAGCAACAGCGCCTGCCGGACGTTGGCCTGCAGCTTCTCGATGTCGGCAAGCTGCCGATTGAGTCGCATTTCGAGTTGGCGCTGGTTGCCGATGACCTGCGCGGCCTGCTGGCTCAATGCCTGGTGCTGACGCTGTGCGTCCTCGATGGCCTGCTGGATCTGAATCTTCGGGTCGGCGTTCTCGTCGATCTTGGCGTTGAACAGCGCCATCAAGTAATGCCATGCCTTGGCGAACGGGTTGGCCATGAGTTGCTTCCGCCTAACGTTTATCGAGTCTCAACCATGCACGTGTCGTGCCCAATTTATCGGGCAGCCCACGCCTGTACACCCCTGTCCGGTACACCGCCCGAAATCCGGGGCCGGTTCAGGCTAGGGCCATCGACGTCACCGGCGGAATTACGACCTTGGTACTCACATCGATATTGGCCGTACCGCTGCGGGCGGGGACCCTCTCGATGCGAGCCATGCGATCGCCGGCGTCGGCCAGAACCCGCGACAGCGGAATCTGAAGTGCGCCGCAGATCGAGCCGAGCAGTTCACTGGAGGCCTCCTTGCGGCCGCGCTCGACCTCGGATAGGTATCCCAGGCTCACCCGGGCGGAATCGGACACCTCTCGCAACGTGCGGCCCTGTGAGATCCGGGTGCGGCGCAGCACGTCGCCGATCACCTCTCGCAGCAGTACCGTCATCGAGATCTCCTTCGTCTGCTCAGATGGGGCGCAGCATATTTGATCGACGTCGCGTTGAGTAAACGCCGGGGGTGCGCGGATCGTTCCCAGACTCAGGCGGCCGAGCGCGAGGAGTTCTGGACCGCCGAGATCACATAGTCGATCCCAGTCACCACGGTCAAGACTATGGCGAGCCACATCGTCACCCAGGCCGCGGTGTGCCAGACCCCCGACAGCGGCAAGATGAACAACCCGACCGCGACGGCCTGCACGAGTGTCTTGAGCTTGCCGCCCCGGCTGGCCGGCATCACTCCGCGGCGCAGAACGGCGAACCGCAGGATCGTGACGCCGACCTCGCGCACCAGGATCAGCGCCGTCACCCACCAGGGGAGATCGCCCAGCACGGACAGACCGATCAACGCTGCACCCATCAGCGCCTTGTCGGCGATCGGATCGGCGAGCTTGCCGAACTCGGTCACCTCGCCACGACTCCGGGCCAGTTGGCCGTCGATGCGGTCGGTGACCACCGCGACCGCGAAGATCGCGAAGGCCACGACACGGCTCACGGTCTGGTGCCCGTCGCCGTGGAACAACGCCACCACGAACACCGGGACGAGCACGATACGAAGCCCGGTGAGCAGGTTGGCGATGTTCACCACCGGCACATGTGGGACAACCGGCGGAGGAAGAGGTTGACCCGGCACTGGGACAGAATATCGGGTGCCCACCGCGGACCGGGGACGCGGCGAGAAATGACGTCGCGAACCGATATTGTGCACCCGTGAATGCGGGCGACGGTCGACGGCACAGCGGGCTGACCGTTCGCCGCGCGCGCACCACCGACGTGCCGGCGATCAAGCGGCTGGTCGACACTTATGCCGGCAAGATCCTGCTGGAGAAGAACCTGGTCACGCTCTATGAGGCCGTCCAGGAGACCTGGGTCGCCGAACTCGATGGCGAGACGGTCGGCTGTGGGGCGCTGCACGTGCTGTGGTCGGACCTGGGCGAGGTTCGCACCGTGGCGGTGGACCCGTCGGTCAAAGGCCGCGGCATCGGCCATGTGATCGTGGAGCGGTTGATCGAGGTGGCCCGCGAACTGCATCTGCAGCGGTTGTTCGTACTGACCTTCGAGACCGAATTCTTCGGCGCACACGGCTTCGCCGAGATCGAGGGCACACCGGTCACCGCCGAGGTCTACGAGGAGATGTGCCGGTCCTACGACCTCGGCGTCGCCGAGTTCCTCGACCTCTCGTATGTGAAGCCCAACATCCTGGGCAACACCCGGATGCTGTTGATCCTCTAGCGCCGAGAGTTGGGTTGTTGGCACGCTTTCCTGGGGAAACGCGTCAGAAACCCAACTCTCGGCGATCTATTCGTCCCCGTCCCCGCCGCGGATCAGCGCCAGCGTGCCGGCCAGCTCGTCGGGTTTGATCAGGACGTCGCGGGCCTTGGACCCTTCGGACGGCCCGACGATGCCGCGGGTCTCCATCAGATCCATCAACCGGCCGGCCTTGGCGAACCCGACCCGCAGCTTGCGCTGCAACATCGAGGTGGAACCGAACTGCGAGGACACCACCAACTCCACCGCCTGCAGGAGCACGTCCATGTCGTCGCCGATGTCCGGGTCGACGTCGGAGCGTTCCCCGCTGGGCTTGGCCGCCGTGACGCCCTCGGCGTAGTCCGGTTCGGCCTGCTCCTTGGTGGCGCTGACGACGGCCTGGATCTCCTCGTCGGTGATGTAGGCGCCCTGCAGACGCAGCGGCTTGGACGCGCCCATCGGCAGGAACAACCCGTCCCCCATGCCGATCAGCTTTTCGGCGCCGGGCTGGTCAAGGATGACGCGGCTGTCGGTGAGCGAGGATGTCGCAAAGGCCAGGCGG
>CAYLWH010000095.1:0-15065 GCA_964387245.1 uncultured Mycobacterium sp.
CCATGTCGATGAAGTCGACGACGATGATGCCGCCGATGTCGCGCAGCCGCAGCTGGCGCACGATCTCCTCGGCCGCCTCGAGGTTGTTCTTGGTGACGGTCTGCTCCAGGTTGCCGCCGGCGCCGGTGAACTTGCCGGTGTTGACGTCGACGACGGTCATCGCCTCGGTCCGGTCGATGACCAGTGTGCCGCCGGACGGCAGCCACACCTTGCGGTCCATCGCCTTGGCCAACTGCTCGTCGATGCGGTACACGGCGAAGATGTCGGGTCCAGCCTCGCTGGCGGGTTCGTACTTGGTCAGCTTCGAAACTAGATCGGGTGCAACGGAGTGCACGTATTCGTTGATGGTGCCCCAAACGTCGTCACCGGACACGATCAGACTGGAGAAGTCTTCGTTGAACAGATCGCGGATGACCTTGACCAGGATGTCGGGCTCTTCGTAGAGTGCGATCGCCGCGCCGGCGGCCTTCGCCTTGGTCTCGGCCGCCCTTGCCTCGATCTCGCCCCAATGCTCCTGCAGGCGGGCCACGTCGGAGCGGATGTCCTCCTCTCTGACACCCTCGGATGCGGTGCGGATGATGACGCCGGCGTCGGACGGGACGACCTCGCGCAGAATCTCCTTGAGCCGCTGGCGTTCGGTGTCCGGCAGCTTGCGGCTGATGCCCGTCGACGACGCGCCGGGCACATAGACCAGGAAACGGCCGGCCAGCGAGATCTGGGTGGTCAGTCGGGCGCCCTTGTGCCCGACCGGGTCCTTGCTGACCTGGACGACGACGTAGTCCCCCGGCTTGAGTGCCTGCTCGATCTTGCGATTTGCACCGCCCAGGCCTGCGGCTTCCCAGTTGACCTCGCCGGCGTACAGGACGCCGTTGCGACCCCGGCCGATATCGACGAACGCCGCCTCCATCGACGGCAGGACGTTCTGCACGATGCCCAGGTAGATGTTGCCGACGAGGGATGCCGAGGCCGCGGACGTCGCGAAGTGTTCGACGACGACGCCGTCCTCGAGCACAGCGATCTGCGTATAGCGGGCGCCTTCGTGCGGAGGTTCGGTGCGCGTCTTGTCGCGCACCACCATTACGCGCTCGACCGCCTCGCGACGGGCCAGGAACTCGGCTTCGCTGAGGATTGGCGGGCGGCGGCGACCGGCGTCGCGGCCGTCACGGCGGCGTTGCCGCTTGGCCTCCAACCGGGTCGAACCACTGATGCCCTGGATCTCGTCGGGGTCCTTGCCGGCTTTTCCGGACTTCTCCCGCGGGGCCCGCTCATGCACCACGGTGTCGGGTGGATCGTCGGGCGAGCCGACGGCGCCGTCTTCGCCGGAACCGGATTTACGCCGTCGCCGGCGCCGGCGACGGCGAGTCGCGCCGTCAGCGCCGACCGCATCGTCCTCCGCGCCGTCCTCCTCCGAGGCGTCGTCGGCGTCGCTTTCCCGGGCCTCCGCGGCCTCCCCGGCGTCCTCGGCGTCGGCCTCGCCGGCGTCCTCGGCGTCGGACTCACCGATACCGTCACCGCCCCGGCCCCGGCCCCGGCCTCGGCGCCCACGGCGACGGCGCCGGTTGGCGGGCCGCTCGAACTGGTCATCGGCGTCGGCGTCCTCGGTGTCCTCGCCATCGAACGCGGCACCGCCATCACCGACATCACCGTCGGCGTCGTCGGCGTCGTCGCTGCGCGTTGCCGGGCGCGTCGCCACCGGTTGTGGTGCGACAAACAGCGGCAGGAAGTTGGCCACGGGGGCGGAATCCTGGACGACGGTCGCGCCGTGCTCGGGGGTCTCGAGGAGCAGCCGTGATTCGGGTTCGTCTGCGACCTCCGCGATCACGGCCACCTCCGCGTCGGCGCCGCTGGACTCCTGCGCCAGTACGTCACGGACCCGCAGGGCGGCGGTGCGATCCACACTGGAATGTGCGCTACGGGCGCGGCCGTCCAGTTCGCTCAGTGCGTCGAGCACCCGCCTGCTGGTGGTACCGAGCACCCGGGCCAGCGAATGAACCCTCAGCCGTTCGGGCAGTTCATCGCGGGGCACCGAGATATCACCGTCCGGCGCCGGTTCACGCTCTTCGGTGAGGTCGCCGGTCTGGTCTTGGATCGAGGCATCGTCGGCCACATGGTCTCCTTGAGCCCCCGGGCGCGTCGTCAAGACGCGGCCGCGCGAGGACTTCCGCTATGTGCCCGGTGGCTTACCGGGCTTGTCATGGTCTCGCCCCGGGCTGCTCTCGGAGATTTTCCGAGAACCACACCCGGCGCCTGGGTTGAATGACGGCCGGGACGGTCGGCGCCGCATCGCGAAAGCGGTGGTCGCGCTCGTCTAAGTCTTCATTCGGGTCTCCGCCGCCGGTATGACGCCGTGCACCCTCAGCCAGTATCCCACACACCTGCGGGTCGCAGGACCAGGCTGGACAGTTTTCGGCGTTCGGGGTCGGTCTAAAGGCCGGGGAACCAGAGCGCGATCTCCCGCGCTGCGGACTCTGCCGAGTCCGACCCATGGACGATGTTGTACTGCGTCTCCAGCCCGAAGTCACCCCGGATGCTGCCTGCAGCGGCCTTCTCGACGGGATCGGTGCCACCCGCGAGCTGGCGGAACGCGGCCACCGCACGGGGACCCTCCAGAACGGCGGCGACCACCGGTCCGGAAGTGATGAACTCCAGCAGCGAACCGAAGAACGGCTTGCCGTCATGCTCGGCGTAGTGCTTCCGAGCCAGCCCTTCGGTGACGTTCTTGAGCTCCAGCGCCGCGATTGTCAGGCCCTTGTGCTCGATGCGGCTGAGGACCTCGCCCACCAACCGCCGCTGTACGCCGTCGGGCTTGATCAACGCAAGGGTCCGCTCAGTCACGGCGCACAGCGTACCCGCCGAGCGGGGCCGCGGGTGCGTTGTTCGACGACTCACCGTCGACGGCGGGGCCGGGCCCGGCCGATCTGCACAGATCCATGGTGGGGAAGCACCTGTGCAGGGGGTCAGGCAGAAGCGTGCCTTATTGAGAGCTCGGCTGGTCCATCATCTCGATCGTCTCTGACGACGTGCGCCGCCGCCCAGTCACGATGTCCCGACGGATCCGTACGCAGTTGGAGCGGATGCGGCCCTGATCGTGGCCACGAGCGTCCACTCTCGAGCATTCCGCCACCTCAGAAATACTCAAGGGTGGCCGCTGGGCGCCGGGCGCACCCGCACCACCACCCGCATGCCAGTAGTAGGGCTCAAACAGTCGCGGGCCACCTCGCCAGAACGGTATGAACACAACACGCATGACTCCCCTACCACCGATCAAGGCCCCCTGCCGACCCGGCCGGCGGGGGCTGGATCAGCCGGGCGGTTGTTGACCGGGCAGCAGTCCGTGCTTCTGCCGGCGCAGCACCTCACCGCGCAGATACACGACGATCAACCACACCACGGTGAACACGATCCCGATGAAGCCCACACCGGGATAGATCAGCCACCCCGCGATGAGCACCACCTGCACCCCGAGGTTGGCCCATATCGCCCACGGCCTGCTCTGTATGCCGGCCATCGACACCAGCAGCACAGTGAATCCCAGCAGAAATCCGGTCGACAACGGCCTCAGGCCACCGCCGACGGTCGCCACGGCCGGCAGGGCCAGCAGTACGACGACGGCCTCCAGTATCAGCGTGGCGGCCATCACCCCGCGGAAACTGCGCCAGGGGTCGGGGTCGGGGGCGGGTGCCGGCTCGTTCGCGGCGCTCACTGGGGATCCCGGCCGAACAGGGTGCGCGCCGCGCCGGCGGTGGCGACCGACCCGGTGATCACGACGCCGGTGCCGGCCAGTCCCTCGTCGACTCCGGCGTCCTCCACGAGCGCGGTGGCCGTCTCGATGGCGTCGGCAATTGTCGCCGCGGTCACCACCCGGTCGGGTCCGAACCGGTCCTCGGCCAACATCGCCAGTTCGGTGACGTCCATGGCGCGTGGCGAGCCGTTCTGCGTGACGACCAGTTGATCGAACACCGGCTCGAGGGCCGCCAGGATGCCGCCCACGTCCTTGTCCCCCATCACCGCGATCACCCCGACCAGGAACCGGAAATCGAACTCGTCGGACAGCGCCTGCGCCAGCGCGGCGGCACCGGCGGGATTGTGCGCGGCGTCGATGAACACGGTTGGCGCGGTCCGCATCCGCTCCAGCCGTCCCGGGCTGGTGACCGTCGCGAACCCGGCGCGCACGGTGTCGATGTCGAGTTGGCGGTCAGCACCCGCACCGAAGAACGCCTCGACGGCGGCCAGCGCCACCACCGCGTTGTGCGCCTGGTGCTCGCCGTGCAACCCGAGGAAAACCTCTGAGTAGACCCCGCCGAGCCCCCGCAACTCCAGCATCTGCCCGCCGACCGCGATCTGCCGGCTCAGAACCGCGAACTCCGAGCCCTCCCGCGCGACCGCGGCATCGGCGGAAACCGCCTGCGCAAGAACCACTTCCATCGCCTCGCCGGCCTGCGCCGCGATGACGGCCACGGTGCTCAGATCGACGCCCGAGGGCACTGGCTCCTCGGTCTGCCTCTTGATGATCCCGGCCTTTTCCCCGGCGATGGCGGCCACCTCGGAGCCGAGGAATTCGGTGTGGTCGACGTCGATCGGGGTGATGACCGCGACGGGCGCGTCGACGACATTGGTGGCGTCCCAGCGGCCGCCGAGGCCGACTTCGATGACCCCGACGTCGATCGGGGCGTCGGCGAAGGCCGCGAACGCCATCGCGGTCACGACCTCGAACTTGCTCATGGCCGGACCGCCGACGGCCTCCGACTGCTGATCGACCAATTGCACGAAGGGTTCGATCTCACGGTAGGTGTCGACGTAAAGCACTGGGCTGATGGGCTTTCCGTCGATCGATATCCGCTCCACCGCGGACTGCAGATGCGGACTGGTGGTCCGGCCGGTGCGCATGCTGAACGCGGTCAGCAGGGCGTCGACCATCCGCGCGACCGACGACTTGCCGTTGGTGCCGGCGATGTGGATGCACGGATAGGACAGCTGCGGGGAACCCAGCAATTCCATCAACGCGGAGATACGGGCGGTCGACGGCTCGATCTTGGTCTCCGGCCAGCGTTGGTCGAGCAGGTGCTCGACCTGCCAGAGCGCCGCGACCTCGTCGGGTGTCGGTTCGACACTCATACCAGGGCAGCCAACCGGGCCGTGAGCCGGTCCACTTCGTCGCCGGCCAACCGCTGACGGTCCCGGATCTTGGCCACCACATCTTCGGGGGCCTTGGCCAGAAACGCTTCGTTACCGAGTTTTCCGGTGGTGCCGGCCAATTCCTTCCGCGCCGCGGCCAGATCCTTTTCCAGCCGCCGGCGCTCGGCAGCGATGTCGACCGTGCCCGACGTGTCGACCTCCACGAGCACGGTCCCGCCGGTCAGGCGGACCTCGATGGACGCCGAGGGGGCAAATGCAGCGCCGGCCGCGGTCAGCCACGCCAGCGCGGTCACCGCCGGCACCTGCGAGGCCAGGTCGGCATCGGCAATCCCCGACAGCCGGGCCGGCACCTTCTGCCGGTCGGCCAGACCCTGATCGCTGCGGAAGCGCCGGACCTCGGTGACGAGCTTCTGCATATCGGTAATCCGTTGTGCCGCAACGCTGTCCGATGCGACTCCGGAGGACTCCGGCCATGCCGCGATGACCACGGACGCATCGCCGGTCAGCGCCTTCCACAGCGCCTCGGTGACGAACGGCATCACCGGGTGCAGTAGCTTGAGCAGGCGATCCAGCACGGTGGCCAGCACCGCGGTGGTACCGGAAATCCCCTGACTCAGCTGAACTTTGGCGAGCTCGACGTACCAGTCGCAGAACTCGTCCCAGGCGAAGTGGTACAGCGACTCGCAAGCCCGGCTGAATTCATAGTTGTCGAACGCCGAATCAACTTCCGCGCGAACCTCTTCCAGCCGCCCCAGAATCCAGCGGTCGGCATCGGTCAAGTCGGCCGGCAGCGGTGCGGGAGCCGCTCCGTTCATCAGCGCGAACCGGGTCGCGTTGAACAACTTGGTGGCGAAGTTTCGCGATGCCCGCGCATGGTCCGCACCGATCGAAAGATCCCCACCGGGGCTGGCACCGCGCGCCAGGGTGAACCGCAGGGCGTCGGCGCCGAACATCTCAACCCAGTCCAGTGGGTCGATGCCATTACCCTTCGACTTGCTCATCTTACGACCGAACTCGTCGCGAATCAGGCCGTGCAGGAACACATTCCGGAACGGCACCTGCGGGTCACGGCGGCCGCCGCCGGTGATCGCGTCGTCGCCGCCGACGAAGGTGCCGAACATCATCATCCGGGCCACCCAGAAGAACAGGATGTCGTAGCCGGTGACCAGCACACTGGTCGGGTAGAACTTGGCCAGTTCCGGCGTCGCGTCCGGCCACCCCATGGTGGAGAAGGGCCACAACGCCGACGAGAACCAGGTGTCCAGCACGTCGGGATCCTGTTCCCACCCCTGCGGCGGCGCCTCGTCGGGACCGACGCACACCTTCTGGCCGTCAGGGCCGTGCCAGATCGGGATGCGGTGACCCCACCACAGCTGCCGGGAGATGCACCAGTCGTGCATGTCGTCGACCCAGCCGAACCAGCGCGGCTCCAGGCTCTTCGGATGGATCGTGGTGTCGCCGGCCCGAACCGCGTCACCGGCGGCCTTGGCCAGCGATTCCACCTTTACCCACCACTGCAGGGACAGCCGCGGTTCGATGGGTTCACCGCTGCGCTCGGAATGCCCGACGCTGTGCAGGTAGGGCCGCTTCTCCTCGACGATGCGGCCTTGCGCGGCCAACGCCTCGCGCACCGCGACCCGCGCGTCGAAGCGGTCCATGCCGTCGAATTCCGTTCCGGTGTCGGCAATGTGGCCGCGCTGGTCCATCATCGTCGGCATCGCCAAGTGGTGCCGCCAACCGATCTCGAAGTCGTTCGGGTCGTGCGCCGGCGTGACTTTCACGGCGCCGGTGCCGAATTCGGGGTCGACGTGCCCGTCGGCGACGATCAGGATCTCGCGGTCCAGGAAGGGGTGCGGCAGCGTCTTGCCGACCAGATCCCGGTAGCGGTCGTCGTCGGGATGGACCGCGACGGCGGTGTCGCCGAGCATCGTCTCCACACGGGTGGTAGCCACGACGATGTGCGGCTCGGCATCCGACAAGGAGCCGTACCGGAACGAGACCAACTCCCCCTCGACGTCCTCGTAGCGGACCTCCAGGTCGCTGATCGCGGTCTGCAGCACCGGCGACCAGTTCACCAGACGTTCGGCCTGATAGATCAGGCCCGCCTCGTACAGGCGCTTGAACATTGTCCGGACGGCGCGGGACAGCCCGTCATCCATGGTGAACCGGTCCCGGCTCCAATCCACCCCGTCGCCGAGGCGCCGCATCTGTGCGCCGATGGTGCCGCCGGAGTCCCGCTTCCAGTCCCAGACCTTGTCTACGAACAGTTCGCGGCCGAAGTCTTCCTTGGTCTTGCCGTCGACGGCGAGCTGCTTCTCCACCACCGACTGGGTCGCGATTCCCGCGTGGTCCATGCCGGGCAGCCACAGCACCTCGAAACCCTGCATGCGTTTACGGCGGGTCAACACGTCCATCAGGGTGTGATCCAGGGCGTGGCCCATGTGCAGGCTGCCGGTCACGTTGGGCGGCGGCAGCACGATCGAGTACGGGGGCTTGCTGCTGGCGGGGTCCGCGGTGAAGTACCCGGCGTCGACCCACCCCTGGTACAGCTCTGCTTCGACCGCGGCCGGGTCCCATGACTTGGGCAGGGCGTTCGCCGTGTCGGAGGAGTCGGGTCGCGCGCTGGCAGTCACCCGTCGATTCTAGGGAGCACCGAAGAACCGAAGCGAAGGCCCCCGAACCACGGTGGGGATTCGGGGGGTGTGGGCATCGGTTCGCTGCCGACGTCCTACCGCTTGCCGCCGAGCAGTCCGCCCAGGATGTCGCCGATCGGGTTGCCGCCACGCCCGCCACCGCCGAGCACGCTGCCGAGGATGCTGCCCAGCGGGTTGCCGCCGCCACCGCCACCGGCGCCGCCGAGGATGCTGCCGAACACGTCACCGAGACCGCCGCCGCCGGCCTGCGCCTGGGCTTCCGCCGGGCCGGCTTGGGCGTTGCGTTGGGCGAACTGCTTGCCGACGTAGGCCAGCACGATCGGCGCGAGCATCGGGAGCAGCCGCTGCACCAGTCCACCGCCCACCGCGCCGCCGCCACCCGCGGCGAGGGCCGAGGCGACCGATTCACTGTTGTTGCCGCCGAAGATGTTCGAGACGATCTTGTCGCCGTCGTGCTCGTCGACGTCGTCGACATTGATGCCACCGTCGAGCAGACCGCTGGCGGCGTGCTGCTGGGCGGCGGACTCGATCTTGCCGGCGACGGCCTCGTCCCCCTGCGCGTTGACCTGCAGGCCACCCACCAGGGCCGGCACCAGCTGCTGGACCGCGTCGCTCACCTCGCTCGCATCGACCCCGAGTTTGCTGGCGATATCCTGGATCGGGATCTGCGAGATCAGATCATCAAGACCGGCCATGGTTCCCACCTTACTTTCCGTCTTTGCCCGATTGCATTGCGCAACCTCACCACCGACACTAGCCGCATTCGACCTCGGCAGAGGTCACTTCGCCGGGTGTGACTCAGCCGAGCCGTTCCACCTCGAGTCGCACCCCAGCCGCGGGCAATCGGCTGAGCAGCGAATCCCCGATGGCGGCCGCCGGCGTCAGCACACCGTGCAGATCCGGCAGCTCGTCACGGTCCAGCGCCAGCGCCAACCCGCTCTCGCCCAGCAGCAGGGCCGTGGCCTGATAGCCCGGGTCGCCCTTCTGCGCCATCGTGGCGCGGTACCGAACGCCATGGGAGGTCGTGGTGTACGTCTCGACCCGGTAATGGCCAGTCTCCCGAACCTGTTTGCTGGGACCGGTGCCGGGTTTCGGCACCACGCGGTCGACGAGGCCGCGCGGCACGAACTTGAAGAAACGGCCGCCCAGTCCCATGGTCGCCGCGGTCGCGCCGGTCACCGCCGCCGCCGCGACGGGCGCCGCAAGCGACTTGCCGACACTCATCTGCTCGCCATAGGCCAACCGGCGACCGTAGGCATAGTCCAGTAGGGCGTTGCTACGACGCACGATCCGACTGTTCGGCATGGCCATCGCGAACGCGGCCAACCAGTAGCCGCGCAGCTCCGGGGCGACGTCCGCGCCGCGGCGCCACCGGGCGTCGGGCTGACCGCCCAGTTCGGGTTCGGCACCGCGGTCCGGGGACAGCGTGTAGGGGTCGTTCAGCTCCTTGCGCAGCGCCGGGTCGTTCGAGGACGCCGTCAGCACTTCCAGCATCGACGCCACCGTGCCGCCGGAGACCCCACCGGCGAAGCTGCGCACCACCAGGTTGGTGTCGAGCAGCTCTCCGGCACCGTCGGCCTCGGCGCGTCGGTGCAACGCGAAAACGGTCAAATCCGAAGGGACGGAATCGAATCCGCAGGAGTGCAGGATGCGTGCCCCGGTATCGACGGCCTGCTTGTGGTACAGATCGATACTCGAGCGGATGAAGTTGGCTTCACCGGTGAGGTCGGCGTAGTCCGTTCCGGCCGCCGCACAGGCCGATACCAACGGCAGGCCGTATTTGACGTAGGGGCCGACGGTGGTCAGCACCACCCGGGTACGCTCGGCCATCGCAGCCAGCGTCGCGGGCTCCGACGCGTCGGCGGTGATGACCGGCCAGGCCTGCGCGGCCTCGCCCAGTTCCCGACGAACTTCGAGCACCCGGTCCGGCGACCGACCGGCCAGTGCGATCCGTGCCGGGCCGCCCGCCCGGGCGAGGTATTCCGCGGTCAGTCTGCCGACGAATCCCGTTGCGCCGTAGACGACGATGTCGAACTCACGATGTGGTGATGGGGCCATGCGCCAAATCTACCTGGGCCGCGATGAACGCCCGACCGCATCACCAGGGATCCGCGGTTTCGGATTCTTTTCCGGGGACGCAAGTCCACGGGCCGCTGAGTCCCATCCGAGCCCAAACCTCTCACGGCGCTCAACGGATCATCCGCGACCGCTTCGACTACGTTCTGTCCATGGAGCACCGCATCATCGTGGTGGGCGCCGGGATCGCCGGACTGGCGACCGCGGCTGCACTTTCGCGTGGCGGCCACACCGTGTCGGTGATCGAGGAACGCGATGACACGACTTCCGGCGCCGGGATCAGCATCTGGCCCAATGCGCTGGCGGCGCTGGACCGGATCGGTGTCGGCGACGAGGTACGCGGGGCCGGCGGCCGGGTCAGCGCGGGCGCAATGCGCTGGCGTAACGGCGCCTCGATACGCCATCCAGCGGCGGAGCGCATGGTCATCGCCCTGGGCGAACCGCTCGTCGTGGTGCGCCGGGTGGTGCTGACCGACATCCTGTCCGCCTCGCTGGCTGCCGGCACCGTCGAGTACGGGTTGGCCGTCAGCGACGTTGTCGATGCGCACGGACCGGTCCGGGTGCGGCTCTCGGACTCATCCACCCGTGAAGCCGACGCGGTCATCGGAGCCGACGGCACGCATTCGGTGCTGGCCCGCCGCCTCAACGGCGCACTGACCGGGCGTTACGCGGGGTACACGGCCTGGCGCGGGGTCGCCGACCACGCGCTCGATCCGGACCTCGCGGGCGAGACGCTGGGAGCGGGCTTCGAGGTCGGTCATGTCCCCATGGGATCGGGCCACACCTACTGGTTCGCCACCGAGCGAGCAGCCGAGGGCGGACGGTGCGCGGGCGGTGAACTGTCCTACCTGCGGTCGAAGTTGGCCGGGTGGGCGGACCCGGTGCCGGCAATACTGGCCGCCACATCGGCACACGACGTGCTGCGCAACGACGTCTATGACCGGGAGGGCGCCCGATGCTGGGCCCGCGGGGCGGTCGCACTCGTCGGCGATGCCGCCCATCCGATGCGGCCGCACCTGGGCCAAGGCGGCTGCCAGGCCATCGAGGACGCCGCGGTGCTCGCCGAGTGCATCGACATCAGCACCGACCTGGCGACCGCGTTCACCCGATACGAGACGTTCCGCCGACCCCGGGTGCGGCGCCTGATCCGGGAGTCACGGATGCTCGGCGAAATCCTCAATCTGCGGCCGGCCGCGCTCAGCACCCTCGCGATGCGCGCCACGGTCCTCGTCCCCGAAGCGATGGTCACCCGCCACCTGGCCGGTATCGCGGCCCGTTCGGCGTTCCGGGTTCCGGTGTGATCCGAACACAAAAATACCGGGCACTTGTGTGCCCGGCACCTTTGATGTTCGGTGAAGATCTAGCCGCGTCGCCCGCAGCCCGGCCACGCACCGATGCCCTGCGAACGCAGGACGTTCTCGGCCACCCGGATCTGCTCGGATCGACTTGCGCCGTGCGGCGAACCGCTGCCACCGTTGGCCCGCCAGGTGCCCATCGAAAACTGCAGCCCGCCGTAGTAGCCGTTACCGGTGTTAATCGCCCAGTTGCCGCCGGACTCACAGGCCGCGATCGCGTCCCAGTTCACACTGTCCGCGTTCGCGGTCGCCGTGGACAGGGCCATCGGGGCGGCTACCAGGGCGCCACCGATCACAGCCATACCGATCGTCTTGCGGAGGTTGTTCAACATCGTTCCTTTCGCTACGCGCGCGCCAAAGCGACGCCCATAACGTGGGCGTTGTGTGCCTCGTCGAGGCAGCGAGAGTTTTTCGGGGCGTGCCGTCTAGGTCGGGCACGACAGGGGAGGCGCAACTTGCCCCGCCGGGATGTCGTCATCCGGCGGCTGGAGGGCCCGCAGGGCCTCAGCGTCCAATCCCACTCACACGCGGGTTCGAGAAGTGTGAAATTGTTTGCTCCGTTTCGGAACATGAATGACAGTACGGACCGAATCCGCGTTAGTCACCCGGGTCGACAGGCATTCGCGTCGAGACGGCAACAAGACCACGGCCGTACCCGAGAGATGTCTGTGCAGGTCGACATCGGAATCCGGCACGTTTTGCGCGCCGCGGAGACCGGTCGGCCGGTGACGTAGCTCATGTCGAATTTGTGAGCTGCGACACCCCACAGAAATGCCGAATCATGTTGTTGGACAAGAACATATGATACGCGAGGGGCTCATGTTACAGCAGTGACGCTGTCACAGTACGTCTAACCTATCTGCCCCTGAACATGTTTCACGATTTCTCTCCGAATCGCAGGATCGCTCTGATGACGCGATATCTGCGAGAACTTCTGTTTGACAAACGATTACCGATCAGTCTCGCTGCAGCACGAGCCAGAACGGCAGCCACCTAGTGTCGAATACTGTTGCTATTATTGAGTTTTCGAGCCGCAGTGCGATTCGCCGAACGGTGCCGACGTCGCGCTGAGTTGCCCAATAATGCTTCATACCAGAGACATTGGGAGGCGCCTCAAGCTGAACATGATCCGTCTTCCGGCACGGGTGCCGCCTCCGGCCGCATCCGGGTCGCGTGCACGCACCACCGCAAAACGGTTGTGCAGCAAGGATGTTCACTCTCCGCCGGAGACAGCCTGGACGACTCGGTGTAACCGATCCGGTCCCCGGAGATTCGCCCGAAGACCACGGTGAGTTTTGCCGTGCCCTACTGCGCCAAGCCGGCGGCCACGTTGACGTTGGTCAGCGCGGGATGGGGTGGCATCACTATTCGTTGGGTGTTGACGGTGTCGACCAACGCCCGCATGCTGCGCTGCCCCGCTGCCACCAACTGGTCGATTCGGCCGGCCAGCCCGGTCCGGTAAACCCCGGCGAGGTAGTGATCACGACCGTCCCAGGGCAGGATCACGTCGGCTCCGGTGTGTCCGGCGAGTTCGGCGATGAGTTCGGCCGTCATCAACGGCATGTCCACCGCGCAGACGAACGCCCGGTCGGCGCCCGCCTCAGCCGCCGCGCGCAAGCCCCGACCGGTGGCCAGCAGCGGACCCACGCCGCGCACCTCGTCGCGCAGAACGATCGCACCGGGCAGTTCCGGCAAAGGTTGGCCCGGTGCCGCGATGACGAACACCGGGGCACAGCAGGCACCCACCACGCCGACGACCGTCTCGACCATGGTTCGTCCGGAATAGACGACGGAGGCCTTGTCACGGCCCATTCGTCGGGATGCCCCGCCCGCGAGCACGACACCGGCGAGCGGGGAGGACATGGCGGTCAGACTACTCGACAGTCCAGGTGTCCCGGCCGCGCAACAACGACTGCAGTGCGGCCGTGTCGTGCGGAATGGTCTGCCTGGCCGCGGCGACCTGCGCCCGGGCCTGGTCGTTGTAGGTCGGCCGGCTCACCTGCCGGAAAATGCCCATAACGGTGTGCTCGAGGTTCTGATCCGACAGCCTCGACAGCGCAAACGAATAGGCGGGGTCGTTGCGCGTCGGGTCGTGAACGATGATGTCCGCCACGGCCACGTCCGCCGTCTTGGCCACGTCCAAACCGAAACCCGAACGCACGACGCAGTATTCGCCGCTGGCGCCGAAGGTGATCGGCTCACCCGGGCTGACCCGGATGACACGCTCCTCGGCGCCGTCCTTGCGCAGAACATCGAACGAACCGTCGTTGAAGATCGGGCAGTCCTGCAGGATTTCGACGATCGCCGCACCGCGGTGCGTGGCCGCCGCGCGAAGCACCTCGGTCAGACCGGCCCGGTCGGAGTCCAGCGCGCGGCCGACAAACGTCGCCTCGGCGCCCAGCGCCAGAGACACCGGGTTGAACGGGTGGTCCAGCGAGCCCATCGGGGTCGACTTGGTGACCTTTCCGACCTCGGACGTGGGTGAGTACTGCCCCTTGGTCAAACCGTAGATCCGGTTGTTGAACAGCAGGATGGTGATGTTCATGTTGCGGCGCAGCGCGTGGATCAGATGGTTGCCGCCGATAGATAACGCGTCGCCGTCACCGGTGACCACCCAGACCGACAGGTCGTCGCGGGCCAGCGACAGGCCGGTGGCCACGGTCGGGGCGCGACCGTGGATCGAGTGGAAGCCGTAGGTCTCCAGGTAATACGGGAACCGGCTCGAACAGCCGATACCACTGACGAACACCATGTTCTCGCGGCGCAGCCCCAACTCCGGCAGGAAGTTGCGGATGGTGTTGAGGATGACGTAGTCGCCGCAACCGGGGCACCAGCGAACCTCCTGGTCGCTGGTGAAGTCCTTGCCCTTCTGCGGCACGTCGGTTGTCGGAACCCCGCTGGTCTTTGAGATCGGAGTCAGGCCCAAGTTGTGGTCGACGCCGCCGATGCTGTTCATCAGGTCTGTCATGCGTCTGCTCCTACACCGCTCACGTGGCTGTCGATGGTGGCGGCCGCCAATCTGGCAACCATCGTCTTGTCCTGCTCGATTTCGGCGAGCGTCCCGCCCACCGCGGCGCGAATGACACGCCCCACCTCGTCGGCCAGGAATGCAACACCCTGAACCTTGGTCACCGACTGGATGTCGACGAGGTACTTGCCCCGCAGCAGCAGCGCCAGCTGGCCCAGATTCATTTCGGGCAGCACCACCTTCGGGTAGCGCCGTAGCACCTCTCCGAGGTTGGCCGGGAACGGATTCAGGTAGCGCAGCTGCGCGTGAGCGACCTTGGTGCCCTTGTGCCGCGCCCGCCGGCAGGCCTCGCCGATGGGTCCGTAAGAGCTGCCCCACCCCAGCAGTAGCAACTCGGCGTCGCCGGTCGGGTCGTCGACCTCGAGATCCGGCACCTCGATGCCGTCGATCTTCGCCTGGCGCAACCGCACCATCAGGTCGTGGTTGGCCGGCTCGTAGGAGATGTTGCCGGAACCGTTGGCCGATTCCAGGCCGCCGATCCGGTGCTCCAGACCCGGGGTGCCGGGGACGGCGAACTGCCGGGCCAGCGTATGCGGATCGCGTACATACGGCGCAAAGGGCTCACCCTCCCGCACAAAGGTGTGCTCGATCGGGGGGTAGCTGCTGATGTCCGGAATGCGCCACGGCTCGGAGCCGTTGGCGATGGCGCCGTCCGACAGCAGGATCACCGGCGTGTGGTACTTCACGGCGATCCGCGCGGCCTCGACGGCCATGTCGAAGCAGTCCGAGGGCGTCCGCGGCGCAAGCACGGCCACCGGGGACTCGCCGTTGCGCCCGAACATCGCCTGCAGCAGGTCGGCCTGCTCGGTCTTGGTC
>CAYLWH010000096.1:0-14866 GCA_964387245.1 uncultured Mycobacterium sp.
GGTAGGCCACCCCACCCAAACCTCGCCGCACGTAGGACTCCAGCAGGTGGCTGCCGAAGAGCTGGTCACCGTGCTCACCCGTGACGGTGAGGGCGGCCGGATCCAGCGCGTCGGAGACCGGATGCGTGACCGCGTGAATCCGATACCTCCCGTCGATGAAGCGCAGGAAAAAGCCCGGATACTCGTAGATCGAGTCCAGCGAGAGCAACACACGCACCCGGTCGCTGTACCCCCGCGCGCTGGCCGCCTTCATGATCGCGATCAATGCCGCGGTCGAGTCGATGCCTCCCGACCACAGGACACAGACGCACCGTCCCGACCGCAGTGCATCGGCGACGATCTCGGCGCCGACGGTATCGCACAACTCAGCGAAACCGGGACCATCGATCGCCGGCTCCGGGACGGGATCGAGCACGGCGTAGCCGAACCCCTGGTCGAGGGTTCCCGTCCGGTCGACGATGCCGCAATGCATGAACTGGCAGGCGGCCACGAAGTCGCCCGGCAACGCGGTCACGCCGATCGCGCCGCTGTCGGCCTGGGCGAAGTTGAGGTAGAGGACCCGGTCGACGCTCATCGGTCAGGCTCGCACGGCGTCGACGACACTGGCGCAGCAGGCGCCTCCCCGGAGACCACGTCGGCAGCCTGCTTCAGTTGAGGAGTCCGTCCCTCGGTGACGACGGCCCAGTGGTACGCCTCCGCCGCCAGCCGCCGTTCCCCCGTCAGGCGTGCCTGCTGCGCCAGCCGTTCCCGGCGAGCGTCGATCTCCTCGGGCAACGGCCGCCACCGCCGCCAGAGCAGCACGATGCCCAGGCGGGCACGCCGTATCGCCAGGGCCGGGCCGCGGCGCGGTCGCCGCCCCCCGGCGGGACCAAAGACCTGCACACCGCTGCCAGCGGTGCTATCGCGCCCTGCACGGGCGTTGCGCTTACGCGCGTCGCGCATCGGACGGTCACTCACGTCAAAATCATGTCACCCCTGGTAGCGACCGTGTCCAATATCGAACACACCACAGCCGGGAACCCGATCCATGCTGGTGAAAGTCGGGCCCGGAGCGCGGTAACAGCCTTGCGACTGTTCCGTTTCTATTAAATATCCACAGAGTTCGCTGAGGTTTCTGCTGGCTCTGTAAGCCCCAGTACCTGGGGTTACTCCCTGGGTTTTAGGTGGGTTTAAGCCGATTGAGGGTGTCTCAGGATTCCTGAAGCTCTATCGTTGCTGTCGCTGGTCTTGCTGGATCAGTGAAGGCGAGGGGGTCCAGGTTGAGCCTGGCAGTCGTGCGGGATCTGCGTAAGGCGCGTGCTGCGGCCGGACCGGACGAGCTGGCCGCGTTGGAGACAGACGTGTTCGCCGGGTTCGTGTTGGCTCGGGCAGCGGCCGGGTTGGCCGACGCCACGATCGTGTCGGATGTGGTCAATCTCGAACAGATCCGGGCCTGGTTCGGTCGGCCGTTATGGCAGATGGAACCGCCCGACGCGGACGCGTATTTCGGCAAGGTGCTGCGGAGTGCGGCCAAGGGCACCAGGCAGGCACGCTCGCGAGCACTGCGGGTCTACTTCCTGTTCCTGGAGATCCGACACAAGGTGGAGATCCATCAATTGACCGGGCGGGTTGTGGAATGCCCGATCGATGAGATCAACCGGCCCCGCGGTGTGGGCGCGGCGGCGTTACGGATCCCGCCGTCGGCGGTGCAGATGGAGGCGTTGTTCGCCGGCTGGCGCCAGGAGTTGGCGACGTGTCGCAAGTTCGCTCCTGCCGCCCGCAACTACGCGGCGGCCCGATTGATGGCCGAGGTTGGACTGCGCGTGAACGAGGCGAGCCACCTCGATCTGGCCGATATCAAGTGGGACCTGGGCCGGTTCGGGAAGCTTCATGTCCGAAAAGGCAAGGGCGCCCGCGGATCCGGTCCCCGCGAACGCATGGTGCCGTTGATCAACAACGCAGGGGCCACCCTGCGGTGGTTTGTGCAGGATGTGTGGTGCTGCCTCGACGAGGACCACACCCGGCCCGGTGCCCCGTTGTTTCCGTCCGAACGCCGCAACGCTGACGGGACGGCAGCCCGGGTGGGCAACGAGACACTGCGGTCCACGCTGACCGCGGCGGCGGCGACACATCTGCCGGACTGGCCCGACCGGGTGACCCCGCATGTCCTGCGACACTTTTGCGCATCCCAACTCTATTTGGGCGGAATGGATTTGGTGGCCATCCAGCAAACCCTCGGACATATCTGGGTCGCAACGACGATGAACTACATTCACGTCCAGGCCGCCCATATCGAAGACGCCTGGATCACCGGGCAGAAGCGGGCAGCAGATCGACTGACGGGACTCGTCCAATGAAATGGAACCTGCGGCTGGCCGCCGCCAACCGCGGCATCTGGAAAGCCAGCGAACTGCAGCGCATGCTCGCCGAGGCAGGCCTGGTGATCAGTGCAGGAAAGATGTCCGGGCTCTGGTCGGGCAACCCTGCCAGCATCAAACTCGACGACCTCGATGTCATCTGCGCAGTCGTGGGCTGCGATGTCTCGGAACTGCTGATCGCCGAACCCGCCAAAGTCGTCCTGATCCCCGAAAGCCGCGACGAGCAACAGGCGGGCGCTTCCGGGTCGACCGCCTCGAGCGGACCGGCTGTCACGCCCCGGCACCGCAGTGCCCGCACGCTCCCGCCGGCCTGATGGCGGGCCGCACCCGCGCCGACACCCCGATCGGCAGCTGCCCGGACTGCCTGTCCTGGGGACCGTCCTATGGATCGCAGTCCTATCGCCGGGCCTGCTACGACTTCGTCCGCCGCTACCGACCCGGCCGATGCGCCCATTGCCTCCGCGACATCGCGGTGAAGAAAGGGCACTGTCGGCTCTGCTGGCTGCAGGCGGGAATGGCCGCCCCGTAAGGAAGTCGAATCACCGCGCGGGACTTCGCCCCAACGGGATACTGGCAGCTGTCGCTGACGGGTATGACCCGGCTGGGCCGGCCCCTGGTCGGCGTCCTGGAAGCGCTCAACAGCGCCGGCAAGGCCCTCGACCGGTCCGTGGTCGCCCGCCTCGGGGAGCACCCGGACGCCGAGATCTTCACGTCGCTGCCAAGGTCGGGGCAGACCACTCCAGATGGAAGGTGTTGACTACAGCGCATCCGACGGTCGAGCGTCGGCGGCAAGTGCGGTCGCGCTGGTGAAGGGTTCAATAAATTGTCGTAGCTCGAGCAGGTGCCGGGCGTGCTGATCGAGTCGATGGTCTTCGTGGGACACGGGTTTCCACGTTGGGACGGGTCGGGCCTCGCCGCGTTCGTCGAGTGAAACGACGACGACCATTGCGTGTGCCACGAGGCAAGGCCGGTCGCCCAGCCAGTCGGTGGTGGTGACGTGGACGCAGGCGTGGATGCTGCGCGGTCCAGTGTGAACGATTCGTGCGGTGGCTTCGATGACCTCGCCGACGACGATGGGCCGGTAGAAGCGGACCCCGGCGAGGTAGGACGTGATGACTTCAGCCCCGGTCCAATCGGCTCCGCTCATGTAGGCCGCTTCGTCGATCCACCGCATGACGCGGCCGCCGCGGACATTGCCGTCCCGGTTGACGTCGGTAGGCGCGGCGCGGAAGCGCAGCGTGGCGCGGGGGGCGGAGCCCTCCGGGGTGTAACTCTCGGCCTCCATGGCGCGTTCGATGCGTGTGCGCATTCTTATCCGGCTCCGCGCCTGCCGGTGCCGTTGCAGTTCAAGTATCGTCACCGGTGTCCACCGGGGGACCCCGACGGGATTGCCGGCGTCGTCGATAGCGACGAAAATGATTGGGCACTGCGAGGTTTGAACGGACGTGGCCCGGGTGGGGTCGCCGGAATAGACGGTGACAAGGATGTGCATGCTGCTGCGCCCCGTGTAGACCAGGCTGGCGTGAACTTCGACAAGTTCACCGACACCGATGGGCCGGTCGAGGTGAAGGTTGCCGACGGAGGCAGCGACGCAGCTGCCGCCACACCACTGTGTTGCGGTGGCGTGGGCGGCCTTGTCGATCCATTCGAGTAGTGTGCCGCCGTCGACGAATCCATCGATGACGACGTCAGCGGGCTTGACGCGGAGGCGGTGAATCGTATCGTGGCTGCGAGCTTTTGGCGGGCAGGGCGGCTCGCTGTACTCGCCGGACGTTGTGGACGTTGCCAGCCACCGATCTGCGCGCGATCCGTCACGTGTCGTCTGCTGTGTCGACTGCATTTCGATGGACCTCCCTGCCGTGGTGCCACCCATGATCTGCAGGACGCACAGAGCAGGAAAGGGAAATGGTCCAATCGCGGTGTTTCCTTGCATAATCCACAGACTCGGCTGATGCACGTACCGAGCGCCCGTCTGACAGCCCTACACCGCGGCCTCGGGGTCACCATCGCCAAATCACCCGAGCCGCTTGACAAGTTACGACCTTGCGCTGCCTACGGCGCCGCGGCCGCCACGTCTCGGGCGCCGACCTTGAGTGCCGAAACTCGCCACTCCGGACTCGCACCTCTTGAACACGCACCATTGCCGGTTGGTCAATTTGAGTTGAACTGCTACCCAATGGCTCCTCGTTTGCGACACGAGCCCGACAAGTACGGCGGTTTGACTGGTGAATCTGTGGATTGTGCAAGGAAGTGCCGTGAGAGGGCGTTTCCTCTTCCCTGCCTGTGGCGGCTGTCACATGATGGGCGCCACCTACAGGCAATAAGGGGGCAAGAACATGCAACTGGACTCCCGTCGCTCGCACCCGGGACAGAAAACGAACGAGCGTCGTTCCGACGACCGTGAACTCGTCAATACCGGGACAGTTTCGGCGACGAGTTCTTAGCATCAGCGACGTGCAAGTGCTGCTTGTCGAAGATGACGAGGGGGTCGCGTCGGCGTTGGCCGAGCTTCTCGGCCAGGCCGGCGCGTCTGTCGTCCGGACCGTCCGCGGTGCCGACGCACTGCATCGCGTCAAGGGTTGCGATCTGGTGTTGTTGGATTTGGGGTTGCCCGACATGGACGGCCTGGACGTGCTGCGCACTCTGCGTCGTGCATCGGCTGTGCCGGTGATCATCATGACCGCCCGAGACAGCGACGGCGCGGTGGTGCTGGGCCTGCGCGCGGGAGCTGACGACTATCTGGTCAAGCCGGTCCGTAAAGCGGTGCTGATGGCCCGCATTGACGCCGTCATGCGACGCATGCGCCGTGTCGGCGGCGACACCGTTCCCCCGCCCGGGCCGGTCGTTGCGGGACCCGTCACCATCGACCGCGAGCGCCGGGAAGTCACATTGGAGGGCACCCCGCAGGCGCTCACCAGAACCGAGTTCCAGTTGCTCGCCCTGCTGGCCGCCCGTCAGGGTGAGGCGGTCAGCCGCGAGGAACTCATGCTCGAGGTTTGGGGCACCGCGGTGGTCGGCCGGTCGAGGTCGTTGGACTTTTTCATCGGACAGATCAGGGCCAAGCTCGCCGGACTTCCGCTGCAGACGGTGCGCGGGTTTGGTTTTCGGCTGGACACCTGACATGGGTCTGCGGGTTCGCGCCGTCCTCGTCGTACTCGCGCTTCTTGCGACCGCCGCACTCGCCGTTCCACTGGCGTTGAGTTCGGCAGCCCGACGTACGGCGGCGCTGGCCGAGGAACGGGGACGCCAGATCACCGAACTCGCCGATTCCGCAGCGGTGCCTGGCGCACCCATGCAGCCGCTGGTCGATCGCTACCACGAGGTGTACAGGGAAGGTGTGCTGATCGTCGACACCGATGGCCAAGTCCTGGCCGCCCGAGGACTCACCACCGACGAATCTGCGGTCGCGGCGGCGGCGAATCGGGCCTTGATCGACGCGCCGGCGTCGCCCTGGCCGCGCATCCTGCCCTGGCGCACGGATCAGGTTCTCACGACCGCGGGTATCCGACGCGACGGCGAACTGGTCGGTGCTGTCGTCGTCGCGGTGCACACGACGGTGGCTGCGCGCGATGTCGCACACGGCTGGCTGTGGGTGGCCGTCGGCTGCATCGGTTTCCTCTTGCTGGCGGCGGTGGTTGCTCGTGCGCTCACCAGGTGGGTGCTGCGCCCGATCGACGGGCTGGAGCGCGCGGTGGCCGAGATGACCGAAGGGATCGCCGGACCGCCCGCCGATGTGGCTGGGCCGCCGGAACTGCGCCACTTCACCGCAGCGTTCAACACGATGGCACAGGTGGTGCGGGCCTCCCTCGACCGTCAGCGGCGACTCGTCGCCGACGCATCGCATCAATTGCGCAATCCACTGGCCGCTGTCCGGTTACGCGCAGACACCCTCGAGGACTACGTGCCCGAGGCAGGATGGCCGACATACAACTCGATGACCGCGGAGCTGGACCGCTTTGAGAACCTGCTGGGGCAGCTGCTTCGCCTGGCCCGCGCCGAGCAGGTCAGCGGCAGCCGCCAAGTGGGTATGGCCACCGCAGCGGCGGAGTCGACCGACCTCGCGGACGTGATCGGAGAACGTGTGGCGTTCTGGCGACCCATCCTCGAAGGCCAAGACCAGCAACTGCACGGCAATTCGGATCATCCCGGGCCGGCGGTGCAACTCGCCCGTCATGATGTGGAGCAGTTGCTCGACGTCGCGCTCGAGAACGCGCGACGCTACGCCGGGCAGGGCACCGCCGTCACAGTGTCAGCCGAGTTGACCGGCGAAACCGTCGACCTCGTCGTGAGCGACAACGGCTCCGGCTTGCCCGACGAGGACCTGGCGAGGGCCGCTACACGATTTTGGCGAGCACGAGACGATGGCTCTGGAACCGGGCTCGGGTTGGCCATCGCCGCCGAGATCGCCGCGGGTCATGGCGGGACGATCTCGGTGGAAAGGGCCCCGGAAGGCGGCCTGCTGGTCCGCTACCGCCTGCCGGCGGCAAGTGAGTCGACGTGTTGAGCAATCGCCAGACCGAAATGAGTCGTCGCGCATTCCTCCTCGCGACGGCGGTGCTGGCCGCCGCCTGCAGCATCCCAACCGAACCCAGCGGACGCCTACGCTTGGCCGCGGGAGATCCGGGCGGGATGTATCTGGCATTCGCCGAGATCCTCGCCAAAGAGCTCAGCACCCGCTATCCGAAGATCACTATCGACGTGCTCCCCACCGAGGGCACCGTCGATAACCTGGTCCGCCTACGCTCGGGGGACGTCGACATGGGCCTGGCACTGGCCGACGTCGCCGAGCGGGATCGCACCACCGGACCCGAGGAGACTTCACCCGTAGCGGTGGCCCGGGTGTACGAGAACTATCTGCAGGTGATCGTGCGCGACTTCACTGGCGCACACCAGTTAGCCGACCTGCAGGGGCGGCGCGTCTCCATCGGCGCCACTCAATCCGGCGGTGCGATGACCGGCCGCGTGCTGTTCGAGGCGGCCGGCCTTAGCGTAAGCGCAGACATGCTGACCTACCGGCTCAGGGATGCATTAGCTCGGCTCGCCGACGGCAGCATCGACGCCCTGGTGTGGTCGGGCGGCGTACCGACACCGGCCATCACCGGCCTGGACACCGAACTGCCACTGCGGATCCTCGACATCGGCCGGTTGGCGGCTCCGATGAGCCAAATCGCCGGCTACCCGTATGTCGTCCGCCAAGTGCCGACCTGCGGGTACGTGCCGCCCGGCATTCGTTCTATCGGAGTGCCCAACCTTCTGTTGTGTCGCCAGGGCATCCCCACCGACCTCGTCGCCGCGGTCGTGGACGTTCTGGCCACCGACGCACTGCACCTGGTTCCCCCCTACGTCCGCGGGCTGCAATACCTCGACGCACCCTCGATGATTCAGACCGGTCTGATACCGCTGCATCCGGGCGCCGTCGGCGCCTATCGCAAGCTGCACGGCTGAGCGCGAATCCGCTCTCAGGCCAACGGCATCGGCAGTCTCTCGTCATCACCGTAACCTGGCATCGGCCGCGGATCAGCAGGCCGGTGTGCGTGAATCTGTGAATCATGCAAGGAAACTCGGCGCAAAGGACGTCTCCTCTTCCTCGCCGGCGGCGGTCCCGGCCACGATGGGCACGTAACGACTGGCAGGGCGGCGACGATTCCGCTCATCCGAAGGGGGAATATCATGAGCAACACCGACAAGGCACTGCTATCCGCGGCGGCCACCGCAATGTTGTTGGTACTTAGCGGTTGTGGCGGCCAGCGCGGTGACGACAATCGGGCTACGGCCGCCGAGCCGACGTCGTGCGAAGTCACCACCGATGCCCGGTTGAGTATCGCGACCGGCAACACCACAGGGGTCTACTACACGCTTGGCGGCGCCTACGCCGAAGCGATCAGCCAACAGACCGGCGGCACGCTCAAAGCCACCGCCGCTGAGACGTCGGCGTCGCTGCAGAACATTCAGCAGCTGGTGGCCGGCACCCACCAGATCGCCTTCTCGCTGGCCGACACCGCCGCGGATGCGGTCAACGGCACGGCGTCGTTCTCCGAGAAGCAACCGGTCGCCGCGCTAACCCGGTTGTACCCCAACTACACCCAGGTGATCGCCCGCACCGACGCCGACATCAACTCGATCGCCGACATGCGCGGCAAGCGGGTGTCCACTGGGGCGCCCAACTCCGGCACCGAGGTGATCGCCAATCGGATGCTCGAAACGGCCGGGATCGACCCGAGCGGCGACATCCAGGCGCAGCGCACCGAGCTGGGCAAGACGGTCGAGGGCGTGAAAGACGGTTCCATCGACGCCATGTTCTGGTCCGGAGGCCTGCCCACCGGCGCGATCACCGACCTCTTCGTGAGTGAGCGGGCCAACGTCAAGTTTCTCGACGTGACGGATACCCTGCAGAAGTTGCAGGAGATCAACCCGATCTACGAGCGCGGTGTCATCCCGGCCAGCACGTACCAAACACCGGCGGACGTGCCGACCGTCGTGGTGCCCAATGTCCTTCTGGTGAAAGCCAATATGGACGGCAACACCGCCTGCGTGCTGACCAAGGCCCTGTTCGACCACCGGGCCGACCTGGTCAAGGCCAACAAGGCCGCCGACGGCATCACGCTGAACAATGCCCATCAGACCACCCCGGTCCCGTTGCATCCCGGCGCCCGGATGGCGCTCGACCAGCTGGGTGCGGCCCGATGACCGTGAGCGAACGCGTCTTCGACCGGCCGGCGCCGGCCGGAGACGTCGACGCGTCGGCCACCCACGAGGATGAAGAACCGGCCCGCCAGCTGACCGGTTGGGTACGCCACCTGGTCGCTGCGGGCGGCGTCCTGATCGCGGTGTTCGCGCTCTATCAGGTGTTCTTTCCGCTGGCGCAGGGCAATCAGGTCTCGCTGATCTTGTTCCTGGCGGCGGTGCTGCCGTTGACGTTGTTGTGCTACCGCTCCGGCCTGCGGCTGCGTCGCCACAACGCCGCGGCGCCACGGGACAATCCGACACCAGTGGACTGGCTGCTCGCGGTGGTGGCGCTGGCGGCGTGCCTGTACCCGGTGCTGCCGTTCCAAATCGCCGATGGCGGTGGCGGATTCGACGAATTCCTGAGCAGGCAGAGCACGCCCGGGGCAGTCGACGTCATCGTCGGATCGATCGTGCTGCTGCTGGTGCTGGAGGCCTGCCGCCGGACGACAGGCGCCGCGCTGCCCATCGTGTGCCTCTTGGCCCTCGGCTACGCCTACTACGGCGGGTACCTGCCGCAGGGCGCGGCGATTGCGCACGCCGGCGTGGACTGGGGCCAGATCATCAGTGCATCGTTCATCCAGTCGACCGGCCTGTACGGTGTGCCGCTGGACGTAGCGGCCACCTACATCGTGCTTTTCACCATCTACGGAGCCGTGCTGGAGGCGTCCGGCGCCAGCAAGTTCTTCGTCGACTTGTCCTTCTCCGCGTTCCGCCGGTCACGGGCTGCATCTGGGCGGACCGTGACCTTGGCCGGGTTCCTGCTCGGCAGTGTGTCCGGTTCCGGGACGGCGACGACGGTCAGCCTGGGGTCGGTGACCTGGCCGGTGCTGCGCCGCGCCGGCTACCCGGCACAGAACGCCGGAGGCATGCTGGCCGCCGCGGGGATCGGCGCCATCCTCTCCCCTCCGACGTTGGGTGCAGCGGCCTTCATCATCGCCGAATACCTCGGGGTGCCGTATCTCACCGTCCTGGGCTGGGCGATCGTGCCGACGATCCTGTACTACCTCGGCATTCTCTTGGCGGTCGAGATCGACGCCCGCCGATACGCCACTCGCAAAGTGGACGTCGGCGCGGCTTCCACCTGGCGGCTGCTGGGACGATTCGGCTATCACCTGATCTCGCTGGCGATGATCGTCGTATTCCTCGCCATGGACGTGTCGGCGATGAGGGCAGTCGTCTACGCAACCGCAGTGCAGATCGTGCTCTCGTACCTGGACCGCGAAAACCGGCTCACCCCGGCCAAGCTCTACGGCGCGATCGCCACCGGCGTGCGGGGTGTCCTTTCGGTGGCCGCGGTGTGTGCTGCCGCAGGAGTCATCGCCGCGATGATCACCCGCACCGGGCTGGGCCTGCAACTGAACTCCATATTGGTGAACACCGCCCGCTCGATCACCGAAAACCCCACGGCGGTCCTGATTCTCACCGCATTGTTCGCCGCGTTGGCGGTGTCGGTCCTTGGGCTGGCGGTGCCGGTCACCGCGTCGTTCGTGATCAGCTGGGTGATCGTCGGACCGGCGCTGCAGGACCTCGGCGTGGCAGCCCCAGCAGTGGCGATGTTCGTCTTCTACTTCGCGGTGCTGTCCGAAGTCACTCCGCCGACGGCACTGGCCTCGGTCGCCGCTTCCGCGATCACCGGCGGCAGGGTGATTCCGACCATGTGGCAGACGTGGAAGTACACGTTGCCGGCGTTCCTGGTGCCGTTCGCGTTCGTGCTGACCGATAACGGTGAAGGCCTGCTCGGGCTGCGGTCGTTCGCAGACATGGTGTGGACGGCTGCGGTCGGTGCGCTGGCGGTGGCCG
Organism: uncultured Mycobacterium sp.; assembly: GCA_964387245.1. Lineage (GTDB taxonomy): Bacteria > Actinomycetota > Actinomycetes > Mycobacteriales > Mycobacteriaceae > Mycobacterium. The sequence continues at coordinate 10,884 of CAYLWH010000096.1, forward strand.
CCCTGGCCGTGGTCACCGGCGGGTGGATGCTTCGCCGGGCGTGCTGGCCCGAGCGGGTGTTGTGCGCACTGGCGGCGGCGTTGCTGCTTTACCTCAACCCGGTGACGATCGCCGTCGGTGTCGCGCTGATTGCGGTGGCGGTGGTCCTCCACCTCGTCATGACCGGCATGCGCCAAGTCGCTGTTCATGACGCCACCGAGGCGAGCGACACGGGTCCTTGACCAACATGAGGCGCAGGATCACCAGGGGCACACTGGCCGCCGTTTTCGCTGCATTGGTGCTGGCGGCGTTGGGGGTGCTTCCGTTTCTCGTTTTCGAGAACCCCTACGCGACGTGCCGATCCCGAGCTCTGGAACCGTGCACCTATCAGCGGGCGAGGTGGACGTAACCTTGCACACGGCGGGGCCTGCCGGTGACGTGTCGGTGCCACCACTGTCGGTAAGCATTTTCGGGCCAGACGGGACTACGCACCCGAAGTGATCGAAAGCCCGCGGTGGAAATTCGCCGACTCTCAGGGCAACATGCTGGTGCGGGTGTGGGTGGTGCGGATCGCGCAGGAGGCGGACTACCATGTCGAGGTGGAGGGGGAGGTGTACGGCCCTCGCCAGCCACCGCTGATCTTTGGCCGCAACATGTGGAACGAACTTCTCGAGGTGCTGGTCATCCTGGGTGGCCTGCTGTAGTTTCTACCGGTCTTGACAGCTCTTGTCGTGTTCGTTCTGACCGGTTCCCTCGTGCTCGTCTCGAACTGCGCGAAGTTTGCACCAAGCAGTGGTCTGGGGGAAGCAGCCGAACGTAAATAGACTGTAGGCGAAGGTGATCGGGCACGCCATCTCCCGCCGCTGGCGCAGACTTCGACGCCGGTTGCATCGGCCTTTAAGGGTCTGTATCCATGAATCTGTGGATCGTGCAAGGAAATTGGGTCAGGAGCCTTTCTCTATTCCTCCGGAGGTGATTTCGGGCCACCATGGGGGAACAACACAAGACGCGAAAGGGGGAGGCCATGATCAAGAAGGTGCTCTTGTCTACGGCGGCAATCGTCGCCAGCGAAGTTCTTACAAGTTCGGCTGTGGCACAGGGTAATCCGACGACGCCCATGGCGACGATCGAGTCTTCAGCTGCGCAGCTTTGTGCATACGTCAACGACGATCCCACCCACAACGGGGTAATAGAAGGGCTGAGCAGCCGGGGCGACAGATGCCTTGACGAGTTGTACGCGCAACTCGTGGTGATCACCGCTCTTCACCACGTCTGCCCGCGCACGAGGAGCTCGTGATGAACAGCATGATTCCGATCGCTGCAGAGGAAATCTGCACCCAGCGGACGTGAAGCATCGTGAATTCGTGGACCGTGCCCGGACTTCCGGCAGCGGGAACCGTTTCCGTTTCTGGTCGGCCGTGATCGCGCCGAGCGTATGCAAGCGGCGTCGCGGCAATGACGATGCCACCGACCTCAAGGGAGGGCCAAATGGCCACCAACGGAAAGGCATTGCTGGCCGCGGCGATCGCGGGGCTGATGGTCATCGGCGTGGCTTCTTGGTGGAACCGGCGTGACGACAATCCCGACGTCCCGCGAGCCGGCTGCACCACCGTCGTGGTGACGTCATCCGTCGAAAAGGACGACTTGATAGCCGAGGCCGCCAAGCGATACAACGCCTCGGATCGTCAAGTGAAGGACAGCTGCTACGGCATCTCGGTCAACGCAATGGCTTCCGGCATCGTGGAGTCCCGGCTAGCCGAGGCCCGCTGGGACCCGGCCTGGGGCCCTGCGCCGGATGCGTGGTCCCCGGCGTCGTCCACCTGGCTGCAACTGCTCCGCCACGACCGCTCCTCGCACGACCGCCCAGACATCCTGCCGGCGGAGGCGCAGTCGGTGGCCTCCACGCCGATCGTCCTCGCGATGCCCGAGCCGATGGCCAGGGCACTGGGCTGGCCCGAGGCGGCGATCGGCTGGTCGGATCTGCTGAACCTCGCCAACCACCCAGGCGGCTGGGCCATCAAGGGCCACGCCGAGTGGGGAGCTTTCAAACTGGGCAAGACCAACCCCAACGTCTCCACAACGGGCCTGTCGGCGACCGTCGGAGTATTCGTCGCGGCCACGGGCATGTCCAGCGACCTTACCCTGGACACGCTGAAGGACCCGCGCGTGCGCGAGTTCGTCGCCGGCGTGGAGAAGTCGGCCGCGCATTATGGCGACACCGCGCTCACCTTCCTGACGAACCTGCAGCGGGCCGACGACGCGGGGGCGGCGCTCGGCTATGTCGGCGCGGTGACGGTCGAGGAGAAATCCGTCGTGGACTACAACAACGGCAACCCCACCGGCGACCTCGAGACGGCAGGCCGGCACGATAAGCCGAGAGTGCCGCTGGTCGCCATCTACCCCAAAGAGGGAACGCTCAACAGCGACAACCCATTTGCCGTTCTCGATGCGACATGGTCCGACGCGGGCAAGCAGGCCGGCGCCAAGGACTTCCTCGCCTTCCTGCGTGAGTCCGCACAGCAGGAACTGTTCACCGACGCCGGATTCCGCACCCACGACGGCCAGCCCGGTAAGACCGTCAGCGACAACGGATACCTGCGTGAGAAGATCGGCGTCCCCATGCTCTCCCCGCCGAGCCCGCAAGTCCTCGCGGCGGTTCGAGCCACCTGGGGTGAACTGCGGAAAAAGGCACACGTCTTGCTGGTACTGGACGTCTCTGGGTCAATGTCACAGTCGGCCGGCGCGGGCAAGACCCGGCTGGGACTCGCCCAGGCCGCGGCGGTGAATGGCCTGGCCCAGTTGTCCGACACCGATGAGGTCGGGTTGTGGGCATTTCCCGACGAAGCCCACGTGTACTGGCAGTACCTGCCCATCGAGCCGCTCGGCCCGCGACGAGGAGAGATGACCAACCACATTCAGCAGCTCATCCCGTCGGGCGGTACACCACTTTATGCCGTCACGCGCAAGGCGGCCGAGGAGCTCCGCAAGACCGCGCGTGCGGACACGATCAACGCGATCGTGGTCATGACCGACGGCAAGAACGAGAATCCGGACGACACGGATCTCGACGGCCTGATCCGCCAGCTCACCGATCAAGCTTCCGAGGGCGGCATCCGGGTCTTCACGATCGCCTACGGCCAAGACGCCGACCTGGACACCCTCAAACGCATCTCCGAGGCGTCTCGCGCCGCCGCGTATGACGCGACCGACCCGATGACGATCGACACCGTGTTCACCAACGTCCTGTCGAACTTCTGATGACGCACAATAGCTTTCGATCGTGCCTGCCGGCGGGCACGCACGATCCGTGGGCACTGCTGTTGTCGACCTTCGGCGGAGCGACAGCCTGGGTGTTGGGCGCTTCCATCCCGTTGTCCGCGGCCACCACGGTCGTGATGCTCGGCACGGCGGCCGCGGTCGGCGCATTCACGCGGACGCGGCACCCGACACCGGCGCGGCTGCGGGGCGGCTCCCGGCAGCACGGACTGATCAACGTTCTCGACGGTCATGTGCGGTCATTGCGCTCACTGCAGAGCACGGCGCTGCCGGATGTCGTGCAGACCAAGGCTGAAGACGCATTGGCCGCAGCTGACGCCGCCCGGCCCTCCGTGTTGCAGATGGCAGCCGCGGTAGACGCGCTGGACGAGGCGATCTCGGCCGCTCGCAACGTATCCGGCCAGGGTGAGCACGCGGCAGAGTCGATCAACAAGACAGTCGGCCGGTTGACCTCGCGACGGGCCAAACTGCTCGACAAGCTCACCACCGCGGTGGACGAGGTAGCCACCGTGTACGCCGGACTACTCGAGCTGTCGGCGACCGCACGCACCATCGGCGTCTCGGTCGAGGACACAGACGTCGGCGCGGTCAATGACTCAGTGACCCTGCTGCAGATGATCTTCGCCGAACTGGAGGCAGACGCGGCCGACCTGACGAACAAAGGCCTGGTTTAGTGGCGCAGGATCGGCGACGGTCGGGAAGCGGTATACGCGGGGCGCCCCGGCGGG
>CAYLWH010000097.1:0-14616 GCA_964387245.1 uncultured Mycobacterium sp.
CGAGCGTCGTGTCGCACGCGAGATCGATCCCGGGCCGCGCGCCCTGGTGGTGGCGGTCCTGGTGTTCGTGCTGTTGGTGTCGTTGCTACTGCCGCACACCGGCGATGCCCGGGGCCTCGATGTGCTGGCCGGGAACCAAACGGCGATCGACGCCGGCATCGCCTTGCCGTCGCGGGTGTTCTGCTGGCTGACGGCGGTGTTCGGCGTCGGATTCTCCATGTTGGCTCTGCTGACCCGGCGCTGGGCGTTGGCCTGGGTGGCGTTGGCCGGATCGTGGCTGGCCAGTGCGACAGGACTGTTGGCGGTCTGGTCCCGTCAGACCGCGGCGGTTTCGCTGCCGGGTCCAAGTGTGGGCCTGATCATCGGATGGATCACCGTGATCCTGCTCGCCTTCCACTGGGCGCGGGTGGTGTGGACGCGCACCGCGGTGCAGCTGGCCGCCGAGGCGCATCGCCGGCGGGCGGCGGTCGAAGAGCAGACCAAGGGCCTGTTGGACACCCTCGACCCGCCCGACGAGTCGGCCGGGGGACCGGGGTAAGCCTCGGCGCTCAGCGCTTTCGGGTCACGGCGCTGGCCGCGGCATCGGCCCACTGCCGCCATTGCTCGGCGTTGGCCCTGGCCTCCTCGGACTCTTTGGTTCGCCCGGCCGCCGCTGCCTTGGCGGCCTGCTTCTCGTACTGCTCGGCCCGGGCGGCGAACTGCTCGGCGCGGGCCAACGCTTGCGGGTCGGTCCGATCGGACTCGGCCGCATCGCGGACCTTCTTCTCCACCGCGCGCAGTCGACGCTCCAGGTCGCTACGGTCACGGGGGACTTTGCCCAACGCGTCCCATTTGTCGGTGATCGCCCGCAGTGCCGCGCGCGCCGCGTTGTGATCGGTGGAGTCGATACGCTCAGCCTCGGCCAGCAGTGCCTCCTTGGCGGCCGCGTTGGTGGTCAACTCGGTGTCCCGTTCGGCGGTGACTGAGTCGCGGGCCGAGAAGAACGCGTCCTGAGCGGCTTTGAATCGCTGCCACAGCGCGTCGTCGACGTCTTTGGATGTGCGGCCGGCGGCTTTCCATTCGGTGAGCAGGCCGCGGAACGCGGCACCGGTCGCCGCCCAGTCGGTGGAACCGGTGAGCTCCTCGGCCCGTTCGCACAGCCGCTCCTTGGCCGCCCGCACACCGGCCCGCTCGCGGTCCAACTCGGCGAAATGCGAACCGCGGCGCCGGTTGAACGTCTCACGCGCGGCCGAATAGCGCTTCCACAGCGCGTCATCGGTCTTCCGGTCCAGGCCGCTGATCGTCTTCCATTCATCGAGAATCACCCGCAACCGGTCGCCGGCGGCCTTCCACTGCGTCGAGTTGGCCGCCAGTTCTTCGGCCTCCGCGGCCAGCGCCTCCTTGCGCTCGGTCTGGGCGGTGCGCTGCGCTTGGCGGCGAGCCCGCTCCTCAGCCATGGCGGAGTCGGCGTGCTCGGCGATGGCCGCCAGCCGGGCCGCCAGCGCGTCGACGTCGCCGAGCACGCTGGCCGTTGACAGGCCCTCGGCCAGGTGTGCGGCGGCGGCCTTGATTTTGCGGGCGTCACCGGTGCTGGACTCCAGTCGGTGTTCCATGAGCGCCACCTCGGTCGACAGGTCGTCGAAACGGCGTCCGAAGTGGGCGTAGGCCGCTTCGGTGTCGCCGGCCTGCCACGAACCGATGACGCGCTCACCGGCCGCGGTGATCAACCACACCGTGCCGTCGTCGTCGACGCGGCCGAACTGGTGCGGGTCACGGGCCGGCCCGGCCGGTGCCACCGGCGCCGCCGCGGCGCCGGGCCGCGGGCCCGGCCGTGGCCCGGGCCTGGGGGCCGCGGAAGGCCGCGGAGCCTGCACCGGCTCACCGTGCGTCGGATCTTGGCTGGACATCGGACCCTGAGACACTCGAGCACCTACCCTTCGCGCGGAGGTCACCCTCCGGGCACTGCCGCGCGACGCGGCGCCTTCATTGCGGTTGTTCGTAGGGTATTCAAACAGGTTGCGACGCGGGGGTGCGGGTGCGTTTGCGTTGTGCGTTCGGCGATGGTTGCCTCTGCAGCTGTGGACAAGAGCGATACCGCCGCATTGCTGGCGCTGGCCGCCGCCTTGTTCATCGCGATCGGCGACGTGATGCACCAGCGATCCGCCCAAGAGGTCACCGACGATGCGGTCGGCCACGCCGGCTTGTTCCTCCGGCTGCTGAGAGACCGCGGTTGGTGGTTGGGCTCCGGCGTGGCCGCGATCGGGTTCGTCCTGCAGGCCGCGGCGCTCGGCCTGGGGTCGGTGTTGCTGGTGCAGGCGTTGCTGGTGACGTCACTGCTGTTCGCGCTGCCCATCAACGCGCATCTGAGGCACCGGCGGCTGACCCGGGCGGAGTGGACCTGGGCAATTCTGCTGGCAGCTTCGGTGATCGTCATCGTGACCGTCGGCAACCCCACTGCCGGGCATTCGCGGGCGTCGCAGGCAACGTGGACGGTGGCAGCGGTGATTCTGGGCGTGCTCGTGGTCGCCTGCGTGGCGGTCGCCAACACGCTGCGTGGCTCCGCCAGTGCAGTGTTGCTGGCGTTCGTCTCCGGCGCGTTGTGGGGCGTGTTCGCGGTGTTGACCAAGGGCGTCGTCCATCTGCTGGGTGAGGGCATTGAGCCACTGCTGCGATCACCGGAGCTTTACGCCTGGGCGGCGGTCGCCGTCGCCGGCACCGCCTGGCAGCAGGCGTCCTTCCGGGCTGGCACACTGACGGCGTCGCTGCCCACGATGGCCATCAGCGAGCCGATGGTGGCCTCGTTGCTCGGCGTGTTCGTCCTCGGGGAGGCGCTGCGACCCGGCGATGCCGGTTGGGTGGCACTGGTGGCGGCCATCGTGACGATGGTGTTGGCCGCCGCGGCCCTGGCCCGCAGCCAGGCGGCGGACGCGCCGGAGTCGGTGCATTAGCGTTGCTCCCGTGTTGTCGGTCGTTGCGATCATCCCGTCGCCGCCGGCGCTGGTGCCCGAACTGGCTGGGGCGGCCGGCGACGAACTGAGCGACTTGCGCGCCGCCGTTTGGGCTGCTGCCGCCGCACTGCCGTCGCACTGGATCGCCGTCGGCGGCGCGGAAACGCCGTACCGGGTCGGACCCGATGCCGGGGGTACCTTCGCGGGCTACGGGGCCGACGTGCGCGTCACGCTGGCCCCCGGGCCGCAAGAACTGCTGGACCTGCCGCTGTGCGCGCTCGCGGCGGCCTGGGTCCGCGGCCGGGCCCATCCCGCTGCTCGCGTCGAGACATATTGTTATCCAAGTTCTTTGGATAATGCCAGTGCGCTAGAGCAGGGCCGGCGGTTGCGCGCGGAGATCGACGGGCAGACCCAGCCCGTCGGCCTTCTGGTGGTCGCCGACGGCTGCAACACGCTGACCCCGGCCGCGCCCGGCGGCCACGACCCGGACTCGGTGCCCGTGCAGGCCGCACTCGACGACGCGCTGGCCGCCGGCGATATCTCGGCAATCGGCGCGCTGCCGGACGGGGTGGTCGGGCGGGCGGCATTCGCCCTGCTGGCCGGCCTGACCGAGCCCGGACCGTCGCACACCCGTGAGCTCTACCGCGGCGCGCCCTACGGCGTGGGTTACTTCGTCGGTGTCTGGCGGCCGTGAGCACCAGGCCGATCGCGGTAATCGGCCCGACCGGCACCGGCAAGTCGGCGCTGGCCCTGGATCTGGCCGAACGGCTCGGCGCGGAGATCGTCAACGCCGACGCCATGGCGCTCTACCGCGGAATGGACATCGGGACCGCGAAGGTGTCCGTCGCCGAGCGGCGCGGCATTCCGCACCATCAACTCGACGTCCTCGACGTCACCGAGACCGCGACCGTCGCACGTTATCAACAGGCGGCGGCCGCCGACGTCGAGGCCATTGCGGCGCGCGGCGCGGTGCCGGTGATCGTGGGCGGCTCGATGCTCTACATCCAGTCGCTACTCGACGAATGGGCCTTCCCGGCCACCGATCCGGCGGTCCGGGCCCGCTGGGAAGCCCGGCTCGCCGATAGCGGTGTCGCGGCCCTGCACGCCGAACTGGCCGGCCTCGACGCTGACGCGGCGGCGTCCATCCTGCCCACCGACGGCCGGCGCATCGTGCGGGCGCTCGAGGTGGTGGAGCTGACCGGACGGCCGTTCACGGCGTCGGCCCCCACCATCGGCTCGGTGCCCCGCTGGGACACTGCGATCATCGGCTTGGACTGGGACACCGCGATTCTCGACGACCGACTGCGACGGCGCACCGATGCCATGTTCGAGGGCGGACTGGTCGACGAGGTGCGCGCGCTGGTCGGCGTCGGGTTGCGCGACGGGGTCACCGCATCCCGCGCCCTGGGGTACGCGCAGGTGCTCGCCGACTTCGACGCCGGTGGTGACGGGCAGGCGGCGCGGGAGCCCACCTTCGTCGGAACCCGGCGTTACGTGCGTCGGCAACGGTCGTGGTTCCGGCGCGACCATCGGGTGGTCTGGCTCGACGGTTCGGCGTCGGACCTGCTGCACGCCGCACTGACCGCGTGGCGGCACGTATCCTGATCAGGTGAAGTTCGCCAAAGGGCACGGGACGCAGAACGATTTCGTGCTGCTCCTCGACCTGCCCGCCGGTGTGGAGTTGACGCCGGCGGTGGTTTCGGCACTGTGCGACCGCCGCCGCGGACTGGGGGCGGACGGTGTACTACGGGTGACGGTCGCCGGTTCGGCGCGCGACGCGGGGGTCTTCGACGTGCTGCCCGAAGGGGTCGCGGCCGACGACTGGTTCATGGACTACCGAAACGCGGACGGATCGGTCGCCGAGATGTGCGGCAACGGGGTCCGGGTGTACGCCCATTACCTGTGGGCGGCGGGCCTGGAACGACGCAAGGAGTTCGCCGTCGGCACACTGGCCGGCGCGCGGTCTGTGGTGATGGACTCCTACGACCCGGTCAACGCCCGGGTGACCGTGGACATGGGCAAGCCCAACCAGGTCGGCACCGGCGAGGCGACGGTCGGCGGACGCCGGTTCTGCGGCCTGGTGGTCGACGTCGGCAACCCGCATCTGGCGTGTGTCGACCCCGCGATGACCGTCGGTGCACTGGCGATCCTTGACGTAGCGGCACCGGTGGAGTTCGATCACGTCCGGTTCCCCGAGGGCGTCAATGTCGAGGTGCTCACCGCGCCGGCCGACGGGGCCGTCGCCATGCGCGTGCACGAACGCGGTGTGGGGGAGACGCGATCCTGTGGCACCGGCACCGTGGCGGCCGCCGTGGCGGCACTGCGCCACACCGACGACGACACGGGCACCCTGACCGTCCGCATCCCGGGCGGCGAGGTCATCGTCAGGGTCACCGACGCCACCAGCTACCTGTGCGGCCCGTCGGTGTTGTTGGCGCACGGCGACCTCGCCGATGACTGGTTGCGAGCCCAGGCTTGAAAATCGTTCGCGGGGCGACAACTGGGTATGACACCATGGCCCGGCGCAAATTCGCCCCGATTCCATCCCTGTGCGCACATTCGGTGACGGGGGGCAGGAGAGCAGATGACTGACCATCGAGACCCCACAGCCGGCGAACTCGCCCTCGAGGAACGCTCCGCCCTGCGGCGCGTGCCAGGGCTGTCCACCGAACTCGAAGACGTCTCCGAAGTCGAGTACCGCGAACTTCGGCTGGAACGCGTGGTGCTGGTTGGTGTTTGGACGGAGGGAAGCGCGGCCGACGCGGACGCCAGCCTCGCCGAGCTCGGTGCGCTTGCCAAGACAGCCGGTTCGGAGGTGCTCGAGGGCCTGATTCAGCGTCGGGACAAGCCGGACCCGTCGACCTACATCGGCTCGGGCAAGGCCCTGCAGTTGCGCGAAGTGGTGCTGGCCACCGGCGCCGACACCGTCATCTGCGACGGCGAACTGTCGCCCGCACAGCTCAACGCGCTGGAGAAGGCCGTCAAGGTCAAGGTCATCGACCGCACCGCGCTCATTTTGGACATCTTCGCCCAGCATGCCACCAGCCGGGAGGGCAAGGCGCAGGTGTCGCTGGCGCAGATGGAGTACATGCTGCCCCGGCTGCGCGGCTGGGGTGAGTCGATGTCCCGGCAGGCCGGCGGGCGTGCCGGTGGCGCCGGCGGGGGCGTGGGCACTCGTGGTCCCGGCGAGACCAAGATCGAGACCGACCGCCGCCGGATCCGGGAACGAATGGCCAAGCTGCGCCGTGAGATCCGCGAGATGAAGAAGATCCGGGACACGCAGCGCAGTGGGCGGCGGCGCAGCGAGGTTCCGTCGATCGCCATCGTGGGCTATACCAATGCGGGGAAGTCCAGTCTGCTCAACGCGCTGACCGGAGCCGGTGTCCTGGTCGAGGATGCGTTGTTTGCCACCCTCGAACCCACCACGCGGCGCGGACAATTCGGCGACGGGCGACCGTTCGTGATCACCGACACCGTGGGCTTCGTCCGGCACCTGCCGACCCAGTTGGTGGAGGCATTCGGTTCGACGCTGGAAGAGGTGGTCGACGCCGATCTGCTGTTGCACGTCGTCGACGGGTCCGACGTGGATCCGCTGGGGCAGATCAACGCCGTGCGTGAGGTGGTGAACGAGGTGATCGCTACGCGCAGTTCCCGCCCCGAAGCCAAACCCGCCCCGGAGCTTCTGGTGGTCAACAAGATCGATGCAGCGGGTGATCTGGCGCTGGCCAAGCTGCGGCGCGCGCTGCCGGGTGCGGTGTTCGTCTCGGCGCACACCGGCGAAGGGCTGGACCGGCTACGGCAGCGCCTGGGTGAGTTGGTCGAGCCCACCGATGTCGCGGTGGACGTCACCATCCCCTACGACCGCGGCGATCTGGTGGCCCGCGTCCACGACATCGGTCGGGTGGATGCCACCGAACACACCGATCGTGGGACCCGTATCACGGCTGCGGTGCCCGCCGGACTTGCAGCCGGCCTTCGGGAGTTCGTCACCCATTCGTGATGCGCCGTGGGACATTCATGATCCCGACGCGGTCTGCCGATGTCGCGGGGAGTACGGCCATCGCTGTGCGGTTGACGGCCGGTGAATTTGTTTGTTTGCACCACCCGAAATTGCCGTCGATGGCGGGTGCGGCTATATGCGCGAATATTCGGTTGCCCGCGACAGCCTCGACTGCCGGCGTGTGCAGACCAATTCACGATGAACGATCGCGATTGCCGAAACGCCTGATCGTCCGCTCGTCGGCGGCGCTTATTGCGGGCGCTGAAACACAAAAACAGCGCTCGACCGTCGCGGCTGCACGCCATTTCGGTATCGGGTCGGTATTGTCCCGAATTGACAGCGTTGTGGCTCCGGCACGTTCGCTTACGGTCACAGGTTGACGGATACGTAACTTGCGGGCATCGGGCCCGGAATCGCGGGAGGGTGCATGAGGACGCAGCGAGGTCGAACGCAGCGGTCGGCTACACGGTTGATCGGGCGCATCGCGCTGGGATTGGTCGTAGCGGTTGCGGCCTTGGCGCTGGTGGCCCCTGGTGCGGGCGCGACACCGGAAAGCGACGCCGGCGCAGCCATCGACGAGACGTGGAGTGCCGCCGGTGGCGATGGCTCGCCGCTGGGCGCCCCGACCGGCGATGTCTACGCCGTCGGCCCCGGGTTCGGTCAGGACTTCGCAGGTGGTGCGATCTACTTCGCCCCCGAGACCGGTGCCAGGATCATGTACGGCGCCATTCTGGACAAGTACCGCGCGCTGGGTGGGCCCGCCGACAGCGACCTTGGCTTCCCCAACATCGATGAAGGGTCCGGACGGATCGGCCCGCAGAGCCGGAACAGCACATTCAGCGCAGCGGATCTCCCGGTCATCTTCTGGACCCCCGAAACCGGCGCCTGGGTGGTGCGTGGTGCGATCAACGCGGCCTGGGATCGCCTCGGAGGTTCCTCGGGCGTCCTCGGTGTTCCGATCGCCGACGAGACCTTCGACGGCGACGTCGTGACGCAGAGGTTCAGCGGGGGCCAGATCGCGTTCGACGCCCGCACCAAGTCGTTCAGCACGGTGCCTGCGGACCTTGCGGCTCAACTCGCCGATCTGGGCATCCCCGGTGATGCCACATCGGCCATCAACACCGCGTATCGGGCGGCCGGTGGCGCCTCGGGTCCGTTGGGCGAGCGGGTGGGAGATCAGTTCGTCATCGCCCCGGACGGCGTCGGCCAGGCCTTCGCCGGGGGGAAGATCTACTTCAGCCCGGCAACAGGCGCGCATGTCGTGTCCGGTGCGATTCTGGAGAAGTATGAGGCGGCGGGTGGACCCACAGGTGATCTGGGCCTGCCCAATGCTGCTGAGTCCGACGGCGGGGTACCCGGAAGTCGAGTGAGTTCATTTGCGGCGCCGGACAATCCGGTGATCTTCTGGACGGCCGACCACGGAGCCGTCATCGTCCGTGGTGCGCTGAAGGCGGCCTGGGACAAGCTCGGCGGAGCCGCAGGCACCCTTGGGGCGGCAGTGTCCGATCAGAGCGCCGACGGCGACAAGGTCACGCAGAAGTTCAGTGGCGGCGCGATCAGCTGGGACGCGGAGACCAACGCATTCACGACCGACCCGGCCAACCTCGCCGAATCACTCGGCGCCCTCGAGGTGCCGACGCAGGTTTCTGGTCCGCCGGTCGTGCCGAATCCGCCGAAGGACAACGGTTTCACCTTCCACACCTGGTGGTTGTGGTGGGCCATCCCGCTTGCACTGCTCCTGTTGGCATCGCTGTTTGCATTGCGGTCCGGCCTGCACCGCCGAGCAGCCGGCCCGCACGTCGCCGACGTCACCGAAACCGCCGAGCCCCAATTGTCGGCGCCGGTGGCCCACAGCTGGCGCGAGTCGGAACGTCAGGTCTCGCCGCCATCCCACTGGGTCGAACCGGAGGCGCCCGCGGCTGTGGACCTCATCGGTGACCACGAACTGTTCACTCACCGGGGAGCGCACGAGGCCCTCGACGACCCCGATGCCGTGGACACCGCGCCCACACGCGTCCAAGCCGACACCTCTGGTCGTCTGGGCCGACATGCCTTGGTCGAGTCCGCCGACTCGACGAACACGGACCAGGATCCGTACATCCCGGGACCGGGCTCGTTGTTCGCGCAGGCGTTCGGCGCGGCGCCACCGGTTGAGCCGCGCGCCGAAGTCGAAGACGACGAGATGGTCCTCGAACCCGCCGAGGTCGTCTTTGAAGACGCCGCGGTCGTCGTTGAACCCGATGAGGTAGTCATCGGCGGCGAGGTTCTCGAGGGCGTCGTCGAACCCGATCCCGATGATGTCATCGTTGGAGACGACGAGGTCGCGGTCGAGGACCTCTACGAAAGGCAGTACGAAGAGCCGTACGCAGATCGGTATGAAGAGCCCGAAGACGAACAAGACGACGATGCGATTCCGCCCGCGATCCACCTACCCCTTGTCGACCCGGCGGCGGCCCCGGCGGGCTATCCGGTAAAGGGCCGCATGTCGACGGGTACCTACCACACCCCGGACAGTCCGCGATATGACGAGGTGATCGCCGAAATCTGGTTCATCGATGCTCAGCATGCCGAAGCGAACGGCTTCACCAGGGCAGACTGACCCGCGCTGCGGCGACCACCCGTACCCATAAAGGGGTCTCGCTCACTCATATGAACCGGGAAACCCCGATCCGCACGGGCGCCCGAATCAATCCCACGGCGTCCCCGTCAGATCTTACGAATGACCGTAACCACTTTGCCGAGAACCGCGGCGTCGTTGCCCGGAATGGGATCGAACGCCGGGTTGTGCGGCATCAGCCAGACCTGCCCGCTCGTGCGCTTGAAGGTCTTCACGGTGGCCTCGCCGTCGATCATGGCCGCAACGATGTCACCGTTCTCGGCCACGTTCTGTTGGCGGACAACCACCCAATCACCGTCACAGATGGCCGCATCGACCATCGACTCGCCGACGACCTTGAGCAAGAACAGTGATCCCTCCCCGACGAGCGCCCGGGGCAGGGGGAACACATCCTCGACGGCCTCCTCGGCCAGAATCGGACCGCCGGCGGCTATCCGTCCGAGTACCGGTACGAACGTCGGCTGCGGCAGCGTGTCAGATCCGGCGACATCGGTCACGACGGCGCGTGGGCCATCCTCGGCCCCACGCACATCGACGGCTCGGGGCCGGTTGGGATCGCGTCGCAGGTATCCCTTCCGTTCGAGTGTGCGCAGCTGGTGGGCCACCGATGAGGTGGACGTAAGTCCGACGGCATCACCGATCTCGCGGATGCTCGGCGGGTAGCCGCGGGTGGTCACCGATGCGCGGATGACCTCGAGAATGGTGCGTTGACGTTCGGTCAGCGTGGTGTCTGCCGGGCCGGAACCCGGACCTGTGGTGTCGCCCATGAGGCCGAATGTAGTCGCCCGGCCGCCGATAATCAAACATGTGTTCGATATGCGTGTCGGATGGCGGAACGGCCGCGACGGGGTGGCCGTTTCTGTCGGTGTCCGGGTCTATCTTTCGACTACGAATCGATCACATGTTCGGTTTCTACTCGATAATCGAACACATGAGCGATATTGTTTCGAACATGAGAGCGAACCCGATGCGAGACCGTACCCCGGAAGGAACGGACATGACCCACGACCACACCGCCTACCCCGACCCCGCCGCCTACCCCGTCGCGCACGCCTGGGACCTGGAAGATCTCGTGTTCTGGGAACAGTTGATGACCGGCCCGCCGGTATCGCAGCGCCGGTCGGGACGATCGGTGGCGGAGCGTTCCCGGCAGCGGCCGGGGGGATCGTTACGACCGGTCGGCGCGGCGCTCAACTACGGCCTCACCGGTGTCGCGTTGTCCCGGGTGCGAGGTCCGCACCGGCGGCGGCCCATCACCCCGGCAACCACCGTGGCGCTGGCGCTGTTGGCCGCGTTGATCACGGTGTGGCTGGGTCTGGTGGCACAGTTCGGTGGCTTGGCGTCGCGGGACGCGGTTTCGTTGCCGGACCGACTCGCCGTCGTGCAGGTACAAGCGGGCGAGACGCTTGCGCATGTCGCGGCGCGGGTGGCCCCCGATGCGCCGGTGGGACAGGTGGTCAACCGGATCCGTGAGCTCAACGAGCTTGACACGGCAGCCCTGGATGCGGGGCAGACGCTCATCGCTCCGGTGCGCTGAGCGGTGATTCGCCGGGGAGTGTCGTCGACGCCAGTGGCCCGTGCTCGGTCGGCGCAGGTAGTCTCTGAGGCGTCCGGACCAATCTGTGATCGGCATGAAGGTGAGGTCATGCACTGCCCCTTCTGTCGTAATCCGGATTCCCGGGTGGTCGATTCCCGGGAGACCGACGAAGGCCAGGCGATTCGCCGGCGTCGTTCATGCCCGGAATGCGGCCGCCGGTTCACCACGGTCGAAACCGCGGTTTTGGCCGTCGTCAAACGCAGCGGCGTGACCGAGCCCTTCAGCCGGGAAAAGGTCATCGGCGGGGTTCGTCGCGCCTGCCAAGGCCGTCATGTCGACGATGACGCACTGAACCTGCTGGCTCAACGGGTCGAGGACAGTGTGCGGGCAGCGGGGTCCGCCGAGGTGCCCAGCAATGAGGTCGGTCTGGCAATCCTGGGGCCGCTGCGCGAACTCGACGAGGTCGCCTATCTCCGGTTCGCTTCGGTGTACCGGTCATTCACCTCGGCCGATGATTTCGAGCGTGAGATCCGCGCGTTGCGGGAACACCGCGATATCCCCGCCTCGGGCTGACAGACGCTAATCGTCATTCGTGGTGCCGTCGCTGACCACGCGGCCGGCCACCTGAACCCAGCCCTCCGGGCTCCACTTGGTTTCGATTCGGGATCCACGACCCTGGGTGATGATCAGGTCGCGGCTGAGGTAGTCGGTCATTCGTACCGCCGCGGCACCGGTCGCCTCGTCCTCCGCAACGCCCAGGGTGGGTGCGAACATACGGGCCCGCAACTCCCCAGCCAGCCGGTCGGTCCATGTCCACAGGTAGTGCTCGACGTCGTCGGAATAGTCGTTGGGATCGGCGGCGGTCAGCGCGTCGACCGAATCCAGGTCGTGGATCGCGAACTCCGGAGCCCATTCCGAACGGGCGCTCACTGCGGTGAGGTCGCCGACGTAGCTGACCGGGACGATGCCAGCCGGAACCTGCAGGGTTTTCACCGGCGTGCCGCGTGCGTTGAGAAACCAAGCCGCGCCCACCGTGGGATGACCGGCGAAAGGCAGCTGGGTGACGGGGGTGAAGATATGGGCGCTGGCCGATGACGCCCCCGGTTCCGGCAAATCGATGAATATCGTTTCGCTGTAACCCAATTGGGCTGCGAGTTGCTGTCGTCGTTGTGGTGGGACGGCGGCGGCGTCGACGACGCCGAGAGGATTGCCGAAATTCCCAGCAGAGTCGGTGAAGACGCGCAATACCGTCACGTCGATGCTCATGTAACGACTCTACGTCGCGACGGGCCGCGCAAGGGCCGGCCCTGGATCAGGTGGCGCTGCGCTCGTCGGCGCCCATCGCGTCGAGGACCGCGACCTTGGTGTCGATCGATCCGGAGATGGTGTTCTCGCTGATGCCGGCGCGGAGCAGTTGGCGAAGCGCGGTCTGGTCATGGTCGGCCGGTTGGGTGGAACCGATGAACTGCTCGACAACATCGATGAACCGATCCGGGTCGTCGTGGAACGGGAAGTGTCCGGAACGTTTGAAGATCTCGAGACGCGAGCCAGGCATCGCCGCATGCGCCATTCGCGCGTGGCCGACCGGGATGACCGCATCCTGCTCACCCCAAACAAGTTGCACAGGAACGGATTCGGTCAAATAACAGCGGTCGAGCATGGTGACCACCTGGCCGCGCCAGTCCACTACGGCCCGCAGCGTGCGGGTGAACGCCGCCGATGCGGTCGGTTCCGGGAGGTCGCGCAGGATGCGCAGGACATCGGGCAGATCTCGACCCAACTTGGTCGAACCGAGCACCGCGCCGGCGACCTTGCCCGCGAATTGGACCGTCGGCAGCACGAAGGGCAGCCGCAGCAGCGCAAGCGCCTCGCCGCCCATCGGCAGCGAGGCCAAGCGCAGGGCCACGTTGACGTCCTTGGTCACCCCGCCGGCGCCCACCAGGACCAGCCGTTCCACCAGTTGCGGGAACTGGTAGGCGAACTGCATCGCGACACCGCCACCCAGGGAATGCCCGATGACCGTCACCCGATCGATGTCGAGCACGCTGAGCAGGTCGCGCATGCCGTTGGCGTAGGCGGCCACCGAGTAGTCGGCGCGGGGTTTGTCGGACTGGCCGTGGCCGAGCAGGTCAGGCGCGATCACGGTGAACCGTTGGGCGAGTTTGGCCTGGATGGTGTTCCATGTCGTGGAGTTGTCGCCGATTCCGTGGATCAGCAACAGGGCCGGTCCGGACCCGGCGATCCGGTATGCCCTCCGGTAGCCGTGAATGGTCCGGAATTCCAGCGCCGGGACGACGTCGCGGACAGGGCGCAGTCTGGTCTTGCGTTCCGTCATGAAGCCAACTCCGCTGTCGGGCCGTGAAGGCGTGGGCGCATCAGGTCTTGCCGTTGTCGTCCCAGAACCCGTCCTTGAACGTCTCGCCGGACTGCTGGGCCAAGAAGCGCTCGAACTCAGCCCCGAGTTCCTCGCCGCTGGGCAGGTCCTCGTCGCGGGCCAGCAGGGACCGACTTTCCTGGGCGGCAACGAATGCATCGTACTGTCGCTCCAGCGCTGTCACCACTTGAGCGACCTCCGGACTTCCCGCCACCTGCTCATCAATCTTGGCCCGGATCTCGACCGCGGCATCTGTCAGCGTGGTAAGGGGGAAGTCCAACGAACCGATGTCGGCCACCTGCGCCAGTAGCGCCTGCGCCGCGTCAGGGTAGTCGGTCTGCGCGAGGTAGTGCGGGACGTGCACCGTGTAACCCACCACCTCATGGCCATGCTGTGCCAGCCGGTACTCGAGAAGGTTCGAGGCGCTCCCCGGCACCTGCACCTCGCCGACCCAGGGCGTGTGATCGGCGATCAGATCGCGATTGTTGGAGTGTGCCGTCATCGTCATGGGCCGAGTGTGCGGGACCGCCATCGGTATCGAACCCAGACCGATCGTCCGGCGCACACCGAGTCGCTCGGCCAGCAGTCGCACCGCGGTCACGAAACGCTCCCACTTGAGGTCCGGTTCCATGCCTGCCAGCAGCAGGAACGGTGTACCCACGGTGTCGTGCAGGGCGAACAGGCTCAAGTCCGGATCGTCGTAGAAGGTGAAGTGGTCGGTCTTGAACGTCATCAGCGGCCGCCGGGACCGGTAGTCCAGCAGTTCGTCGATGGCAAAGGACGCCACCAGTTCGGTGTCCAGTTCGTCCTTGAGGTGCTTGGACGCCAGCCTTATCGCGTGTCCGGCGTCGGAGAAGCCCTCGAGCGCATGGATCAGCACCGGTCCGCGCCCGTCCGGAGACGACAGCTGCGGCGCCGGGAACTCCAATTCGTACATTCCCGTGGATTCCGGGCGGTAATGCCGATCGGGACCCGTGCCGGACGCACCATGTTCGGCCATCTGCCTGCCTCCTTGTTCACCAGTGTCCCACTTGCACCACCCTTTCCGCTGCGTGCCGGAGATTCCAAGGGCCGTGCTGCATGATTCGCGGCTCGGACCCCGGGCAGACGGTGGATGCGAGACCGAGCGTTGCGTTGTTGGCAGCCTCCGGATTCGCGAAT
>CAYLWH010000098.1:0-14421 GCA_964387245.1 uncultured Mycobacterium sp.
ATGTCGCCGTAGGTCTCCGCGCGCGCCATCGGAGGGATGAGGTGGTCGACCAGGTCGGCCTGTGCGCGGCGCTTGGCCTGGGTGCCCTCGCCCGGGTCGTTGACCAGGAACGGGTAGATCAACGGCAGGTCGCCGAGGGCGGCGTCGGATCCGCAGGAGGCCGACATGCCCAGCGTCTTACCAGGCAGCCACTCGAGGTTGCCGTGCTTACCGATGTGCACCACCGCGTCGGCTCCAAAACCGTCCTCGAACGTGTCATCGAGCCACCGGTAGGCGGCCAGGTAGTGGTGGCTGGGCGGCAGGTCGGGATCGTGGTAGATGGCCACCGGGTTCTCGCCGAACCCGCGGGGCGGCTGCACCAGCAGCACGATGTTGCCGGATCGCATTGCCGCGATGACGATTTCGCCGTCCGGATCCCGGCTGCGGTCGACGAACAGGTCACCGGGCGGCGGGCCCCAGTGTTCGACGACGGCGTCGGCGAGTGCGGCGGGCAGGGTGGCGAACCAGGTCCGGTAGTCGGCGGCCGGCACCCGGATCGGGTTGCCCTCCAGTTGTCCCTCGGTGAGCCAGTCGCGGTCCTGGCCCCCACGTTCGATCAACGCGTGCACCAGGGCGTCACCGTCCCCGGCGTCGACGCCGGGGACGTCGCCGATGACATAGCCGGCATCGCGCATGGCCCGCAGCAGTGCCACCGCACTGGCCGGGGTGTCCAGTCCCACGGCGTTGCCGATGCGGGCGTGTTTGGTGGGATATGCCGAGAACACCAGTGCCACCTTCTTGTCCGCGGGCGCGGTGTGACGGAGTCGGGCATGCCGGACGGCCAGGCCGGCGACCCGGGCGCAGCGTTCCGGATCGGCGACATAGGCGATGAGGCCTTCGTCGTCGATCTCCTTGAACGAGAACGGAACCGTGACGATCCGCCCGTCGAACTCCGGCACCGCCACCTGGGTGGCCACGTCCAGCGGGCTCATGCCGACGTCGTCGCTGTCCCAGTCCGACCTCGGAGTCGTCAGGCACAACCCCTGCAGGATCGGGACATCCAGCGCGGCAAGGTGTTCGACGTTCCAGCCGTCATCATTGCCACCAGCCACCGCCTCCGCGGGGCGCGCTCCCCCGGCCGCCAGGACGGTCACCACCATGGCGTCGGCACGGGCCAGCACGGCCAGCAATTCGGGCTCGGCTGTCCGCAGCGACGCGCAGTACAGCGGCAGCGGACGTCCTCCCGCTTCCTCGATGGCCGTGCACAGCGCCTCGACGTAGGCGGTGTTGCCGGCCAGCTGCTGGGCGCGGTAATAGAGCACCGCGACCGTCGGGCCCGGCACATCGCGGGCGGCGCGCTCCAGCAACCCCCAGGTCGGGATCGCGACCGGCGGGTCGAAGCCGACGCCGGTCATCAACACGGTGTCGGAGAGAAAGGCATGCAGGTTCGCGAGGTTGTCGACCCCGCCCTGCGCGAGGTAGACATGGGTCTGCACCGCGATGCCCGCAGGCACCGTGGACCGCTGGGTCAGCTCCGCGTCGGGCGCCTGCTCACCGCTGACCACGATCACCGGAATCCCGCTGCCCAGCACCGCGTCGATGCCGTCCTGCCAGGCCCGATAGCCGCCCAGGATCCGCACCACCACGACCTCGGTGCCTGATGTCAGCTCCGCGAGATCCCCGACCGGCAACCGGGACGGATTCGCCCACCGGTAGTTCGCCCCGCTGGCGCGGGCGGTGATCAGGTCGGTATCGGATGTCGACAGCAGCAGGACGGTCGGTTCAGGCACCCGTCATTCGTACCCGACCAGTCGCCGCACCGTCAGAGGTGACCCATTTCGCGGGCCATCCGGGCATCGTCGATGCAAGCCATCCGATGCAGTACACCGTGGCGTTTGGCACGAGTAGTGGACTACTCGACTTCTGCTGAACCGGCGGCGCATCGCCCACCTCAGCTCTCTGCCGAGCCCGCGGTGCCCCCGTCGTACCGTAGACGGGTGTCCCGCACCCGCGACCAGGACGCCTGCCCGGGCGCCTTGCAGGTCCACCAGGCCGCCGACGGCGCGCTGGTGCGGGTGCGGCTGCCCGGCGGGGCGATCAGCGCGGCGCAGCTCAACGCGCTGGCGCAGGCCGCCGCACGGTTCGGCAACGCCACGCTGGAACTCACCTCCCGCGGCAGCGTGCAGTTGCGCGGCCTCGCCGATGCCTCCGCTGTCGCCGACGCGGTGGCGGCGGCCGGGCTGTTGCCTTCGGCTACCCACGAGCGGGTGCGCAACATCGTGGCGTCGCCGCTGAGCGGGCGAGTCGGCGGGCGGGCCGATGTGCGGACGTGGGTGGCCGAACTGGATTCGGCGATACAGGCCGAGCCCGCACTGGCCGATCTGCCCGGCCGATTCTGGTTCGCCCTGGACGACGGACGCGGCGACGTATCCGGGCTGTGCGCCGATGCCGGGGTGCAGGCGGTGGACGACGGTTCGGTGGCACTGCTGCTGGCCGGCGCCGACACCGGGGTGCGGATCGCCGATGACGAGGTGGTCGCCACCATGACCGCGGTGGCGCGGCGGTTTCAGGAAGTTCGCGGAACATGTTGGCGGATAACCGAACTGGTAGATCCAGAGCCCCTGCTGGCGGGGCTGCACCGTGCCACGCCGGTCGAGCGCCTGCCCGCGATCACGCGGCCGCCGGTCGGCTGGATAGCGCAGGACGATACGCAGAACGAGACCCTGGTATCGCTGAGTGCCGTGGTGCCACTGGGCGTCCTGCCTGCCCGCACCGCCGAGTTCCTGGCCGCCGTCGACGCGCCACTGGTGATCACACCGTGGCGCTCGGTGCTGGTGTGCGATCTGTCCGAGGACGTCGCGGACGCCTCGCTGCGGGTGCTGGCCCCGCTGGGTCTGGTTTTCGACGAGAACTCGCCGTGGCTGTCGGTCAGCGCCTGCGTGGGCAGTCCGGGGTGTGAGCGCAGTTCCGCCGACGTCCGCGCCGACGCCACGGCCGGGGCCGAATCCGGCACCGTGACGGGCCGGCGGCACTACGTGGGCTGTGAACGGGGCTGCGGCAGTCCCGCCGGCGGCGAGGTGCTGGTCGCCACCCCGGACGGATATCGGCGGTTGAATCGCGGACCGTAGGGTGGGCGGGTGCTCGACTACATCCGCGACGCCGCCGAGATCTACCGGCAGTCGTTCGCGACGATCCGCGCCGAAGCCGACCTGTCCCGGTTTCCGGACGACGTCGCACGCGTGGTGGTGCGGTTGATCCACACCTGTGGTCAGGTCGACGTCGCCGATCATGTCGCGTTCACCGACGACGTGGTCACGCGTGCTCACACCGCGCTGGCCGACGGGGCGCCGGTGCTGTGCGACTCGTCGATGGTGGCCGCGGGTATCACCGCGGCTCGGCTGCCCGCGGCCAACGAGGTGGTCTCGCTGGTCGCCGATCCCCGGACCCCGGACCTGGCGGCGGGCACGGGCAACACCCGCTCGGCGGCCGGGGTGGAACTGTGGGCCGATCGACTCGGCGGGGCGGTGGTGGCGATCGGCAATGCACCCACCGCGCTGTTCCGGCTGCTGGAGTTGATCGATGACGGAGCCGACGTTCCGGCTGCGGTGCTGGGCGGCCCGGTCGGATTCGTCGGCTCGGCGCAATCCAAGCAGGAGCTTGTCGAGCGTCCCCGCGGCATGTCCTACCTGGTGGTCACCGGCCGCCGCGGCGGATCGGCGATGGCGGCGGCCGCGGTCAACGCGGTCGCGAGCACCCGCGAATGACCCGCGAGCCGACGACGCGGCCTGAGGAACGAGGGCAGCCGGGGAGCCGCCCCGGCACACTGTGGGGCGTCGGCCTGGGCCCCGGTGACCCCGAACTGGTGACGGTGAAAGCGGCCCGCGTGATCGGCGAGGCCGACGTGGTGGCCTACCACAGCGCCCGGCACGGCCGCAGTATCGCCCGCGGAATCGCCGAACAGTACCTGCGCGACGGGCAGATCGAGGAACACCTCGTTTATCCGGTGACCACCGAGACCACCGATCATCCCGGCGGGTATGCCGGCGCGATGGAGGACTTCTACCGCGAGTCCGCCGAGCGCATCGCCGCCCACCTCGACGCCGGTCGCAACGTCGCATTGCTCGCCGAAGGCGACCCGCTGTTCTACAGCAGCTACATGCACATGCACACCCGGCTGACCGAACGTTTCGACGCGGTGATCGTACCGGGCGTCACATCGGTGAGCGCGGCGTCGGCGGCGATCGCCACTCCGCTCGTGCAGGGCGACGAAGTCCTGACGATCCTGCCGGGTACCCTGCCGGCTGCGGAGCTGGCCCGGCGGCTGTCGGACACCGACGCAGCCGTCATCCTCAAGCTTGGTCGGTCCTATCCCGCTGTGCGGGAAGCACTTTCGCAAGCCGGTCGACTCCATGACGCGTTCTACGTGGAGCGGGCCAGTACCACCGGGCAGAAGGTGCTCTCGGCCGCCGGGGTCGGCGATGCGAAGGTGCCGTATTTCTCGCTGACCATCGTGCCCGGCGCGGGTCGCCGCGCCGGCGGTGTGCGCGGCTACGTCGCGGTGGTCGGCCTGGGGCCGGGCGACGCCGGCTGGATGACACCGCAGAGCCGCCGCGAACTGGCGGCCGCTACCGACTTGATCGGTTACGGCCCCTACCTGGACCGCGTCGCGGTGCGCGACGGCCAGCGGCTGCATCCCAGCGACAACACCGACGAACCGGCACGGGCCCGGCTGGCATGCACGCTGGCCGAGCAGGGTCGCGCGGTGGCGGTGGTGTCCTCCGGCGATCCGGGCGTGTTCGCGATGGCCACCGCTGTCCTCGAGGAAGCCGAAGAGTGGCCGGGTGTGGAGGTCCGGGTGATCCCCGCGATGACGGCGGCGCAGGCCGTCGCCAGCCGGGTGGGCGCTCCGCTCGGCCATGACTACGCGGTCATCTCGTTGTCCGACCGGCTCAAGCCGTGGGACGTCATTGCGCGCAGGTTGTCCGCCGCGGCGGCCGCCGACCTGGTGCTGGCCATCTACAACCCGGCGTCGAAGACCCGCACCTGGCAGGTAAAGGCGATGCGCGAACTGCTGCTCGAGCACCGCGACCCGGCAACCCCCGTGGTGATCGGGCGCGACGTGGCGGGCCCACGCGAGTCGGTCCGTGTCGTGCGACTGGCCGACCTCGACCCCGCCGAGGTCGATATGCGCTGCCTGCTGATCATCGGATCGTCGCAGACGCAGTGGCACGGCGACCGGGTGTTCACGCCACGCACCTACCCCGGGCGTTGAGTCAGAAATCTGGCAGAGGGTTACTCGCACAACGTCTGCGTGGTTGCTGACTCAACGCGAGAGTGTCGAATGCACCCACGCGACGGCCCCGTCAACGGTGGCCACCGCATTCACCCCCGCGGGCAACGGAGGCCGGTCGATCATCACCACCGCGACACCCAGTGCCGCGGCGGCGTCCAGCTTGGGCCGGGTCATCGCTCCCCCGCTGTTCTTGGTCACCAGCGCATCGATCCGGTGCGCGCGCAGCAGTGCGTACTCGCCGTCGAAGTCATAGGGGCCACGGGACAGCAGCAATTCGTGCCGCGCGGGCAGCAGCCCTGGGTCCGGCGGGGTGACCGCGCGGACCAGGAACCAGGCCTGACTGCCGGCGAACGCCGCCACGCCAGAGCGTCCGGTGGTCAGGAACACCCGCGAATACCCTTGCCGACAAACATGTTCGGCGGCTTCGGTATCCGAGCCGACGAGGTCGGCCCCGACCGGATCCCACGCCGGCCTGGCCAGCACCAGGTGCGCCACCCCCAGTGCGGCACAGGCCGCGGCGGCGTTTGCGGTGATGTTGGCCGCATACGGGTGGGTGGCATCCACGACAACGTCGACCGCATTGTCCCGCAACCAGTGCCGTATTCCGTCGACGCCGCCGAATCCGCCGATACGCACTGGTCCCACCGGCAGCGTCGGATCGGGCACCCGGCCCGCCAGCGAACTGACGATTCCCACGGCGGGATGCAGCCGGGCAGCCAGCGCGCGGGCCTCGGCAGTGCCCCCGAGCAGCAGAACCTTCAATGCCGGGCCCCGCGCCGCCGGTCGGCCGAGTACAGGTAGCTGTCGGTGAAGCCTTGCGCCGCAAGCACATCCCCGATGACGATGACGGCAGTGCGGGTGACACCGGCGGCGCGCATCCGCCCGGCGATGTCGCCGAGTGTGCCGCGCAGCACCAACTCCCGCGGCCAGCTCGCGAATGCGACCACCGCGGTCGGTGTTTCGGCGCCGTAACCGCCGGCCAGCAGCTCGTCGACCACGGTGTCGATCTGCGCGGCGGCCAGGTGCAGAACCAGCGTACCGCCGACACCGGCCAGGGTGCGCAGGTCTTCCCCTGCCGGCATCGCCGTCGACAACGTGGCCACCCGGCTCAGGGTCACGGTCTGTGCCACGCCGGGAACGGTCAGCTCCCGGCCCAGCGCCGCGGCTGCGGCCGCGAAAGCCGGTACGCCCGGGACGATTTCGTAGCCGATCTGCAGCGCGTCAAGGCGGCGGCACTGCTCGGCCAGTGCGCTGTAGAGCGACGGGTCGCCGGAGTGCAGGCGGGCGACGTCGTGGCCCGCGGCGTCGGCGTCGGTGATCTCACCGATGACCTGGTCCAGGTCCAGGGGGCCGGTGTCGACGACGCGCGCGTCCGCCGGGCACAGCGCCAGCAGATCGTCGGGCATGATGGAGCCCGCATACAGGCACACCGGGCAGCGTTGCAGCAGTCGCTGCCCGCGCACGGTGATCAGATCCGCGGCCCCCGGCCCGGCACCGATGAAGTAGACAGTCACGGTTTGACCGCCCCTTCTGCT
Source organism: uncultured Mycobacterium sp. (assembly GCA_964387245.1). Taxonomy (GTDB): domain Bacteria; phylum Actinomycetota; class Actinomycetes; order Mycobacteriales; family Mycobacteriaceae; genus Mycobacterium. The sequence continues at coordinate 6,808 of CAYLWH010000098.1, forward strand.
TTGACGAAAGACCACTGCGTGACCGGCATCGCCGGCCGCCAGCCGGTGAACGTACCGACAGCTTCGCCCGCATAGTGCTGGAACCGTCGCAACTGCCCGCCGAGTTCGCAATAGCGCTGCGCCACAAAGGCTTCGGACTCGACTGTGACGGCGTTGGCGACCAGACGCCCACCGGAGCGCAGCACCGCTAGACACGCCTCGAACAAACCGGGCTGGGTCAGGCCGCCGCCGATGAACACCGCCGCCGGTGCGTCGACTCCGGCGAAGGCGTCCGGCGCCGAGCCGCGGACCTCGACACCGGCGCCGAACGCAATACTGTTCTCGGTGATCCGCCCTCGGCGTAGCTCGTCACGTTCGAACGCGACTGCCCGGCAACCGGATCCGGCCCGGCACCACTCGACGGCGACACTGCCCGAACCGGAGCCGACATCCCACAGCAGCTCGCCGGGGCGCGGCGCCAACGCGGCCAGGGTGACCGCGCGCATCGGCTGTTTGGTGAGCTGACCGTCGTGCGCGAAGGCGTCATCGGGCAGAGTGCTCAACACCCGCTCGTCGGGCAGATACCGCACCGCAATCACATTGAGGGGGTCGATGTCGGTCGGCGGATCGGCCGCCCACGCCCGAGCGGTGCCATCCCGGTATCGCTCGGCGGGTCCGCCCAGCTGTTCGAGGACGCTGAGCGCCGAATCGCCCCGCCCGGTCTCGGTGAGCAGCCGGGCCAGCGCGGCTGGGGTGCTTGCATCGCGGGACAGCACGACGGCCCGGCCGCCACGGCGCACCGCGGTGTGCGTGTCGGCGGTGACCAGGCTGATCACCTCGACATCGGTGGCCGCCCAGCCCATTCGGGCGCAGGTCAGCGTCACGCTGGACACCTGCGGCAGCACCCGCACCTGCTCGACGCCGAACGTCGCGACCAGCGTGCTGCCGATCCCGTGCAGCATGGGGTCACCGGAGGCCAGCACGTGGACGTCACCGGGGTGTTCGGCGAGGGCGGCGCGCAGTCCGGGCAGCAGCGGAGACGGCCATTGCCTGCGCTCCGCGGTGACGGTGTCGTCCAGCAGTTCGAGCTGGCGGCGCGAACCGTGCACCACCGTCGCGCGACCGAGTTCGCGGCGCCCGTCCTCGGCGAGTCCGGCCATGCCGTCGGCGCCGATGCCGACCACGATGATCATCTGGGCATCCTGCGCCACAACGGCTGCGGAACGAAACGGGTGGTGAAGATCAGCGGCCGGATCGCCCACGGCACCCACACCGCCCGCTTGCCCTTGGCCAGTGCCCGCGCGGCCGCCTCGGCCACCTGCACCGGCGTGCTGGACAGCGGCGCGGGATCCATCCCGTCGGTCATCCGGCCGATGACGAAGCCGGGCCGCACAATCAGCACGTGCACGCCGGTCCCGTGCAGGGCGTCGGCCAAACCGCTGGCGAAACCGTCCAATCCGGCCTTCGCCGAACCGTAGACGTAGTTGGCGCGGCGCACGCGACCGCCGGCCACCGACGAGAACACCACGATCCGACCCTGGCCGGCGGTGCGCATGCGTTGTGCCAGCAGCGTGAGCAGACTGACCTGGGCGACGTAGTCGGTGTGCACGACGGCGACCGCGTGTTCGGCGTCGTCCTCGGCGCGGGCCTGATCGCCGAGGATTCCGAAGGCCAGGACCGCGGTGTCGATCCGGCCGTGCTCGGTGACGATCTGCGAGAGGAACGACTGGTGGGAAGTCAGGTCATCGGCGTCGAATCCCTTCACGTGGACGGACGCGGCGCCCGCCGCCCGCAACGCGGAGACCTGCCGATCCAGGCTGTGGCCGTCGCGGGTGGTGAGAACGACGGTGGCACCCGGAGCCAACAGCCGGGCCAGTTCGGAGCCGATTTCGCTGCGACCACCGAAAATCACGATGACTTCGCCGCCCGTGTCTTTCATGGCTGCGATTATCACCTGCGCTAGCGTGAGCATCGATGGCGCACACAACGACCCGGCTCTCCAACGACGCGTTGGCGTTCCTCACCGAACGACACCTGGCGATGATGACGACGCTGCGCGCCGACGGGTCCCCGCACGTGGTTGCGGTGGGATTCACCTTCGACCCCAAGACACACATCGCCCGGGTCATCACCACGGGTGGGTCGCAGAAGGCGGTCAATGCCGCCCGCGGCGGGGTGGCCGTGCTCAGTCAGGTCGACGGCGCGCGCTGGCTGTCGTTGGAGGGCCGCGCGAGCGTCAACACCGAAGCCGAGGCCGTGCGCGACGCGGAACTCCGCTACGCGCAGCGGTACCGCACCCCGCGTGCCAACCCGCGCCGCGTCGTCGTCGAGGTCCACATCGAGCGAGTGCTCGGCTCGTCGGACCTGCTGGACCGCGGCGCCGACTGACCTATTTCACCGACGGCACCGCGGTCAACGACGGCGCATCCACGACGGGCTCCGAGACGTACTGCGCCCGGATGCCTTCGATGTAGCGGCGGCACCGCTGGGTGAGACCCTCTGCGGTCTGCATCCGCCCCTTGGTCACCAGGATGCCGAGGTCGGCGCCTTTGAACCGGTAATCACCCGGCCCATACACCCTCAGGTAGAAGGCCTCGTCCTCACCGGTGAGGTCGTGCCAGTCGTTGGTCACCTGGGCGAACGTCAGCTCACCCTCGTCGCTGAGATGCCAGGTTCCGGTCCGCGGGGCGGCCATTATGCGCTCCACCGAGTCCGTCGGCTCCTTCATGATCAGCTGTGACCACACGTCCACGGCGGCCAAGTCGCGCCAGCGTTCGTTCATCTCCTCGACGTTCACCGTGTACTTGACGTCCATGAACTCCAGCAGATGGAACAGGAACAGCGGCACATCCGCGTAGGCGCCCGCGGTCACGTTCGTCATCGACGACGCCCCCGAGATGCGCGGGTTGATCTCCCCGAGATACACCTCGTCGGTGTCGAGGTCGACGAGCACGTCAACCTCCAGGAACCCGCGGTAGCCCTCCTGCGCCAGCCGGTCGCCCATCTTGCGGACGTGGTCGATGGCCGCGGCGCGCTGTTTATCCGTCAGCGCCTCCGGGAAGAGGTCGTTGCCGCACCAGCCACCCTTGTAGGGCGTGAGCTCGGGGTATCCGGTGAGGTCGGTCATGAACGGCCCGACGATGGTGCCGTGCTGGGTGATGCACGCCTCGACCGCGGCCGCCTTGTTGTTGATCCGCTTCATCACCTTGAGCTCTTGACCGACGATGTCGCTCTCGTTGGCCGTCCAGTCGTCTTCCGACTTGATGAAGAACGTGGTCTTGCCGGAATCTCCGTACGGGGTTTGCACCACCAGATCCGAGCCCAGCCGGTGCTCGGTGGCCAGCGCGCTCAGTTCCTCGTAGCTGTCGGCCCGGCCGAGCACATTGGGCACCGACGGCGCACCTGCCTCGTTGCCGAGCTGGGTGGTGACGATCTTCGAATCAAGTTTCCGGCGAAGAGAATCCGGCGGCAGGATCAGGTTGTACCCCAGCTCTTTGCAGATCTCCTCGGTCTCCTCGTCGAAGAACACCATGGCTACCATCGGTGTGCCGCCGCGCCTTTTGAGGTGCGCCTGCACCTCCGGGTCGCGCAGCAGGTAGTTGTTGACGTGCTCGCTCGACTCGAACTCGACATACGGCTTGTTCTTGGGTGCGAACACCCGGGGATGCCCGCCGTCCCAGGAGTCGTAGTAGGCGATGTACTGGAAGTTGCGCACCCAACGGTCGATGCCGAGCAGGTTGAACGCCGTGGGCCCGACGAAGTAGATCGGCTGCTCGTTGGTCCGGAAGAAAGTCCGGATCTCGGCGATGCCGTTGAGCGTCGAACTGCCGAAAGGCAGTGCCCGTCGTGTCTTCCGGGGGGTGGCCGGCTTGAGCTTGCGGGTGGTCCGCGGCTTCGAATCAGTCATCTCGCGCCTCCTCGAACTTGCAGCGTATGACTATCGGGCAGGGCGGTCCTCCGGAATCGAGAGATCCGCTCAGTCCTCGTGGAACTCGGGCCGGTCGGCCGCGCCGTGCCGGCGCGCGCCCGACACGATGCCCGGCAGCCGGTGCCGATCGACGCTGGAATGCCGGCCGCCGAGCGCACCACCGAGATTGTCGAACGCCCGCAGGGTGTCCTGGAGATAGGCCGGGTTTTGGGCGTCCGGCCAAGTCGAGAATTTGACGCACACCGTTCGGGTGCGCCTGCTCACATGGATCATCTGGCCGTGAATTCCCAAGCACAGCAAAGTATCTCCGAAGCTGCCGGGCCGGAACCAGAATTGGTCGCGGTACCAGCCCCCGGGCATCGAGGCCTCGTTGGGCGACGCCGCGAACACCGATCGGATGTCGGCGTCCACCGCCCAGGCGGCCCGCAACCACTTCGGGCCGATAACGGTGCGGACGTCGTCACCGGCGGGCACCGTGCCGCCGTCGAGCAACATCTGTCCGAACCGTGCCATGTCCCGCGCGGTTGCGCACAGGCCTCCGTCGTGCCATGCGACATTCGTTGTGTCACAGATGATTTCGGCGTCGAACTCGGCACCGATCGGCTGCCAGATGAGCGACGCGATCAGCTCCGACATCGGCCGGCCGGCCACGCGTTCGCAGACCCAGCCCAGCACATCGGTCTCCGCGGAGCGGTACATGAACCGCTCTCCGTGCGGCGACTCGGCAGCCAGCCCGCACAGGTAACCGTAGATACCGCCGGGCGACTCGCCGATCTGCCAGACGTCGGCCTCGCGGTCGGTGTAGTCCTCCACGAACCGGACCCCACTGCGCATGTCGAGGACGTTGCGCACGGTCGCCCCGGCATAGCCGCTGCCGGCCAGCTCGGGAACGAAGTCGGTGACCGGTCGATCGGTGTCGATCAGACCACGGTCGACCAATGCGGCGGTCACGCACCCGACGACGGACTTGGTCACCGACATCAGGGCATGCCTACGATTCGGCGCGCCCGCGGCGCCGTACCACTCGGTGACCAGTGCTCCGTCCTGCAGGACCACCACAGCGTCGGTGTACGTATCGGCCAGCACCTCACCCACGGTCGATTCCTGACCGTGGACTCTGACGAGCCTCACCTGGGTGACGTCGATGGCGGCGGGTTGACCTGCGGCGGCCGGCAACGCCCGCGCCTGATCGGGCGCAGCGATCCGCTGTGTTGGCAGGATTTCGCCGACGTGCCAGTAGCCCCAGCGGTTGTAGGGCGGCAGGTGCCAGTTCTCGGCGTTCACCGCCGCTGCCAGGCCGGCCTCGTCACAGTTGGTGGACACTCACCGATGTTACGCGTCGGCAGCAAACCACTACCTCGCTGCCTCGCCGGCTTGATGAGTACCATTTCCCGGCGTGCATCAAGTAGGTGACGTCATGAGCGGCTTCCCCCCGTCGCCCCCGCTTCGGGTGAACCTGTCGAACTGGCAGCAACCGGACCGTCTGCGCTGGTCGTTCCGGCACATGCGGGAGATCATCCCGACACATCCCATCCCCGCAGGCGGGTCTCCGCGTCCGCTCGCGGTGCGCGAACAGGACCTTGGCGGAATTCCCGTCCAGCTGGCCGATGGGCCGTCGACCGTGGCGCGGGTGCTGGACTCGACGTTCACGGACGGGTTGCTGGTACTCCACGACGGCGTCGTGGTCACCGAGCGGTACTTCGCCGGGATGACGGCCGCCACCCGGCACCTCGTCATGTCGGTGTCCAAGTCGATCGTCGGCTGCGTGGCCGGTGTGCTGGTGGAGCGGGGGCAACTCGACCCGCGTGCGGGTGTCACCGACTACGTCCCCGAGGTCGCCGGTTCGGGGTATCACGGGGCGAGCGTGCGCGATGTGCTCGACATGCGTACCGGTGTGGCGTTCAGCGAGGCCTACGATTCCGAGGACTCGGAGGTTCGGGTCATGGAGCGTTCGATGGGGTGGGCACCCCGCCGGCCCGACGACCCCCACGGCGCATATGCCTACCTGATGACGCTCGGTATCGCCAGTGGCCACGGCGGCGACTTCGTGTACCGATCCTGTGATACCGACATGCTCGGCTGGATGTGCGAACGCGCGGCCGGCCGGCGAATGGCCGACCTGGTCTCGACGCTCATCTGGCAACCGCTGGGCGCCGAACTCGACGCCGAGATCACCTGCGACCCCGTCGGCACCGGTGTCCATGACGGTGGGATCTCCACCACGCTGCGGGATCTTGCCCGGTTCGGGCAGATGCTGCTCGACGACGGCAGGGCCGGGGACAACCAGGTGGCGCCCACCGCCTGGCTGGCCGACGCCTACGCCCCGACGCCCGATGTGCGTGAAGCGTTCGCCCGCACGGACAACGAGCCGATGCTCCCCGGCGGTTGGTACCGCAACCAGTTCTGGTTCTTCGACCCGGAATCCGGGCCGGTACTGCTGTGCCTGGGCATCCACGGGCAGCTGGTGTTCGTCGACCGCGCCACGCGCACCGTCGTGGTCAAGCAGTCCTCATGGCCAGACGCCCAGAACGCGACCCACCTGGCGGCGACGCTGCGGGCGTGCCTGGCCATCGCCGCAACGTTGGCATCCGGGCGTTCGCAGCCCCCGCGCAAGCGTAGGCGCGCGCTGCGGAGGCGCTGACACGGTGCGCCTACGGCACCACGATCAGTTCGTGGGGCCGGTGGTTCACCGGCTCGGCGCCGTCCTCGGTGACGACCACGATGTCCTCGATCCGGGCGCCCCACTCGCCGGGGAAGTAGATACCAGGTTCCACGCTGAATGCCATGCCCGGCCGCAGTGGCAGATCGTTGCCCGCGACGATGTAGGGCTCCTCATGCACCGACAGCCCGATACCGTGACCGGTGCGGTGCACGAAGTACTCGGCCAGGCCGGCCTCGGCGAGCACGTCGCGCGCGGCGGCGTCCACCTGTTCGGCCGTCACCCCGGGACGCACCGCCTCGACGGCGACCCGCTGCGCGCGCTGTAGTATCGAATACTGTTCGGCCACTTCGGAACTCGGCTCACCCAGGCTGTAGGTGCGGGTGCAGTCCGAGTTGTAGCCGGGTTCGTACGGACCGCCGATGTCCACGACGACGATGTCGCCGGCCCGCAGTTCGCGGCCGGACACCTCGTGGTGCGGGTCGGCGCCGTGCGGCCCGGAGCCGACGATGATGAACGCGGCAGCCGAATGTCCCTCGGCCAACATGGCTTCGTCGATGTCGGCGGCGACATCGGCCTCGGTGCGGCCGGGCACCAGGAACTCCGGCACCCGGGCGTGCACGCGGTCGATGGCGGCACCCGCCTCGCGCAGCGCGTCGACCTCGGCCGGATCCTTGATCATCCGCAGTGTGCGCAGCACGTGGGTGGCCAACACCGGCAACTCGCCGAGTTTGGCGGTGAGGGGCAGCAGGTGCAACGCGGGCATCGCGTCGGTGACCGCGGTGGCGACCGGCCCACCGCCGAGTGCCCCCAGCACCAGGTCGTAAGGGTCCTCGCCGTCCACCCAGTCGCGCACCGGCAGGCCCAGTTCGACGACCGCGGACTCGTGCAGCGACGCCAGCTCGAGTCGGGGCACCACCACGGTGGGCGGCCCCGAGACCGGAATCACCAACGCGGTGAGCCGTTCGAACGTCTCGGCGCGGGAACCGACGAGATAGCGCAGGTCGCAACCCGGCGTGATGACCAGACCCGAAAGGTTCGCCGCCGC
>CAYLWH010000099.1:0-299 GCA_964387245.1 uncultured Mycobacterium sp.
CGGCCAGGATGGACTCGCGGCTCGGTGTCTGCGGGGTCACCGCAGCGCCGAGGATCACATCGTGCCTCGCGTCCACGAACCAGGTCACCCACGGCTTGACCAGGCACCCGTCCACCTCCACCTGCACCGGAGCCTCCACATGATCACCCTCCCACGCCGCGTTCCGGTAAGCCGCGGGCCGTTGCAGGAACACATCGAAGCGCCGCCGGGCCTGCATCGAATGCGCGGCGGGAACCGCGTCCGCCCTCGATTGCGCGATATGCTCGACGCGGATCATGCTCGGGCTGAGCCGCAAGCCC
>CAYLWH010000099.1:309-14266 GCA_964387245.1 uncultured Mycobacterium sp.
AGGAGAAGCAGGGCGGGGCGCCGGCACCGAGCCTGCTTCTCCTGCTCGAGCAGCTCACGATGCAGCGCCGACGCATTGCCACGCCAATAGGCAAGGCGCACTCGACGATCCGTGTCGATCCGGAACCGATCTCGCTTCTTCGGTGGTGGCGGTGGCGTCCGGCGCGCTCTCACCCACCGCCACACCGTCCGCTCGGTCACGCCCAGGGCCTGTGCGGTCAACCGGACATGCTCGCTGGTCAGGTCACCAGCCTCATCCAGGACCGCCAGCCGATCCACGGCGGTCCGACGCAGCGCACGCCCGCTCGCATCGACCACCAGCACCGCCTCTCAACCCTTTGACCACCCGCGAACGGGCGAGCCCGCTGACAACCACCGCGCAGCATTCGATCACGATCCAGCCGTCAACGAACCCGGTTTACTGACATTCTTCGTGACGAGAACCCACTGACATTTTCTTGCAGAGTCTCACCTGACGGACTGCACCGTGTGCCGTCGACGAGCTTCATGCGTGGCTGTTGAGCGATGTTCCAAATGGCGCAACGACAGCAAGTGTCGCCGGCCCTGCACGCCCTGGGCGACGCCGGCGTCGACGCGGCCGGGCCTGCCACTGGGACACACCGATCAGCGAACTCGGTGAGTTCACGGGCGTGCAGGGGGCTGCGCCCGCCGGGCGGCCGAGGCACGGGCAACGATCAGCGGACCATCTCGGCGCCGAGTAGCTCCCGGGCCGACGGATCCGCCGAGTTCCCTCGGACATACTGGCGGAACGCCGGGCCGCCAGCTACGGCCTACAGGCCCACAACGCACACCATCGGCGGGCCGCTGTGGTTTGGTCGGGGATCAGAGGAGTTGGAACTTCCCGTCGTTCAGGTTGTAGTACGCGGCAACCACTTTGAGGTGACCGGCGTCAACCGCCTCGGCCACCTCGGGGGATTTCAACAGTGCGTCGCGCGAGAGTTCAGCATTGGCGCGTATGGCCTTGTCCAACAAGTCATCGCCAGGTCGCTGCTTGGCGATTGTCACCGCGGGGGTGATGAGCTCGACGATATCGGCAATCGCGCCTTCGGGTTGGTTGCCATGCTCGACGCTGTCCACGGTGGCGGCCACTGCGCCGCAGCGTTCATGGCCCACTACGACCACCAAGGGTGTGTGTAGATGTCCGACCGCATATTCAACACTGCCCAATTCCGACCGGCCGATGACGTTACCGGCCACCCGGACGACGAATAGATCCCCGAATCCCTGATCTACCAATAGTTCTGGGGGAACTCGGGAATCCGAACAACTCACGATCACCGCGAAAGGCTCTTGACTCTGGGCGACCAGCAGTCGGGCTTCGGGATGCTGGCCTGGGTGTTGTATCTCGGCGTTGATGTAGCGCTCGTTACCCTTCCTGAGTTCTTCCAAGGCGGCGTCCGGCTCGGTGATGGCCGCCCGTGGCTGAAACGAAGGTGTCGTTGGTGAAACAGTGACCGTTTGGGTCGCCGTCGACGTCGTCGATGACCCACATGCAGCAAGCGTGGCGCTTGCGGCGGTGACTCCCGCCAAGCCGAACCATGCACGCCGCGAGACCCTGCTGACCATGGCGACATTTAACCATTGATGTGCAGTTCATACAGGTGCGATCGGACTCTTGGTGACATTTCGTCTCTCTTGCCTGACTTCGGCAGCCGGCACACGGATCGCCGAATTTCTACGTTGACCAGCGCGAACAGGGATGAACCGATTCGGGGTCGTGTTACTACAGGATGCCAGTTGATGCGGGCGGGGCGGTCAGTCGGCGGCGTCGACCACCAGACACAAACCGACGTCTGCGCGAGTTCGCGTGGTAATTCAGCGTCGCCACCTCTGGGTGAGGACTACCCGCTAGTCTCCACGTCGGGATTGGGCATCTCGTTGCGGAATGAATCCACACCGCCGCCCTTTCCAACGAGGGGATTGAAGTCAATCTCGACGACTTGGTCTCCGGCAGGAGGCGGAGGCGGCGTCGGTTGACCGGCTCCGGTTGTGGCATCAGAGCTGCCACCTCCCGCTTCCTCGCTACTCATCATTGACTCCTGTCGACAATTACGTGGGTTGGGCTCGGGGCGTGCTCCGTCCCCAGAGCGACGCTGAGCGACGCCGAGACGATGAGCACAGCGATCGCGACGATGAGAGTGCGAAAGCGAGTGGCGATGCCGAATCTGCCATCCAGGATCTTCAGGGCGTCATTTATCGCGTCCTGGTGGCCTGCGGCGTAATCGTAATAGAGCTTGGCCGGGATGATCGGTGCAGCTGCTCTTGCCAGTTCTCGAGCAGTGTCGTACGCGACGTTAACCTTCGTGGGTATCGGTACGAAGATCAGGAACGACACGGCGACTGCCAGCGCGTAGAAGACGATCGAAGTCCAATAGAAGGCCGGCTGGCGCGGTCCGGTAGAGAAACCAAAAAAGGCACTCTGGCGGCTTTCGATTCCTCGTAGTACAGCTTGACCGTATCGGGACAGACCCCGCCCATCAGCGCCCCTCCCGTCCTTTGCTGATGTGGACCCATCCGGCATCCACGCCCCGATTAAGGAAAGCATTCCTGTCGCAACCCGTCGATAGCTTGGACCTGTAGATATTCGACCCACCGGCCGGGCGGCACATCGTGACACTGATCCAGACCCGCATTGACTGGGCCCAGACGAAGGGGGTGAAGGCTTGCAAAGCGGCCTCGGACTGCGCATCCGCCAAAGCATCGGCTGGCGACGCCGGTCTGGGGAATCGTACCGATTCTGCGCGTCCATGTTCAGCTGCCGAATTGTCCCCGCCGGTGCGGGCGGCTCAGATGACCACCGGGAAAGTAAGCACGAAGCCGCCGGCCACCAGAAACAGCAGCCCGGCAAAGATCATCCCGGCCCACCGCAACGAGGGTCGCGAGAGTCTTCCGGAGACGGCGGTGAAGAACAGCACGAGCGCGGCGAGCACCGTCAGCAGCGTGTAGTTGTCACCTCGTCGGTTGTTGACCAGGGCCAGGGCGAACAGCTGATCGGCGCGCTGCTCGGCCTCTTCAGCCTCCTTCGCACCGGGTTCGACATACTCCGGCAGGCTGAACGGAGAGTTGCCGGTGCGGCCGGACGCATTCCATGCGTCGAACGCCATCTTGAACGGGTCGGAGAACCGGTTCGAAATGTACTGAGCAAATTGCTCGTTACCGTCGGCATCGGCCTGGACGTACAAGCCGTAGATCGTCAGATCCTGTTGCCGCGCATTGTTGGCGATGCCCTGCTGTTTGGCCGCCTCGATTCGCGCAGCCGAGGCCCGGCTGAAAGCGATCAACATTTCCCCGCCCCACTTGGACGCCTCGAAGCCGCACCAGGCGGTGAAGATGGCGGTAACCGACATCAGAATCAGGGCTATCGTCTCGCGCACCATCTCCCGGCGCTCACCAGGATCCCCCTCCGCCGGCGGATGCGCGTCGGGTTCGGTTGCCCCGACCGCGTTGTCGTGCCGCTGGACGTCGTCGAGCATCACATCACCTCCGGCCTGCGATTACCGTAATCATCGTGGCCTATCTGTCACGCGCTTGGGGTCGATCGGTCCAGCCAGGTCATCGGAGAGCCTGCGACTGCCCGCGATACCGCCGAGCGTGGGCCCTATGCACGGATTCCGGCACAAATATCGGCAGAGCGCCCACGGTCGGCGGACGGTATCGCCTACAGCCGGCTTCCCTGACGCGGTGAGATTTCCTGACCTGCGGGTGGAGCTCGCTAATCGGCGGTGAGCGTCACCGGTACGGGGATGTCGTCGCGCATCAACTCGCCCGGATAACACGGCGACAGTCCGGTCACCGTCGGCGGGTATCCCGGCGGGTTGGACGTCACGATCTGCAGCGAATATCCGTCCGGCGCATAGCCGAACCGGTTCGGCTTGCGGAAGCCGTCCCGTTCGACGACGTACCAGCCCCAGCCCTTCCAGATGTCCCCGGTGGTGGCGATGATGACGGCGAGGTCGGTGCCCTCGGGGAACTTCGCCTGGTTCATGTTGGTGAACTGGTAGGACGGTTTACCCTGGATCGGGTCGTCGCACGGGGTGTTGGTGCCGCCGAGGTAGCGCGTCCGGTCGAAGACGGTTCCCGTCGGCAGTTCCCTCAGCGTCCTGATCAAGTATCCGATGACGGTGTCCTGAGCCTGCTGCTGGCTTTCCGGTACGACGACCCTCGGGTTCCAGCCGTCCGGCGGTGGGGGTGGGGATGTCATGTCGGGTCCTCCAATTTCGGTGGCTCCAGTTGGCGTCGGCGGTCCGAGCGGACTGTTGGGACCGCACCCGCACAGCAGCGCGGCCACCACCACCATGGCCGCCAAACTACTTGGTAATAAAGGCATTTCGTTCCCTACCAACTTCCACTGCCAGATGGGGGCTGATTCACACCCGCGATCACCTTTCCCATGCTCACCAGTGCCGGATTGCCTTGGCTCCAGTAGCTGCTGTGCGCGTCGACACTGGGCAGGATCCCCCAGGGATCGAAGCTCTTGCCGGGCGCCGCTTCCAGGACGGTGGCGCCGAAGCCCCCGGCGGTCGGGTCACGGCCGAGCGTCATGCCGGTCGCCAGGCTGATGATGTCGTGTTCGGCACGAGTCGCATAAACGTGCGCGCCCGCAGGCAGATTGAGCTGCTCCGCATTCGTGACGAGCATGCCCGGGCTGCCGACGGCGATCACGTTGTCCGCGTCGAGCTCATGTCCGTAGGACGCGGCCCCGCCGACCAGCGTCGAGCCGTAGCTGTGGCCGATGACGGTGTTCAGCGAAGCCGGGCCGTCGTGTGTCACCCGCAAGCCGTTCTGGAAGGCGTCCAGCCGGGTGCCGTCGGAGTAGGCGGGCAACGGGTTCGCCGCCTCGGCGAGGTTCATGGGTCTGTTGTAGTCCATCCACGTGGTCACCGAGACGTCTTCGGGGCGCAGCGAGCTGTCGGCATCCAGGGTTGCCCGATACATTGCCTGGGATTTGTCGACGCTGCCCTGAATCGCGTTGGTGTCCTGGCCGGTTCCCGGCACGAAGGTCGCGGTGACCTTGGCGTGATCGGGGTTCTGCAAGGTCACCGCCGCGTGACCCTGATCGTCGAGGAGACCGAGGTAGCGCGGGACGGCGGCCTCCGGGTTGGGTTGACCGTTAGCCAGGTATTTCGGCGGGTTGGCTTCCGCGTGGACCGCCTTGTAGCCGTTGAGTCTGTACAACGCCGCGTCCAGCTGGGGCCTCAGTGACTCGGCGTTCCGCCCGCCGAGGTCGCCGAATTGCTGCTGGAGCCGGTCGACGTCGGCCTGCGCGTCGGATATCAGGCTGTCGAGATGCCGCCTGTTGTAGTGATCCTTGCCCAGCCCGTCCGGGGGATCCCAGGGCATTCCGGGATTGTTGGCGATGAACGGGTCCTGCTGGTAGAGCCAGTCCTTCTCCTCAGGGGTCAGCTGATTCCACAGATCCTCGAACTCCTGGTCGTCCGTCGGCAGCGGCTTGCTCAGCGCCGCCTGGATCTCCGGTCGGTTGTCGTGCGGAGCGTCGGGAATCGGCGTGCTGCCGTCGGCCATGTGAATGGCGTTGGCCAATGCCGTGTCCACCTGGTTCGCGTCGGCGATGATCTTGTCCAGCCGTGGCTGCAACTGCTGCTGTTTGAGCAGTAGTTCCATCGCGTTGCCCTTGAACCCGGGACCGGCGACCACCTGCCCCGACACCGGGTCGACGGCCATCCCGAGCGCCTCCGCGTCGTTCTTCAGGGCGCGCAGTTCGGCCTGCACCCGGTCGATCTCGTCGGCGGCGGCGCGGGCTGCGTTGGCGACCGACAGGGCCTCGTTGCCGTGTGCGTCGAGGTCCTTGCGCGTCTTCCCGATGGCGTCCTTGGCCGCGGTTGCGGCGACGCCGCCCCAGTTCGCCAGCGCGGGCAGTTCGGCCAGCCCGTTGGAAGCGTCGAACGCCGCCTGCGCACGACTGGACGCCGCGTGGAACACTTCTCGTACGTCGCCGGCGCTCCACCGCTCGATGTCAGCGACGGTGAGGGTCACAACCGCTTGGCTGCGCGCTCCGCTGCCGCGTCGCCCCTTGCCGAAAGCTCCCGCATCTCGCGTTCGCGTGCGGCTTCGAACTCGGAAAAGCCCTGGGCACCGTTGTGCAGGCCCTGCGCGTGGTCGGACATCCGGGTCAGAAACGTGTTGGTGTTTTCCTGCCAGGTGGCCCACCGGGTGGCCATCGCAGACGCCGACTGGCCCTGCCAGCCTGCGTGCGCCGTCTCGATGCGCCCGTCGGCCGTCGCGTGCTTCACCGCGAGATCCTCGCCCTGGTTGGTCACTGCCAGCCCCGACGTCGTCAACTTCTCGATACTGAGACGGATGTCGTCCACGGTCGACATGCTAACAAGGCACGGTCTGACGGGCGGGTTCCGATCGATCCCGGTGCGCGAGGTTGAGGGGGCGGTTCAGTGACATCGTATGACTTCATCGTGATCGGTGCCGGCTCTGCCGGTTGCGCGGTCGCCGGACGACTTGCGACACACTCCTCGTCGAAGGTGCTGTTGATCGAGTCGGGCGGTTCGGACCGGCGGTTGATGGTGCGGGCGCCGTTGGCGGGTGTCCGGCAGTTCGGATCCTCGATCGACTGGGGGTATGAGACCGAGCCGGAACCGGCTTGCGCAGATCGACGAATCGCTCAGCACCGCGGCCGCGTGCTCGGGGGAACCAGCGCGATGAACGCGATGATCTGGGTCAGGGGACGCGATCTCGACTACGACGGCTGGCGGCTGCCCGGCTGGAGCTGGGCTGACATCGCGCCGGTATTCGCGCGGATCGAACAGGGTCCGATGCGGATCACCCGCACGGCCTACCCCGACGACCTGTCACTACGTTTCGTCGAGGCGGCGCGTGCTGCCGGTGTGGCGGCCCGCGACGACGTCAGTGGACCCGAACTCGACGGTGCCGCGCTCAGCCCGGTCACCATCCACAACGGCCAGCGGTGGAGCACACCACGCGGCTACTTGACGGGTCAGACCAATCTGACGGTTGTCACCAAAGCCGATGTGCGACGGGTGATTATCCGAAACGGTCGCGCGGTCGGTGTCGAGTACCGGCGTCGCGGACGGGTGCACCACGCCTATGCCGATCACGAGGTGATCCTGAGTGCCGGCGCGTTCGCCACACCAGCGCTGTTGCAGTTGTCGGGAATCGGGCCCGCCGATCATCTCCGCAGTGTCGGGGTCATACCCGTTGTCGAGAGCCCGCGCATCGGGCAGGGGCTGACCGACCACCCGCATGCGTGGGCGACCTGGGACCTCGCGCCGGGTCACCGCGGCCTTGCGGACGCCTCGAATCCGAAATGGTTGCTGCAGTGGCTGTTTGGGCGACGGGGTAAGTTCGCGAACAGCGGTGTCGAAGCGGTCGCTCACGTCCGGTCGAAGCCCGACCTGCCCGCGTGCGACGTCCAGCTGATTTTCGTCCCCGCCGATGCCCTCGCCGATCCCCGTGGCATGAAGCTTTGTCCGCGGCTGGCCGTCGGCCACTCCTACTGGACACCCAGGAGTCGCGGCAGCGTGCTGATCCGGTCATCGGATCCCGCGGTCCCACCGGCGATCCGGTTGAACCTGCTCACCGAATCCGAAGACGTCGAGGCGCTCGTTCGAGCTGTCCAACGCACCCGTGAAATCCTTGCCACCAAACCGATTTCATCCACTGTCGAGCGGGAAGCCTTTCCCGGGCTGGCCGCCGACATCCGGGAGTCCTTCAGGAATAACGCGATCACCACGTACCACGCGGCCTGCAGCGCCGCCATGGGCAGTGAATCCGACAGCCCGCTTGATGATCAGCTGCGCGTACGCGGTGTGGAGAACCTGCGGGTCGCCGACGCGTCCGCGTTGCCGCAGATTCCGCGCGCCAACACCAACGCACCCGCGATCATGGTCGGCGAGCGCTGCGCGGACTTCCTTCTGGAGAAGCACGCCTGACCGGCCGGGAGCCAATCAGCTGTCGGTGTCCATCTCGACCAGAACCCGTCGCAGCACCTTGCCGGTGGTGTTGCGCGGCAGCTCGTCGATGAACACGACGTCGCGGGGCACCTTGTGACGGGCCAGGTTGTTCTTGACGTAGAGCCTGAGTTGCTCCGCGTCCGGTTGCGCGCCGGGCTTGGCAACTACGAACGCGCGCAACCGCTTTCCGAACTCGACATCGTCGACACCGACCACGGCCGCATCGGAGACGTCCTCGTGCTCGACGAGCAGGTTCTCGACCTCCTGCGGGAAGACGTTCTCACCGCCGGAGACGATCATGTCGTCGTCGCGGCCGTCGACGAACAGCAGCCCGTTCTCGTCGAAGTGACCCATGTCGCCGCTGGACATGTAGCCGTCGATGACCTGTTTGTGTCGGCCGTCGGTGTATCCCTCGAACCGCGCTGTGCTGCGGATGAAGATCCGGCCCCGTTTGTTGGCACCGTTGATCCGCCGGTCCTGACCGTCGTACAAGACCACTTCGGAGGTCACCGTGAGCGGCCCGCCGTCCCGGGAGCGATTCGCAGTTCCGCCGGCGTGGCGATGGTGCCGAACCCGCACTCGGTCGAGGCGTAGATGTTGTAGAGCACATCGCCGAAGGTGTCCTGCACGCGATCGGACAGCTCGGGGGTCAGCGCCGACCGGCGATCGCGATGACCTTCAGCGACGACGTGTCGTAGCGGGCGATGACGTCGGGGCCGAGTTCGACCATGCGGTGCAGCATGGTGGGGACGGTGACCAGCATGTCGGCCTTGTGGTCCGCGATGAGCTTGAGAGTGCCTTCGGCGTTGAAACGCCGGGTGGTGACCACCTTGTTGCCCAGGATTCCGCCGATGAGGTAGGTGGCCAGGCCGGTGCCGTGGAACATCGGCGCGACGATCACCATTGTCCCCCTGCGGGGGAAGGGAATTCGGTCGACCAGTTCGGCGCTCGCCAATGGCGAGGCCTTGGCCCGCGACGCGCCCTTCGGTAACCCGGTCGTGCCGCTGGTGAGGACGACGGACGCGCCCGGCTTGCTCGGTGCGGGCAGCGGCTCGGACGAATTCGACGCGATGATGCCGTCGAGCGTCTGCACGCCGGCGGCCGGCTCGGTGCCCTCGTCCACCCAGGTGAGCACCCGCGGAAGGTCGTCGGGCAGCGCGTCGAGGAGGTCGGAGAGGCGCTAATCTTCGACGGGAAGTGCGGGCTCGGCTTTATCGCACTGCTCGGTGTAACCCTTCGGATGTAGCTGCAGGAGTACCGCATGGTGGACACGAAGCGCGGCCAACCGCTGCGTCGACTCAGAACACCCCGTGCCGCCGCTTACGCAGGCATCATCTTCGCCGTACTCTTCGCAACCAGCGTGGCGTTGCTGCGCAGCGTAGTCCCTGACGACCCGTTCGCTCAAATCGGCTGGGTGACCGACGGGAAGACCCGAATCAGCACGGCGTTGGTGCTGGCTCCGTTGGCCATGATCGCCTTCCTGTGGTTCATCGGTGTCATCCGCGACCAGTTGGGCGCTTTCGAGGACCGTTTCTTCGCGACGGTATTCCTCGGCAGCGGCCTGGTGTTCATCGCGATGGTGGCGATCGCGATGTCCTTCGCCGGGGCGATACTCATCGTCGTTCGGGCACCGGGCACCCCGCCCGAGGAGCTGATCTACTTGGCTCGGTCGATGATGCTCCAGGTCAGCAACGTATGGGGGGCCCGATTTGCGGCGGTCTTCATGATCTCGCTGGCGACCATCTGGCTCCGTACCGGCCTGATGCCACGTTGGCTGCCGTTCACCAGCTATCTGTTGGCTTTGGCGCTGCTCTTGGTGGTCAGTCGCAGCCTGTGGGTCACCTTGGTGTTCCCCATCTGGGTGTGTGCGATCAGCGTCGTCATCCTCATCCGGAACAGCGCGGGAGGCGCGCGCCCACCTGCAACCCGGTAGGGCGTGAATCCGGGTCGCTCAGGCGGCGGCTCGGGGCGCCGGCGTCAGCACATGCTTGGCGACCCACTGTGCGCCCAACCCGACCAGTCCAGACTCCGGGTAGCGGGTGTGTGAATTGAAATCGTTGCCCTGGGAACAGATCGGGTCTTTGGTGTTGCAGAGGTCGGCGGTCTTGGCTCCGTACAGCGGGCTCATCATTGTCAACGGCTGGCCGATCCGTGTCGACGGATTGCCGAAAACGGTTACGGCGGCGATATTCTCGGCGACCGCGCGCGGCATCGGTGCCTTGAACCCGAGTCCTGCGACCGGCGACGTGGTGATGACGTCGATGACCGCCGCGCCCTGTGAATAGCCGCCCAGCACGATCTTGGTCGCGGGGCAGTTCGCGGCGGTGGACTGCACGCGTGCGCTGGCGTCGTTGGCGCCCGTCGCCACTCCTCGGAAGTCCCAGGTGGCTGGGTACTTGACGGCGTAGGTGCCGATGCTCTTGCCCTTGACCAGCGGGCGAAGTGAGTCGACCAGCGCTGTGCCCACCCGGCCGAGGCCGGCCGGCTCACTGGTGCCGCGCGCGAACACCACCTCGATGTCTTTGCACCCGTCCGCCGCCGCCACCGGCATCCCGACCGCCGTCACGGCCCCGCCCGCGACCACCAGGACCGCCGCGATCGCCGGCGCGGTCCGCGCGGTGCGCGTTGCCGAGCCCGCTGTACTGGGGGTGCGACTGCGAAGCACGGGTCCCTCCTCGACCTGGTGCACGAGTTATCGTCGGACACTTGCCTGTTTGTTACCCAATTATCACAGCAATCACTCTGGTAACACAAAAGGGCCAGTACACCGGTGTTCTTGTGCCCAGTGGCGAAGGTTGATGGGCGCCAAGCACCCCACGTGCACCCACTTGCGCACCCGCACGCCACCGACGACGATGACAGCGCGGCCATGGTGGCCGTCGTGTCCGTACCGAGGAGCCGCAGATGGCGGATCAGCTTCGTCCCAGCGCTACGCCAACGTGGACGAAGGGTACCGACTACCCGCTCGGTGCCACCCTTACCGAAACCGGGGTCAACTTTGCCCTCTACTCGCAGCATGCCGCCGCAGTCTTCCTGGTGCTCTATTCGACTGCCGACGGCCAGCCCCCCGGCCTCATTGCATTGCAGGGCCCCGCCAACGGTGTGTGGCAGGTCCACGTCGAGGGTGTCAAAGCGGGCCAGCTGTACGGCTACCGGGTTGTCGGACAATACAGTCCGGCTGCCGGTTTGCGGTTCAACCCCGCCAAGGTGCTGCTCGACCCGTACGCCAAGGCGGTCACCGGCAAGTTCGGCAACACCGACAACCTGCTGCTGGCCTACGACCCCCAGTCCGGCAATGCCGACCTGACCCCGGACCGCCGGGACTCCGGGTCGGTCGTCCCGAAGGCGATCGTCGTCGACGACGACGCATTCGACTGGGCCGGCGACGTGTCGCCCGCCTCGGCGCTCGAGGAGCTGGTGATCTACGAGGTGCACGCCAAGGGTTTCACCGCACATGAGTCCTCGGGTGTCGAGCACCCCGGCACCTACCTGGGTTTCATCGAGAAGATCCCGTACCTGACCGCATTGGGCGTCAACGCCGTCCAACTGCTGCCGGTGCACGAGTATTACGTCGACGACTTCCTGCTCAATCGTGAACTGACCAACTACTGGGGTTACAACTCGATCGCCTTCTTCGCCCCCGAGTCGTCGTACTCGACGGGCCGAAGCCCGGGCTGCCAGGTCGACGAGTTCAAGACCCTTGTCCGCGAGCTCCACAAGGCCGGCATCACGGTCCTGCTCGACGTCGTCTTCAACCACACCGGTGAGGGCAACGAGATGGGCCCCACGATGTCGTTCCGCGGCATCGACAATCCCAGCTACTACGAGCTCACCGGGCCGCCGGAGGAGGCGGCCCGCTACTACATGAATTTCAGCGGATGCGGAAACACCCTGGACTTCGACAGCCCCGCGGTGGTCCGGTTGGTGCTGGACTCGCTGCGGTACTGGGTGCAGCACATGCATGTCGACGGGTTCCGCTTCGACCTGGCCTCGGTGTTGGGCCGCACCGGCAGCGGAGACAACTTCGCCACCACCGCACCGTTTTTCGATGCCTTGCGCAACGATCCGGTGCTGCAGAAGGCTATCCTGATCGCCGAGCCGTGGGACATCGGTACCTATCAGGTCGGCAATTTCCCCGCCGACTGGTCGGAATGGAACGGCCGTTTCCGGGATACGTTGCGCCGCTTCACCAAAGGGGACGATGGCCAGTTGCCGGACCTGGGCCACCGGCTGACCGGGTCGGCAGACCTCTACGGCGACGACGGCCGTTCGGCCTACAACAGCATCAACTTCGTGACCTGTCATGACGGCTTCACACTGCACGACCTGGTGTCCTACAACCACAAGCACAACGACGCCAACGGTGAGGACAACCGGGACGGCTCGGATGACAACAACTCGTGGAACTGCGGCGTCGAAGGCGACACCGACGATCCGTCGGTGCTGGCGCTGCGCCGCCAACTTGTCAAGAACCATTTCTGCCAACTGCTTTTCGCCTGCGGCACCCCGCTGCTGTTGGGCGGCGACGAGTTCCTGCGCACCCAGGGTGGCAACAACAACGCCTACTGCCAGGACAACGCGATCTCCTGGTTCGACTGGTCGCTGCCGGACCGCAACGGTGATGTCGTCACGTTCGTGAAGCAGGCGATCTCGATGACGCGCCGCTTCCCGGTGCTGCAGCGGCGCAAGTTCCTGGTGGGCGCCGACCTGGACGCCGACCAGCTTCCCGACCTGAGCTGGTTCGGACCCGACGGTAACCCGCCGGACTGGTCGAACCCGGCATCGCGCACCCTGTGCTACCAGCTAGACACCGATGACACCCTGCCCGGCGGGGCGGCCACGAGCCTGTTCTTCGTCCTCAACGCCGACCACCGGAATCAGTGGATCGTGCTGCCGCAGTTGCCCGGCGGCTGCGCGTGGCACCGCGTCATCGACACCAGCCTGCGCAGTGGCCAGGACTTCGCCGAGCAGGACACCGAGGTTGTCATCGACCCGGCCGACCACTACCTCGCCAACCCGCGCAGCACCGTGGTCCTGGTCGCGCGGGCGAGGTGACCGGCCGACGTCCCTGCGTCACGCCTCAACGTGGGTGAGGAAGGCGTCGAGGATGCGGGTGTCGCGGGTGGCGATCGTCAGGTTCCTGCGCACCGCCTGAGCGACGATCACGCGGTCGAACGGATCCTTGTGATCCCAGCGCAGTCGCGCGGCCGGGATCGCGTCCTGGGATTCGACGGGCAGCTCGGCGGTGCTCATGTCGGCGATCACCTCCGCCCAGGTCGACAGCAGGGCTTGGCTGTCGAGCCGGGCCCGGTCGGGTCTTGATGCTGATCTCCCACGCCGAAGCAGCGGTCGCCCACAGTTTGGTCTTGGGATGGGAGACGGTTTCCAGGGTCGAGGGTTCCAGCGCGGACGGCGTGCTGACGAGCCACAGCAGCACCTGCGTGTCCAGCAGCACGTTCATCAGTTGCCGCCCTCCCACGCGGCGATCTCGGAGTCGGGCAGGGGCGCATCGAAGTTCTCGGGCACAACGAGATTCGGAAGCTGTCCGAAGCTGCGCGGTACCGGACGCACGGGTACCAGCGTTGCGACCGGTCGCCCGTGGTTGGTGATGGTGACTGACTCGCCGGTCTGTTCGACCGCCGCGAGGAGTGCGTTGAGCCGGTTCTTCGCCTCACTGCCACGCTCCGGAACCGACTGTCGACCTGCCCACCTCGCAGCGACACTGAGCGACACCATTGGACGCCGGTGACGATTCGGGCTCGAAGCACCACAAGAGCGCCGCCCAGAGGCGACGGCCTACCGCTCGTCGAGGATCTGCGCCAGTGCACCCCGGACGTCGGCGCGCTGTGGCGTGCACCCCGGACGTCGGCGCGCTGTGGCGTGCACCCCGGACGTCGGCGCGCTGTGGCGTGCACCCCGGACGTCGGCGCGGCTCTGGCGTCGACGTCGCGGCCGGCGGCCCTCTCAGGGTGTCGCTCAGTGTCGCTGTGAGGT
>CAYLWH010000100.1:0-14113 GCA_964387245.1 uncultured Mycobacterium sp.
CGCCGGAAAGCGAGGTCGCAGGCCGGGTGATGACCTTGCCGACGGCACCGACGGCACCGCTGAGCACGTCGCGGACGCCGCCGATGATGGCGCCCGGCATCGCACCCAGGCCCTCGCGCATCAGATCGTTGGATGACAGTGTCTCGGGAATCGGCAGCGGAGGAGGAGGTTCGGGATCGGGACAGCGCTCCAGGTCGTAGATCTGAGCGAACATTTCCACACTGCCGACACCGTCGGTCACCGCGTGGCTCAGATGCAGCAATTCGGCGGCCCGCCCGTCCGGCAGTCCCTCGATCAGGGTGGCGCTCCACAGCGGTCGGGAGATGTCCAGCGGAGACTGCATCAGCACCTCGGCGAGGTCGAACACCTCACGCAGTGTGCCGGGTTCGGGGACACGCAGTCGCCGGACGTGGAAGTCGAGGTTGAAGTCGGGGTCGACAACCCAACGCGGGGCAGCGGTCGGCAACGTGGGCGTCACCACCTTCTGGCGCATCCGCAATATCTTGCGCGACGCGTACTCGAACTTGGTTCGGTAGCGCTCCCAGTCCGGTGTGCTGTCAAGCACCTCCAGCGCCATGATCCCCGACCGGGTGCGCGGATTGGCCTCTCCGCGATGCAGCAACTGGTCGACCGCCCCCAACTCGTCAGGCAGTCGCCCGCCGGATGCGCTCGTCACTCAAACCTCCAGTGCGGACCCCGACCAACTCCATTGCGAGCACCACGCTAGTCCGCTGGGCGTGACGGCGAAACCCGATTGCCATGGCCGGGAGGTCAACCGCCGTGGCCGGCAGTGCGCCGAAGGGAGGGGTCGCCACGGATGGCACATGGCGCGTGCTCGGTAGCCGGGACAGCTCCGGAACCCTCTACTCGGGGTGTCCCCGGTTGTGGGCATTGGCTAGGGTGGGTGCTCCGCCCCCGTAGCTCAGCGGATAGAGCAGCCGCCTTCTAAGCGGCTGGTCGCAGGTTCGATCCCTGCCGGGGGCGCTTTTGTGGTGAGCGGATCAGCCGCCGTCGCCCAGCACCAGCACCGGTTGGTCACGGTACAACTGCGGGAACACCCGCTTGAGATCGTTCAGCTTGGGCATGTCGTATCTTGCGATGTACGGATGAGTCGGGTTCGAGTTCAGGAAGTCCTGGTGGTACCGCTCGGCTGGGAAGAACTGTGCATTCGGCGAAACGGTCGTGACGATCGGGCTGGGGAAAACAGATTCGCGGTCGAGTTGGGCGATGTAGGCCTCCGCAACTCGCTTCTGAGTCTCATCCTGCGCGAAGATCGCGGATCGATACTGAGTGCCGCGGTCCGGACCCTGCCGGTTGAGTTGTGTGGGGTCGTGCACCACCGAGAAGAAGATCTGTAGCAGTCGGCCGTAGGTCACCTGGTTCGGATCGTAGGTGATCCGCACCGACTCCGCGTGTCCGGTGTCGCCGGTGCCAACCGTTTCGTAGTTCGCGGTCTGCCGGTCGCCGCCGGCGTAACCGGATACCGCCTCAGTTACGCCTTTGACGTGCTGATACACGCCCTGCACACCCCAGAAGCAGCCACCCGCGAGCACCAACGTCTCGCTCGTGGCTCCGGCTGGCGCCGGTTCGTCGACATCCGGAGCCGGAACCTCGATCGACTCCGCTGCAGCGCGATTTGTCTGCCCCGCTGGACCTAGACCAGTGCACGCCGCCACCACGATGGCCACCAGTCCGAGACCGATCGCCAGCCTTACCCACATGCGGATCGCCATTCGCACAACACCTCTTCACCGTTGAGCACCACACCAACAGTGTCCTCCCAATTCGGCGTCGACGGTCCCCTGCCCGCAGCCGTGACAGACCGGCAAAGCCGGTGGTCACCGGCTGCTGAAGGAAAAGTTCAGCGAACCGGTGACGAAGCCCCGCCGGCCGTACGCTCGGAGTATGACCACCCGACGACCGCAGCAGCCGCCGCCGACTCTGACCCGCCGACACGTACTGCTCTGCGCGGCAATGCTCGGCGCGATCACCGGGTGCGGCTCACTGCACCATTTCGCCGCGGCCAGCCCACCGGGCACCTCGACTGAAACCTTCGAGGTTTCCTACACCGACGCGCAATGGCGGCAGCGGCTGACCCCGGAGCAATACGAAGTCCTTCGCGCGGCGGGCACCGAGCGGCCCTTCAGCAGCCCACTCAACGACGAGCACCGGGCCGGAATTTTCCGATGCGCGGGTTGTGCGCTTGCCCTCTTCTCGTCCACCACCAAGTTCGATAGCGGTACCGGTTGGCCTAGCTTCTTCAAAGCGATGGACAACGCCGTACTCGAGCGGAGCGACGACACTCTCGGCATGGCACGAACCGAGGTGCTCTGCCGCCGCTGCGGCGGGCACCTCGGCCACGTCTTCAACGACGGTCCCCCACCGACCGGCCTGCGCTACTGCATGAATGGCGTGGCGCTTACCTTTCGATCGGCCTAGAAAGCCCTATTCGCGTCGTACTATTCGCCAGGGCGGGTAGCCTCTACAGTCGTTTGGTGTCCACACGACTTTGTTCGCCGCGGAAATGGCGTTCGGTCCTCGCGGTGTTTGGGACGGCGACGGTGCTGGCTGGGTGCTCATCGACGGTCCCGGTGCATCCTGAAGAGCCGGTGACATCGAGCACCCCGGTCGGCGCAATGCTCGATACGCCGACAGCAAACCGACTCGATGAGGCGATCATTCGGGTCATGGCCGAGGGGTCGATCCCAGGGGCGATCGTCGGCATATGGGGTCCGGCGGGAGACTATGTGCGAACGTTCGGCGTTGCCGACAAGGCGACCGGTACCCGAATGCAGACCGACTTCTATACCCGAGTCGGCAGCATCACAAAGACGTTCACGGTCACCGCGATGCTGCAACTGGTCGATCAAGGAAAGCTGAAGCTCAGCGATCCTATCTCGAAGTTCTTTCCGGGCGTGCCTTCCGGAGAGCGGATAACTCTGCGGAATTTAGCTCAAATGACAAGCGGATTAATCACATTCGATGCCGTGGATGAGTTCGCAGACTCTTACATCGCCAACCCGCGCCAATCCTTCACTCCCGAGGAAATGCTGGGGTATGTGCTCGACAAGCCGCTGCAGTTCCCGCCCGGAACCCAGTACCAATACTCGAACACCAACATACTTCTGCTCGGCATGGTGGTAGAGCAGCAGAGCGGCCAAAGCTTGCCGGACTACATAGGCGAGCACATACTCTCCCCGTTGAAGTTGACGCACACCAGCTTTCCCACCACGGCAACGTTCCCCGATCCGCACGCGCAGGGCTACACAACCACGGATGGCCACGATCAGGTAGCCACCGATTGGAACCCATCCTGGAGCTGGGGCGCGGGAAACATGATCTCCACCCTGGACGACATGCGGATCTGGGCACGTGCACTTGCCACTGGCGTGCTGCTGACACCGGAAACCCAGCGGGAGCGCCTGGACACCACGGTGCCGACGAGTCCTGAGGGGACCGCCTTCTATGGTCTGGGCCTGTTCAATGCGGCCGGGTGGATCGGCCATAGTGGCGTCATCTTCGGATACCAGACACTTGTGCTCTACCTTCCGCAGAGGCAGACCACGTTGGTGTCTTTCATCAACACCGATGTCCCTCATCAGGCCGGCACGACGCTCGCGCAAGCGATCACCAGCGTCATCTCCCCTGACCACGTCTACTGAGCCGCCGCCAAGGAGCTGGAGCTTCGCGAGCAGTACCGCCGGGATGTCATCGCCAACCGGGAAGAAGATGAATACCCAGCGGACACTCGGCTCCAACCGGAGTGGAACTGCGGACCCGGAGTTGTGTGCGACCAGTTCTACCCGCCGGGGGGCATCTTGACTCGGCGGAATTCCGACGAAGCTGATGCCCTTCGGAACTACATTCACCCCATGCCCACGGTCGACCAGTTCCGCATCGCCATTCCCGACGAAGACCTGACGGACCTGCGCGAGCGGCTGCACCGCACCCGCTGGCCCGAGCGCCAATGTGTCGACGACTGGAGCCAGGGGATCCCGCTGGACTACACGCGCGAACTGGCCACTTACTGGGCCGACGAATACGACTGGCCGGCCCGCGAGCAGGCGCTCAACCGGTTCGACCAGTTCACCACCGAGATCGATGGTCTGGCAATCCATTTCATCCATCAGCGCTCGCCACACGAGGACGCCTTCCCGCTCGTGATCACGCACGGCTGGCCCGGCTCGATCGTGGAGTTCCAAAAGGTGGTCGAGCCCTTGACCGATCCCACCAAACACGGCGGTCGGGCCGAGGACGCCTTTCACGTGGTGTGCCCGTCGCTGCCGGGCTACGGCTTTTCCGGGAAGCCCACTGACACGGGCTGGGGCGTCGAGAAGATCGCACAGGCGTGGGAGACGCTGATGACGCGCCTGGGCTATGACCGGTACGGCGCGCAGGGCGGCGACTGGGGTTCGGCGGTCACCACCGCGATCGGCATCAACGGTGGCCACTGCGCGGGCATCCACCTCAACATGCCGATCGGACGGCCCACCTCCATCGACAACCCGACCCCGGAGGAACGCGACGCATTGGCCGCGGCGGCTTACTACGAGAAGTGGGACTCGGGCTATTCCAAGCAACAGTCGACACGCCCGCAGACATTGGGATACGGCCTGACCGACTCGCCCGCCGGCCAACTGGCCTGGATCGTCGAGAAGTTCTGGTCGTGGACCGACTGTGACGGCCACCCGGAGAACGTGCTGACACGTGACGAGATGCTCGACAACGTCATGGTGTACTGGGTGACCGCGTCAGCGGCCTCGTCGGCGCGGTTGTACTGGCAGAGCTTCCGGTCGCTGTTCGCCGATGTTCGCGTCGAATTACCCACCGGCGTCGCGGCTTTCCCCAAGGAGATCATCCGCGTGCCGCAGCACTGGTGCGAGTCCCGGTACAACATCACGCACTGGACCGACATGCCGCGCGGCGGTCACTTCGCCGCGTTCGAACAACCCGAACTGTTCGTCGATGATGTGCGGAGGTTCTTCGGGTCGGTGCGCTGATGATGCACATCGTCGAGACCCTCACGATCGGCGCGCCGCGGCTCCGCTGGAATTTTCGCGCGATCGTCGCCGGCTGTGCGAAGGCCCTGAGAGGTAGTTCGCGATACGCGGATCGGGGGCCCTCCTCCGGCATGAGGCGCTTTCTTCCGCTGTCACAGTTTGTGGCTCGCGGGAAGAACGACCAGGAATTCCGGGCACGCCCCTACCACTGACCGGGCGCTCGACCGTCCGGCCCGAGCCCGCGGAGTAGCGTGCCAGCCATGTCTACCGACCTCGTGCTGTACGCCGTCACCGACAAAGTCGCGCTCATCACCGTCAACGATCCCGACCGGCGCAACGCCGTCACCGACGCCATGTCGGCTCAACTACGAGCTGCCGTCGACAGCGCCGAAGCCGATCAGAGTGTGCACGCCGTGGTCATCACCGGCGCGGGCAAGGCATTCTGCGCGGGAGCCGACCTGAGCGCCCTGGGCGCCGCGGCCGAAGCGGGACTACTGCGGATCTACGACGGTTTCATGGCCGTCGGCAACTGCACGCTGCCCACCATCGCGGCGGTCAACGGTGCCGCGGTCGGCGCTGGGCTGAACCTCGCGTTGGCCGCCGACGTACGCATCGCCGGTGCGCACGCGATGTTCGATCCGCGTTTCCAGAAACTGGGCATCCATCCCGGCGGCGGGGCGACGTGGATGCTGCAGCGCGCAGTCGGACCCCAGGTCGCCCGCGCCGCACTGCTGTTCGGGATGCGCTTCGACGCCGATGCCGCGGTGGCGCACGGTCTCGCGTTGACCAAGGCCGACGACGCGGTGGCCGCCGCGCTCGAGCTCGCCGCCGGCCCCGCCTCCGCGCCCCGCGAGGTGGTGTTGGCCACCAAGGCCAGCATGCGGGCCACCGCGGCCCCGGGCTCCCTGGACACCGATCTGCACCACACCGCGATGCGGATCGAACTCGGCCCGCAGGCCAACTCGATCCAGTCGCCGGAGTTTCAAGAACGGCTCAAGACCGCCCAGAAACGTTAGAGGTCGAGCAGCGCCGTCGCCGGGGCCTCGATCAGTCCGCGAACGTCTCCGAGGAACGCTGCCGCCTGCGCGCCGTCGGCCACCCGGTGATCGAACACGCAGGTAAGCATCATCGTGGACCGCGCAACCACGCCACCGTCGACGACGACGGCCCGCGGCCGCAGCGACCCCATGCCCAGGATCGCGGCCTCCGGGTGGTTGATCACCGGAATGCCCTCGTCCAGGCCGAGCGCACCGAAATTCGACACCGTGAACGTCGATCCCCGCAGGTCCGTCGGCCGCAAGGCGCCCGCACGGGCCTGAGTGATCAGACCGGTGACGGCGTCGGCGAGTTCCCGCGTGGTCATTGACTGCGCGTCATGCACGACGGGCACCAGCAGCCCGCGCGGCGCGGCGACCGCGATGCCCAGGTGCACGGCGTGGTGGGTGTGCACCTGCGGACCGTCCGGGCCGTCGATCCAGGTCGAATTGAGCATCCGGTGGCGGGTCAGCGCCAACACCACCAGGCGAAGCGCAACCACGAACGGGGTCAGTCCCAGCATGTCACGCAGTTCCAGCAACTGCGTGCCGTCCACCTCCACGGTGGCGTGCGCGTCAGGAATCTGGCTGCGCGACAACGTCATCCGCTTCGCCATCTCAGCGTGCACACCGCGGACCGGCAGAACATCGTGCGACACCCCGGAACGTTGCTCACCGTGCACACCCGCGGCGGCCAGCACCGCCTCACGGGTGATCACGCCGTCCGGTCCGGGCTGGAGCGTTGCGAGGTCGACGAGCAGTTCGGCGGCCAGCTTGCGCACCGCGGGCTTGGCGCGGGGCCGGTCACGGCCGCCGCGCCGACTGCTGTCCGCGCCGGCGTCGGCGCCATAACCGACCAGTACCGGATTGCGCGGTGAAACGGGGTCATGCACGGCACCATTGGCTTTCGCCGCCTCGGACCCGGCCTCGGCCGCGTCACCGGTGTCGATCCGCACCAACAGCGAGCCCACCGGAAGCACATCACCGACCTCGCCGCCGAGTTCGACGACGCGGCCGGCGTACGGACTGGGAATCTCCACCTCCGCCTTCGCGGTCTCCAGTGTGCACACCGTCTGATTGAGCTCGACTTCATCTCCGACGGCCACGCTCCAACTGGACACCGTGGCGTCTTCGAGCCCTTCCCCCAGGTCGGGTACCAGGAAGTCGCTCATGGCCGTTCGATTGCCCGCTCGACGCAATCCAGCAGCCGGTCGACACCGGGCAGCCAGAGCTTCTCCAGTCTGGCCGGCGGATACGGCGTGTCAAATCCCGTGGCACGCAACACCGGTGACTCCAGATCGTAGAACAGGTCCTCGGATATCCGCGCCGAAAGCTCGGCGCCGAAGCCCAGTGTGCGCGGGCCCTCATGCATGACCACGCACCGACCGGTCTTCCGCACGGATTCGGCGACGGTGCCGAAGTCCAACGGGTTCAGCGACCGCAGATCCACCACTTCCAGCGACCACCCCTGTTGCTCGGCGGCCAGTTCCGCCGCGCTCACGGCGGTCGCGACGAGACCGCCGTAGGTGACGACCGTGACGTCGTCGCCGACGCACCGGATCGCCGCTTGGCCGATCGGCAGGCCCGGTCTGACCGTGTCGACGTCGCCCCGGCTCCAGTACCGCCGCTTGGGCTCCAGGTAGACCACCGGATCCCGGCTTGCGATCGCGTGCCGCAACAGCCAGTAGGCATCCGAAGGGGACGACGGCACAACCACTTTCAGACCAGCGGTGTGTGTCCAATAGGTCTCGGTGGACTCCGAATGGTGTTCCACCGCCCCGATGCCGCCGAACGACGGAATCCGGATGGTGACCGGCATGTCGACGTCGCCGTGGGTCCGCATCCGGTACTTCGCGAGGTGGCTGACCATCTGGTCGAACGCCGGATAGCTGAAACCGTCGAATTGGATCTCCGGAACCGGCACCATGCCCCGGACCGCCATCCCGATCGCAATCCCGATTATCGCGGACTCTGCCAGCGGGGTGTCGAAACACCTTGCCTCGCCGAATGTCTCGCAGAGTCCCTCAGTCACCCGGAACACACCGCCGAGCGTGGCGACATCCTCGCCGAACACCAGTACCCGGTCATCGACGGCCATCGCGTCGTGCAGCGCCCGGTTGATCGCCTGCACCATGGTGAGATTGACCGTTGTCGGCACCGGAGTCATCAGTGGGGGTCGCTCGAATATCTGCGTCATTTCATGCCCTCCTTCGCCAGTTCCGTACGCAGTTGTTCGCGCTGGGCCGCCAGATCCGGGGTGATCTCGGAGTAGACGGTGTCGAACATCTCGAGGACGTCGGGATCCGGCGCGGCGAAGATGGCGTCGCGCAACTCAGTTCGCAGTCGGGTGGCGTGCGCGCCGACCCGTTGTTCGAACCGCTCGGACCACACTCCGACGCGCTGCAGGTAGCTGCGGTAGCGGGTGACCGGATCGCGCGCCGCCCAGGAATCCAGTTCTTCCTGCAAGCGGTACCGGGTCGGGTCGTCTGACGTGGTATGTGGACCCATCCGGTAGGTGACGGCTTCGATCAATGTCGGACCACCGCCGGTGCGTGCCCGCTCGGCCGACTCGGCCATCACCGCGTAGCACGCCAGCACGTCATTGCCGTCCACCCTGATTCCCGGCATCCCGTAAGCCTCGGCGCGGTGCGCGATCGACGGACCGGCGACCTGCCGGCTGACCGGAAGCGAGATGGCCCAGCCGTTGTTCTGCACGTAGAACACGCACGGCGCGGAGAACACCGACGCGAAGTTCAATGCTTCGTGGACGTCACCCGCACTGGTGGCGCCGTCACCGAGGAATGCAACCGTCACCGCGTCCTCGCCGAGCCGCTGAGAGGCCATCGCCGCGCCCACCGCATGTAGTTGCTGGGTGCCGATCGGGACGGAGATCGGTGCGCAGCACTTGGCGGTGAATCCCAGTCCGCCGTGCCAGCTGCCTCGCCACATCGCGCCCATCTGGGCCGGGGTGATACCGCGGATCAGGAAGGCTCCGATCTCGCGGTATTGCGGGAACAACCAGTCGGTTTTGCGCAGGCAAGCCGTCGCGCCGATCTGGGCCGCCTCTTGACCTCGGCAGGACGCGTAGAGAGCGAGTTCGCCCTGACGCTGAAGATTTATGAACTCGGTATCGAGTTCGCGGGTCACGACCATCATCTCGTAGAGCCAGCCCAGCGTTTCGGGTGGCAGATCGCGGGAGAACCGCGTCTCGGACGTCGGTGTCCCGTCCGGGGCGACGAGTTGCACCGGGGGCAGAGCAGACCCAGCCATAACGCCTCCTTAGGTCGCTGTCTGGCATGTTTCGCCGTCAGACCTGTAGGTCAGCCCCAGAGCGGGCCGGCCGAGCAGCCCCGCTTGTGGCGGGTGTCAGCTGATCCCCGGGTCAGGGCGCAAGCTGCACTATTCGCTCCGCTCGCCGTAGCACTGGCGCATCCACCATTATGCCCTCGAATGCGAACGCACCGCGATGCTCACTCGCCGCGGCCAGAAGATGTCGTGCCCACTGCACCTGCGCGGGCGCGGGTCGGTAGCCGTCGCGGATGACGGCCACCTGGGTGGGGTGCAGCGCGACTTTGATGTCGAACCCGACCGCGACGGCGTCGTCGACCTCCCGGCGCAGACCGTCGAGGTCGTTGATGTCAATGAACACCGAGTCCAGGGCAAGTTTGCCGAAGGCCTTGGCCGCCAGCAGTGACTGCGAGCGCACATGCGTGGCGACGTCGCGGTAGGCACCGTCGGCGAACCGATTCGCGGTGCCGCCCAGCGAGCCGAACAGGTCCTCGGCACCCCACATCACTCCGACGGCATTCGCGGCCGCGGCGGTCTCGGATACCCGCAGGGCGCCCAGCGGGGTCTCCACGATGAGCACCACCTGCCGCGGCTCCAGCGCGCTCACCTGCTCGGCGGACTCGCACTTGGGCAGCATCACGGTTGTGTACCCGGTGCGCTCGAGCGTTTCGAGGTCCAACCGCTGCTCCTCGGTGCCACCGGGGTTGATCCGGATCACCGTACGGGCCGGATCCAGCGGAGTGCTCAGCAGCGCTTCCCGCGCCGCCGGCTTGTCCCCGGCGCCATCCTCCAGATCGAGGATGACGACATCGGCCGCCGCGAAGGCCTTTTCGAAACGTTCGGGGCGGTCGGCGGGGCAGAAGATCCAGGCCGGACCGGCGTTGTCAACCATCGGTCGGCCTCATACGCACCATGGTCTTGCGGCATGCGGTGGCCACGATATCGCCGTGCTGGTTGCGTGCGGTGTGCGCGAACGTCACGATGCCCTCCCCCGGTCGGCTCTTCGACTCACGCTTGTCGGTGACGACGGTCTCGGCGTACATGGTGTCACCGTGGAAAAGGGGCTTGGGGAAGGCGATTTCGGAGAAGCCGAGGTTTCCGACGATGGTGCCCTGGGTCAACTGCGTGACCGACAGACCGACCAGGGTCGACAATGTGAACATCGAGTTGACCAGCCGCTGGTGGAACGGTGGCAGGGCGTCGGAGAACGCGGCGTCCAGATGCAGCGCCTGGGTGTTCATCGTCATCGTGGTGAACAGCACGTTGTCGGCCTCGGTGATGGTCCGCCCCGGGGCGTGGACGTAGCGAACACCGACCTCGAACTCCTCGAACCACAGCCCGCGCTGGTAGACCACCTTCGCTTCGCAACGTGTGGAGTCTGGGCCGGATTCGTCCACCATCACAGCCCCATCTGCCGGGCGATGACCATCAGCTGCACTTCCGTTGTCCCCTCACCGATTTCGAGGATCTTGCTGTCGCGGTAGTGCCGGGCGACGGTGTACTCGTTCATGAACCCGTAGCCGCCGTGGATCTGGGTGGCGTCGCGGGCATTGTCCATCGCGGCCTCGCTGGCCACCATTTTCGCGATGGCCGCCTGCTTCTTGAACGGCTTGTCGGCCAGCATCAGCGCCGCGGCGTCGTAGTAGGCGCTACGCGCGGCCTGCGCGCGGGCCTCCATGCGGGCCAGCTTGAACTCGATCGCTTGGTAATTGCCGATCGGCTGCCCGAACGCGCTGCGCTCCTTGGCGTAACGCACGCTCTCGTCGACGCAACCCTGCGCAGCGCCGACCGACAATGCCGCTATCGCGATACGCCCCTCATCGAGGATGCGCAGAAAGTTTGCGTAGCCACGGCCGCGATCACCGAGCAGGTTCTCAGCGGGCACCCGCACGTCGTCGAAAGTGAGCGGATGGGTGTCCGAAGCATTCCAGCCGACCTTGTCGTAGGCCGGCTCTGCGGTGAAACCCTCCGTGGGCACCGGCACCAGGATGGAGCTGATCTCCTTTTCGCCGGTCACCGCGGTGACGATGACGAGCCGGGTGATGTCGGTACCCGAGTTGGTGATGAACTGCTTGGTGCCGTTGACAACCCAGCTTGACCCATCCAGTCGCGCGGTGGTCTTGGTGGCACCGGCATCGCTACCGCCGCCGGCTTCGGTGAGCCCGAACGCGCCGAGCGCCTTGCCGCTGGTCAACAGCGGCAGCCACTGCTGCTTCTGGGCCTCGGTGCCGAACCGGTACACCGGCATTGCGCCCAGCGAGACACCGGCCTCCAGGGTGATGGCGACGCTCTGATCGACCTTGCCGAGTTCCTCCAGCGCCAGGCACAGCGCGAAGTAGTCACCGCCCATAC
This sequence comes from uncultured Mycobacterium sp., assembly GCA_964387245.1. Lineage (GTDB taxonomy): Bacteria > Actinomycetota > Actinomycetes > Mycobacteriales > Mycobacteriaceae > Mycobacterium. Next base: position 11,675 of record CAYLWH010000100.1, read on the forward strand.
CGCCGTACTCCTCGGGGAACGGCAGGCCGAACAGGCCCATGTCAGCCATACCGGCCACCACCTCGTACGGGAAGCTGTGCTCGGCATCGTGTTTCGCGGCCACCGGCGCGACCACAGTCTGCGCAAAGTCGCGAACCACCTCGGCCAGCTGCGCGTAGTCATCGGGCAGATTCCCGGTCGACAGATACTCAACCATCTGGTGCCTCTTTCTCGTGTGCCCTGATCCGGGCCAGCGGTTGACCCACCTTGACCTGATCGCCCACGGCGACAAGAACTTCCACCAAACCGTCGACGGGGGCGGTCAGCGCGTATTCCATCTTCATGGCTTCGACTGCCGCCACCACCGTGCCGGCGGACACCTCGGCCCCGTCGGCGACATTCACCGCAACCACGGCACCGGGCATCGGGCTGACGAGCTCCGCGGCGCCGCTTTGCTCGTCGTCGGGACGAACCGGCTCTTCGCGCACTTCCTCCACCAGCACCACTCCTCCCGCACCGGCCAGCCAGATCCGGTGGTCGGCCGCGGCAACCCGATACTCGGTGCGCAGCCCGCGTAGCGTCACGGTGAGTCGGTCGGCATCGAGATCGGCCGTCAACGAACCGGTTTCACCGGATTCGACGACGGCAGTGGCCGAACCGGGCGAACCGGTGATCCGGACATGGTCGGTCCGCCCGCCGGAACGCAGCCGGATCACGGTCGCCGCATGCACGCCCAATCGCCAACCGGTCGGTTGAGACCACGGGTCGTCGCCGGCGACGTTCCAGCGCTGCAGCCAACGGTAGGCCGCAGCCGCGACCAGCTCAGCGTCACCAGCGCCGGCCGGTGAGTAGTCAGCCACCCGCCGGTCCAGCAGTCCGGTGTCCAACCGTCCCGCGGCAACGTCGTCGTCGGCGAGCAGGAACCTCAGAAAATCGATGTTGGTGACGACGCCGAGCACCGCCGTCTTCGCCAGCGCGCGGTCGAGGCCACGCAGCGCAGCGGCCCGGTCTTGGCCGTGCGCGATCACCTTGGCCAGCATCGGGTCGTATTCGCTGCCGACAACGGTGCCGGTGAACAGGCCGGAATCCGTGCGGACGCCGGCACCACGTGGTTCCACGAGATCCAGCACCGTTCCGCCGGTCGGCAGGAAGCCGTTTGCGGGATCCTCGGCGTACACCCGAGCCTCGATGGCGTGGCCGCGCATGACAATGTCGTCCTGGGTGGCGGTGAGGTGCTCCCCGGCCGCGATGCGGACCTGCCACTCCACCAGATCCCAGCCGGTGACCATCTCGGTGACCGGATGTTCCACCTGTAGACGGGTGTTCATCTCCATGAAGAAGAACTCGTCCGGACGGTCGGCGGAGACGATGAACTCGACGGTGCCGGCGCCGACGTAGTCCACGCTGCGGGCGGTAGCGCAGGCCGCCGCACCGATGCGAGCGCGGGTGGCCGCATCCAGCAATGCCGAGGGCGCCTCTTCGATCACCTTCTGATGCCGGCGTTGCAGACTGCATTCACGCTCGCCGAGATGGATCACGTTGCGATGGGTGTCGGCCAGCACCTGCACCTCGATATGGCGGGGCCGCAACACAAACCGTTCCAGGAACAAGGTGTCGTCGCCGAACGCGGCCGCCGACTCGCGGCGTGCCGAGACGAGGGCGGCCGCCAGTTCACGGGCGTCTTCCACCAGTCGCATGCCCTTACCGCCGCCACCGGCCGACGGCTTCACCAGCACGGGATAGCCGACGTCATCGGCGGCCGCGACCAACTCTGCGTCCGTCAGCCCAGGCCGCACAGTGCCCGGTACCACCGGCACGTTGAACCTCGACACCGTCTTCTTGGCGGTGATCTTGTCGCCCATCGTTGCAATCGCCGACACCGGCGGCCCGATGAACACGATGCCCGCATCGGCCAGCGCGGAGGCGAATTCGGCGTTCTCCGAAAGGAATCCGTAGCCGGGGTGCACGGCCTGAGCCCCCGTGCGCGCCGCGGCGTCGACAACGGCGGCAATGTTGAGGTAGCTCTGCCGGGCCGGCGCGGGGCCGAGCAGCACCGCGGCGTCGGCTTCAGCCACATGGCGGGCGCCGGTGTCGGCCTCGCTGTAGACCGCCACAGAGCGGATCCCCAATCGGCGCAGCGTCCGGATGACCCGTACGGCGATCTCGCCACGGTTGGCGATCAGAACGGTATCGAACATCTCGCTCACATCCTGAACACGCCGTAGGACACCGGCTCCACCGGCGCCTTGCCGACCGCGGAAAGTGCAAGCCCCAGAACCATTCTGGTATCTGCTGGGTCGATCACCCCGTCGTCCCAGAGCCGGGCCGTCGAGTAGTACGGGTTGCCCTGATGCTCGTACTGCGCGCGGATCGGCGCCTTGAAGGCGTCCTCCTCCTCGGCGGTCATCTCGCCGCGCACCGTCGCGAGCACGGAGGCGGCCTGCTCGCCGCCCATCACCG
>CAYLWH010000101.1:0-2530 GCA_964387245.1 uncultured Mycobacterium sp.
AGGTCAGGGTCTTGCCCTCGCCGGTCTTCATCTCGGCGACGTTGCCGAAGTGCAGTGCCGCGCCGCCCATCACCTGCACGTCGAACGGCCGCTGGCTCAGCACCCGCCAGGCCGCCTCACGGGCCACCGCGAAGGCCTCGGGGAGCAGGTCGTCGAGTTTCTCGCCGTCGGCGACGCGCTTCTTGAACTCGGCGGTCTTGGCGCGCAGTTGGTCGTCGCTGAGCTTCTCGACGTCGTCGGACAGGGTGTTGACGTAGTCAGCCACCCCTTTGAGGCGCTTGACCATGCGACCTTCGCCGAGACGCAGCAATTTGGACAGCACGAAATTCATCCCCTAGCGGGTTGGAGTCACTTGGCGTCCATCCTAGGTGACGCGCGTGCCGGGCCCTGCGTGACGCGTCACGGGCGTCGCCGCTGAAGCCCGGGCGCGGATCCTCGCCCGGGCTTCAGCGGTAACGGTCAGGCAAGCCGGATCAGTCCGTAATCGAACGCATGCCGGCGGTAAACCACCGACGGCCGGTCGCTCTCCTTGTCGTGGAACAAGAAGAAGTCGTGGCCGACCAGTTCCATCTCGTAAAGCGCTTCGTCAACGGTCATCGGCGTCGACGGGTGGTCCTTCACGCGAACGATCTGGCCGGGCTCGTGGTCGTCGAGGGCCGCGTCGGCCGCCTCCACCGCGTCGATCTGGGCGGGCGTGGCCGCCGGTGGTTCGAAGGCGCCGGGCGCGATGGCGGTCGCTTCGGCCAGCGACACCGGCCGCTTGTCGCCATAGTGGACCTTGCGGCGGTCCTTCCCGCGGCGCAGCCGGGCCTCCAACTTGTCGACGGCCGATTCCAGCGCGGCATAGAAACTGTCGGCGCAGGCTTCACCGCGAACCACCGGTCCACGCCCGCGGGCAGTGATCTCGACGTGCTGGCAGCTCTTGCGCTGGCGGCGGTTGCGCTCGTGGTCGAGTTCGACGTCGAACATGTAGATGGTGCGGTCGAATCGCTCCAAGCGGGACAGTTTCTCCGAGACGTACACGCGGAAGTGATCGGGCACCTCGACGTTGCGGCCCTTCACCACCACTTCGGCATTGGCGGCGTCCCCGGCGCCATCGGAATCCGACTCATCGGAAGACAGCATCTGGGTGGAATCTACGGATTGGCTTGACATGCTTGACAACTCGTTTCTTTGTCGCGTCGCACGCGCTGGTGCGCGCCGGGCCAGTCACATGCATGCGCCGGAGGTATGCCCACGTCACCCCCCGGCGCCAGGGGTCGAGTACCACCTCCTACCGCGCTAGCGGGTCCGCCGGAACTCCACCGGGAGCTCACGGATCGTTGGCACCGAAGGTAGTCGCAGTGCACCTGAACGTGCCACCTTTTCGTGCACCTGTTGCGAGAACTTTCGACCCCCGTTACAGGGACCTGCGTCCCTATGCGTGGGCAAGTGTCAGCGCACCGGCGACCCCGATCCCCGCCGAACGCAGGACACGGACCGACTCGGCAATGGTCGCGCCGGTGGTGACGATGTCGTCGACCAGCAGGACGGGGTCGGGCTGCAGGCTCCGGGTCAGCCGAACCCGACCGGCGACGTTGCGTTCCCGGGCGCCGCTGCCCAGTCCGACGGAGTCCCGCGCGCCGGCGCGCATTCGCAGCGCGGATGCCACGGTGAGGTCCGGGTGCTCCCGGGTTGCCCTGGTGACCAGACTCGTCACGGGATCACCGCCGCGCCGGCGGGCAGCCGACCACCGGGTCGGCGCGGGCACGATCGTCAGCGGTGCGTCGAGGATCCGCCAGGTCAGCAGCCGGTGGATACCGACGGCCAGAGGATGCGCCAACGGTGCGCTCAGGTCGGTTCGGCCACGATCCTTGAGCGCCACGACGGCCTGCCGCCGCACACCGGCATATCGGCCCAACGAGAAGACCGGGACGCCGGGGTTCACCCGCGGGGTGACGAGGTGGGGCTGGGCATCGCCGGGAAGCAGCGCGCGGGCGCACTCGTCGCACCACCGGGTGCCCGGAGCCCCACATCCGCCGCACACCAGGGGCAGGATCAGGTCGATGAGGGAGGCCAGCATGCGGCCAGTGTGGCGAACGGGGGCGACAGGTGCCGGCCAGGCACCCGGGGGGCAGGGACAGTGCTGGTGGTGGTCGCCGCGATGGTCTGCAGGATCACCTCGCGGCTGATCAATGGCCGGCCACGCCAGTTCATTCGTGATCGCCTGATAGATGCTGAACTGGTGTCGATCCGCTATTGAGCGCTGGGACTGCAACCGCGCAACGATGGACCCGCAAGTCCGCAGATCAGCGACCGAATCGCCGACCCGGACAGGTCTTCATCTCCCGAGTCCTGGACACCAGCGCCATGCGACTGCGGACTTGTCGCTTCCGGCGACGGCCCCGGCAACGGCCCCGTCGCTGCGGGATGCGCGGTGGTCGCCTCCGGCAACGTCGCTGCGGGCTGCGCGGTGGTCGCCTCCGGCAACGTCGCTGCGGGCTGCGCGGTCGTCGCCTCCGGCAACGTCGCTGCGGGCTGCGCGGTCGTC
>CAYLWH010000101.1:2630-14067 GCA_964387245.1 uncultured Mycobacterium sp.
CGCGGAGAACGCGGGAGTTGGTCGCGGAGAACGCGGGAGTTGGTCGCCGGTTTGACTGCACGGCTGGATGCGTTGGAGGCCGAGAATAGGGTGCTGCGAGCCGCGAACGCGGAGCTGAAACGGCGGCTGGGTCTGGACAGCCGGAAACTCGTCGAAGCCGCCGTCACGGATTCCCCGCTCGCCAAGCCCGCGCCGAAGTCGTTGCGCCGCAAGAGCGGCCCAAGCCGGGCGGCAACCTGGGCATCCGGGGTCAACGCCGGCGGCACCGAACTGCGCTGGTCCGCGCCACTGGCGTAGTGGCGGGTCAGGCTTGGCGTGCCACGATCACCGGAACGCGCGCCGCCTGCACGACGGAACTGCTCACCGACCCGAGCAACATGCCGGCGAAGCCGCCCCTGCCGCGGCTGCCGACTACCACCAGCTGGGCGGCATCGGCCTGCTCGACGATCCAGCGGGCAGGGCTGGTGCGCACGATCACCCGGCGCACGCTCACATCGGGATAGCGCTCCTGCCACCCGGCCAATTGCTCCGAAAGCACCTCGGCCCCAAGGGTTTCCAGACCCTGCCAGCCAACGTCGGCGATCTCGTCACTGTCGTCGCGGCACGCGTGAACGGCAACCACGTCCACGCCGCGCCGGGACGCCTCATCGAAGGCGATCGCGACGGCCGACACCGATGCCGGCGATCCGTCGATGCCGACCACCACCGGCGCCTGCGCCGACTGCTCACCAAGCGGATCTCCGTCGCGGATCACCGCCACGGGACACTGCGCGTGATGGATCAGCCCGCGGCTGACCGACCCGAGCAGCAAGCGCGCCAATGCACCGCGCCCACGGCACCCCACGACCAGCAGGTCTGCATCCTTGGACATTTCGACCAGCGCCGGAACCGCGGCGTCGAACACCAACCGCTGCTCCACCGGCACCGGCGCATCGGGGCCGAGGGTCTCGGTGGCCACCGATACGGCTTCGCGCAGGATCTCGTGGCCGCGCTTCTCACGGGCCGCCCAATTTTCTTTCGTCACCGGCACGTCGATCCAGGCTGCGGCCGTCTCGGTCGGACCCACATGTACGACCGTCAGCGGACGCCCGCGCAGGGCGGCGTCACGAGCTGCCCAACCGACGGCCGCCCGCGACGCCGAGGAGCCATCGACTCCCACGATGATGCCGCGGGGCTGGGGTTCAACAGACATGTCGTTCCTCCCGACAATTGCGCTCGCCATCCGGCGGGGCGCATACCGACGTTACGCCCGCACCGCAACCCCCACCGGAGGCTGAAGTCCTGTGTCCGCTGCCGAAAGGCCCTGATCCGCCGGCACCGGCGGCGGCGACCTGAGATTGTTCACCTGGAACTCTGCAAGTGTGGGCGTCGCCGGCATGGCCGGCGGAAGGAGTCAACTGGTGGATCTGGCGAGCTGGACCTTGGGTCTGTCACTGATCGTGCTGACCATCGCGATCCACACGAGCGGGGTCGTACTGATGGCGTTCGGCCTCGAATCGAGGGTTCGGGTCCGAGTCGAAAAGCCCAAGCGTGGTCGCCTGCGCGCGATTCCGATCGTGATCGGCCACATCGGGGCGGTCGCGCTGATATTGGCGGCTCTGCACGGGCTGGAGGGCGTGCTGTGGGCGTCGGCCTACCGTTGGCTCGGCGCGTTCGACTCGTTCACCGACGCGTCGATCTACTCCCTGGGCACCATGACCACCTTCGAGCTACCGGGGTTGGCGTTGCCGTCCCGGTTGCGGATGGTGAGCGCGCTAGAAGCGGTGAACGGGGTGCTGCTGTTCGGCATCAGCACGGCGTTCATTTTCGCGGTGATGCAGGTCTATTGGTTGATGCTCTTCCGCCGAGACGAGAAGTGACCGGTGGCGGAGTGGACGCGGTCGAGTTCTTTCACTAGCCGGCGCGCCCCAGCGCCCACCGCCCGAGCAGCAGCGCAGCAAAGCACGCCCCGACCACCCCCGAGACCACCAGCGGCAGGCGTCCGTCGGCACCCCACAGCAGCCCGGCCCACAAACCGGCGACCAGCACCGCGAGCCCGCTGGCGCCTTGGAAAACGCCCTGCGCGCTTGCCTGCCGGTCGCTGCCCACCAGCGAGGAGATCCAGGCCTTGCCGACCCCGTCGGTGCACGCCGTGAACAACCCGTACATCGCGATCAGCACCCAGGCCGCCGCGGCGTTGGTGGTCAGCCCGAGACCGATGTAGCCCACGGCGAAGAACGTCAGCCCGAAGCCGAACACCGCCGAGCGCGGCAGTCGGTCGGCCAGCACGCCCGCCGGGAAGCTGGCCAGCGCATACACCAGGTTGTAGCCCACGTAGGCCAGGATCACCTGCACGACGCCGAAGCCGATCTCGTTGAGCCGCAGCAGCAACAGAGCATCGGGGAAGTTGACGACCCCGAACCCGACCAGGACCGCGGTCACCCGCCAGAAGCGGCGGGGCAGCTCGCGCAGTCCGCGAAAAACCGGCTGGCGCGGTGGCCGCGGCGCGATCCGACGATGCTCGCGCACCAATGCGACGAGCAATACCGACAGCACGGCGGGCACGATCGCGATGTAGAGCAGCGGCTCGATGCGGTGATCCAGCAGCTCGTAACCGGCCAGCCCGATGAGCGGGCCCACCACCGCGCCCAAGGTGTCCATCGTGCGGTGGTAGCCGAACACCCGCCCCCGCAGCTCGGCGTCGAGTCCCTCGACCAGCAGCGCGTCGCGCGGCGCCCCGCGGATTCCCTTGCCCAGCCGGTCCGCCACCCGCCCGGCCAGCACACCGGGCCAGGCTCCGGCGACCGCGATGATCACCTTTCCCAGCGCCGCCATCCCGTAGCCCGTGGCGATCAGCGGGCGTTTGGCGAACCGGTCGCCGAGCGGGCCGACCACGACCTTGGTGACCGAGGCCGCGCCCTCGGCAGCCCCTTCGATCGCCCCGACCACCGAGGGTGGCGCCCCGAGTACCGCCGTGAGGTAGATCGGCAGCAGCGGGTACAGAAGTTCGCTGGCGGTGTCCTGCAGGAAGGACACCGCCGAGAGCACCCGCACATTGCGGGTCAGCCAACTGGGCCGACCCGTGCCGTCGCGGGTCATGGGTCGGTGGACGTCGGCGCGAGCACGAAGAAGTTCTCCTCCTCCTGCACGAAGTGCAGGAGCGGCATGGCGTAGAGGCCGTCGGCGGAGCCGCAGCCTAGGCCGGCCCTCAGGACTCCTTCACCCGCGAGTACCAGATCCGGTCGGCGACCGAGACGATGTCGTCGGAGATCGTCGCGACCCGGCGGTAGAGTTCGCGGCTCGCGATGACAACGCGGATATCGGTCATCTCGAGCAGATCGCCGGTGGCCTGGCGGTAGATCCGCTCGAGCTTGCGCTGGGACTTCACCGCGGCGTCGGCGCCGTCGGTGGCGGGTGCGACCGGCTTGCTGCGCCGTCCGTCCAGGGAGTCGAACGCCGCCTTCAGATGCTCGACGCCCTCGGCGAGGAGGACGGCCATGTCGGCCATCGCCCGATCGGGCGGGAAGTTCATGGCCTCGGACTCGCGGACGGTGTCCTTGGCGCCGTTCATCACCTTGTCGAGGTCGCGGGAAAGCTGGAACAGGTCCTCGGGCTCGAGTGGCGTGGTGAAGGCCTCGCTCACAGCGTCGACGAGTCGTCGCCGTAGCTCGTCGCACCCGTGCTCGGCCTCGCGCACGTCATCGGCCCGGGACAGGTCCCCGCCCGCCCAGGAGGCGAAGGACGCCATCCCCTCTGCGGTGACCGCGGCCTGAGACTGCAACATGCCGATGACATCGGGCGTGTCCGGGAGGAACCAGCGACTGCCCTTGCGAAACCACAGACTCATAGTGCTCTCCAGCCAAGCAGGACGACGACCGCCAGCAGGGCGGCGGCCGGGATCGTGGTCAGCCAGGCGACACCCATCTCTCGCACGATCTGCCAGCGCACGTGCTGCCACCGGCGCCGGCCCGCACCGACACCGACGACCGAGGAGGCGACCACCTGGGTGGTGCTGACCGGAGCGCCGACCAGTGAGGCGCCGAGGATGACCGCCGTCGACGCTGCCTGGCTGGCGAAGGAGTCGATCGGGGTGAGGCCGAAGATACGCTGACCGATCGTCTTGACGATGCGCCAGCCGCCCAGCGCCGTGCCCACGGTGAGCGCGACACCCGTGACGACCTTCGCCCACAGCGGGACCGTGAGCTCGGTGGTGTGGCCGGAGGCCAGGAGCAGGACCGCGATGACGCCCATGGCCTTTTGGGCGTCGTTGCCGCCGTGACTGAAGGACAAGGCGGCTGCCGCGATCCAGCCGCCGCCTTGAACCGGTTCGTTCCATCGCGTCGTCCACCGACGCGAGGCCAACCGCAGGACGCGCAGCAGCAGGAACGCGAAGGCGAACCCCAGCGGCGGCGAGATCAGCAGCGCGGCGAGTACGCCGATCACGCCGGTGGGGTGCCAGCCGTGGAAGCCGCCCCATTGAACGGAAACGAGGCCGCCGTGTCCCGAGAGGATGCCGTCTGTGATGGCCGCACCGACCAGTCCGCCGACCAGGGCGTGCCCCGAGGACGACGGCAGTCCCAGCCACCACGTGACGAGGTTCCACGCTGTCGCGCCGGCCAGTCCCGCCCCGACGACAGACACCATGTGGTCCTGCGGCACGGTGACCATCTTGCCGATGGTGTCGGCGACGGCCGTCCCCAGGAGTACGGCGCCGGTCATGTTGAACACCGCCGACAGCGCGACGGCCTGACCGGGCGTCGCCCCCCGCGTCGCCACCAGGGTGGCAATCGCGTTGGATGCGTCGTGGAAGCCATTGGTGACGCAGAACGCCACAGCGAAGCCGACGGCTATGATCAGCCCGACCTCCATTGACGCCTCCAGCGCTGTCACCATTGTCAATTCGCCGTGACTGCGTGAGGAATATAGCAATGACGTGGGCAAACAGCGGGGAGCGTCGTCACTCCGGTAGCCCCGAAGTTTCCCCCGCTCCGGCCAGCGCAGCCGGTCGACGGCCAACTTCCCGTCGGAGCCCACCGCAATGCGGTAACGCGCAGTTCAGCCCGGCAGCACCGGGATCGCCCCGGCGACGATGAACGGCCGCACATCGGCCCAGGCCTGATCGTTTTCCGCGCCCGAGCCGGACAGCTGCACGACGCCGCGCCGATCGGCAAGATAGACCGTCGACGGGTTGGCGGCCACGCTGCCGACTGGCAGCGACAAGCCCCGGCTGGGCCCGTCGGAGTTCACGCCGTCGATGTTCACGTACGCCACCGGATGGGCGGGATCGTTGCGGCTGACGACGATGTCGTCACCGGTCCGCCAGGACAGTGACACCACCGAGGAGCCCAGTCCGAACGCCAACCGGCGCGGATAGGTCAGGGCGAACTCACCGCCCGGGGTCTGCTCGACCCCGGCAACGACGATCTGCCCCGCGATCACCATCGCCGCCCGCGTGCCGTCCCGTGACAATTGCAGTTCGCCGATGGCGCCGGGGAACCTGGTCGACACCGCCGTCGAGTCGACCGGTATGCGGGCGGGCTGTCCCGAAGCCGCCTCCTGGATCACCCGGATGACGTTGTTGCCGTCGACCACCACCCAGACCGCCTTGTCCAACGACCAGGTGGGCCGCGACATGCTGCGGCCGTCCGCCGACTCCACCGCCACCTGACCGCTGGTGCCGATCCACAGCGACGTCGCGGTGTCGGTACCCCCCGGGCGCAGCGTCACCACCGACGCGACGTCGTGACCGTCGCGCGACAACGCGGCCGCTTTCTGGTCGCCCATCACGCCGAACGAGCCGGGCATCGGGACCGAACTTTGGCCGTCGAGGAATTGCAGCGACCCGCCAACCAACGCGTGCAGCCCGGCCGAGGCCCCGTCGGCGGCACCGGGATCGGTGGCTGCCACATCGGTGGCCTCCCACCCGCCGGAGAACCGGTCGTCGAGGGCCGCACCGTCGGCGTCGATGACGTACGGGCCCTTCATGTCACTGCGGGCCAGTGTCCAGATGATCTGTGCGGCAAGCAGTTGGCGGCTGTGCGGGTCGGTGGTGGACAGGCTCTCCAACTCCACGCGGGTCCCGCCGTAGCCGCGCCCCACCCCCGTCTTCCCGCCGTCGGCCCGCGTCGCCGGACCCCGCAGGCGCAGCGGCGGGCCCAGCATGTTGCGCACGGTGTTGGCCATCTCCGGGCGCGGCCCGGCGATCAGCTTGGAGACCAACTCGGTTGCCAACTGGTCGGGATCGGACACCGCGACGTAGCGGGGGTCGGGTACCGTCGTCTTGCCCGTGGGGTCGACGAAATACAGCGTGTGGCGTTTGTAGGTCTGCTGGAACTGCTGCCAGTCGAGGAACACCCCGTTGGGCAATTTTGCGATACGCCACCCGTCGGAGGTCTTGAGCAACTCGATGGACCCGGGGTCGGGCAATGCGCCCTCAGCGGTCTCGAAAACCCCCATATCCGAGAGTGACCCGAGCATATCTGCGCGCATGCTCACCGAAACCCGGTCGGCACTTCGTGTTTCGACGAAAACCACATTGTCGATCAGCAGTGCGCTGCCCGCGTCGTCCCAATTCGCCGAAGCGGACTCGGTGAGAAACTGCCGTGCCGCCAGATGCCGGTTGGCGGGATCCGCCGTCGCCTTGAGGAATTCGCGCAGCAGAAGGTCGGGTTCCATGCCCGGCGTCGGCTTCGGCAGGCTCTGCGGTGCGGGGCGATCGACCGTCCCGATCGCCTGCGGAGCCGACGAACTGGGCACGCCCGCGCAGCCGCCGAGCACGGCGATGACCGTTCCCATGGCCACGAGCAGGACGAGCACGCGTCTCACGCTGACACCCTCGGCTCTTTTCGTTCGGGCAACATGGGCTTGAGCGGCAACGGGCTGGTGGTCACCTTGTGCCCGCGCACCAGCGGCAGGGTCAGTCGGAAGCAGGCGCCCTTGCCGGGCTCGCCCCAGGCCTCCAACCGGCCCTGGTGCAACCGGGCGTCTTCGATGCTGATGGCCAGGCCGAGACCTGTACCGCCGGAACGCCGAACACGCGACGGGTCCGACCGCCAGAACCTGCTGAACACCAGCTTCTCCTCACCCGGACGCAGGCCGACGCCGCGGTCACGGACCGTGACGGCCACGGTGTCGTCGTCGGCGGCCATCCGGATGCGCACCGGCTTGTGTTCGGCGTGGTCGATCGCGTTGGCGATCAGGTTCCGCAGAATACGTTCGACCCGCCGGGCGTCGACCTCGGCGATCACTTCCTGGTCAGGCATGTCGACCAGCAACTCGACACCGGCCTCGTCGGCCAGATGCCCGACATTTCCCAGCGCGCTGTTCACCGTGGCGCGCAAATCGACCGCCTCTACGGATAGTTCCGCTACACCGGCGTCGTGGCGCGAGATCTCCAGCAGGTCGTTGAGCAACGACTCGAACCGGTCGAGCTCGTTGACCATCAGCTCGGTGGACCGCCGTAGCGCCGGGTCGAGGTCCTCGCTGTGGTCGTAGATCAGGTCGGCGGCCATCCGCACGGTGGTCAGCGGGGTACGCAGTTCGTGGCTGACGTCGGAGGTGAACCGGCGCTGCAGATTGCCGAACTCCTCCAGTTGGGTGATTTGGCGACTCAGGCTCTCCGCCATGTCGTTGAACGACACCGCCAGCCTGGCCATGTCGTCCTCGCCCCGCACCGGCATCCGCTCGGTCAGATGCCCCTCGGCGAACCGTTCGGCGATCCGCGACGCGGAGCGCACCGGGAGCACCACCTGCCGCGAGACCAGCCATGCGATGCCGGCCAGCAGCACCAGCAGCACCACGCCGCCGGTGGCAATGGTGCCCCGCACCAACGAGATGGTGCTCTCCTCGTTGTTCAGCGGGAAGATCAGATACAGCTCCATACTGGTCGCCGGTGAGGACGCCGGACTGCCGATGATCAGCGCCCGACCCGAGAACCCCTCGGTATGCACGACCGCGTATTGGTAGGACACCTGACCGGCTTTGACGAAGTCGCGCAGAGCACCCGGAACCTGGTCCACGGGCCCGGCCGCGGTTGCCGCCCGCGGTCCATCGCCGGGCACCAGCAGCACGGCATCGAAGGTGCCTGCCAGCCTCGCGGCCGCAGTCGGTCCGGTCTTGGACGTCAGGGTGTTGCGCGCCAGCTGCAGACTGGAGTCCAGCGAACGGGTCTCCTCGCCGCCCACGATCCCGCTGACGGTGCCCCGCGCTCGTTCGATCTCTTCGGTGGCGGCGCGAACCTTGACCTCGAGCACCCGGTCGGTGATCTGGCTGGTGAGCACGAAGCCGAGCACGAGCAGGACGGCCAGCGACATTCCGAGGGTCAGCACCACCACCCGCAGTTGCAACGAGCGGCGCCATGCGACGCCGACTGCTCGACTCAGCGCGCTCAGGCCGGCGACGACGGGACCGGTTCGACCCCAGCGGCCACGGACGCGTCGCTTCGAGCGGAGAATCATGCGCGCGGGATCACGGCGGTCCGGCCTTGTATCCCACTCCTCGAACGGTCAGCACGACCTGCGGATTCTCGGGATCCTTCTCGACCTTGGCGCGCAGTCGCTGGACGTGCACGTTGACCAGACGGGTGTCGGCGGGATGCCGGTATCCCCACACCTGTTCGAGCAGCACATCCCGAGTAAACACCTGGCGCGGTTTGCGTGCCAACGCCACCAGCAGGTCGAACTCCAGCGGCGTCAGCGAGATCTGCTCACCGTTGCGGGTGACCTTGTGCGCGGGTACATCGATCTCGACGTCGGCGATCGAGAGCATCTCGGCCGGTTCGTCGTCATTGCGGCGCAGCCTGGCTCGAACTCGTGCCACCAGTTCTTTGGGTTTGAACGGCTTCATCACGTAGTCGTCGGCACCGGACTCCAAGCCCAGCACCACGTCCACGGTGTCGGTCTTGGCGGTCAGCATGACGATGGGCACGCCGGAGTCCGCGCGCAGCACCCGGCAGACGTCGATGCCGTTCATGCCGGGCAGCATCAGATCGAGCAGCACCAGGTCGGGCCGCAATTCGCGCACGGCGGTCAACGCCTGTGTGCCGTCGCCGATGACCGCGGTCTCGAATCCCTCACCCCGCAGCACAATGGTGAGCATCTCGGCCAGTGACGCGTCGTCGTCGACGACAAGGATCCGTTGCCTCATGGTGTCCATGGTGGCACCAGAACTCCACAAAACTCGGCTACCACACGGCACTTTTCCAACGTTTCCCATTCTGGTCGGGGCAATCGGGGACGAACCGTCGGCCCGCGATGCCGCGCACGCCTACTTCGCCAACGAACAGCGCAGCGCCGAGAGGCTGCACTACAGCCTCCCGGCGATCTCGGCGGGCGCGACGTCCGGCCCCAGGGTCAGCCAGGACCCGGCCCAGTTCAGGGCCGCCAACCCGGTGTAGACAGCCGCGGTGCGCTGCTGCAGGCCGTCGTCACGCTCATAGGCGTCGCGCTCGCGCCCCGGCTCGCCGACCGCGCGGTGGCGTGCCCGCTGCTGGGCGAGCGTCACCGGAACATCAAGCAGCAGTTGGCGATCCGGCTTCGGCAAGCCAACGCGCTCGAACTCCAGCCGATACACCCAGTCCACCACGACACCGGCCGCGTCCTGATGCAGGCGGGCGGCACTGTAGGCGGCGTTCGACGCGACGTAGCGGTCCACGATCAACACGTCGTTGCTGCGGCGAAGCGCCTCGATCTGTCCGGCGGCTCCGGCCCGGTCAAGGGCGAACAGCGTCGCCATTGCGTACACCGAGGCCGCCAGGTCGCCGTGCTCCCCGTGCAGTGCCTCGGCGGCCAGGTCGGCCGTCACCGACTGGCCGTAGCGTGGAAATGCCAAGGTTGCCACGGACTTTCCCGCATCCGCGAACACGGCGCGCAGACCGTCGGTCAGGGTGCGCTTACCCGCACCGTCGAGTCCCTCGATCACGATCAGCACGGCGCAAGCCTAGTGGCAGCCCGGCTCAGGTCCGGGCGACGAGCAGATACACCAGGTAGACGACGTAGGCGGCGACGAACAGGGCACCTTCGGCCCGGGAGATTCGGCGCCCGGTCAAGAACACCGGGATGCAGATCAGCGCGGTCGCCACCATCACCGGCAGGTCGACAGCGCTCAGTTCGGGATCGACGGCCACCCGACCGTCGGCGAACAGCAACGAGGTGCCGAGGATGAAAGTCAGGTTGTAGGTGCTCGACCCGATGAGGTTGCCGATCGCGATGTCCCGGTTGCCCCGGACGGTCGAGATGAGGGTCGTCGCCAACTCGGGAGCGCTGGTGCCGATGGCGACGATCGTCAGCCCGATCAGTGCGTCCGACACGCCGAACTCGCGGGCAACGCCCACCGCACCGTCCACCAGCAAGTGCGCGCCGGCGACAATCACCGCCAGACCCGCGAGCAGCAGCACGACCTCGACGATCAGGCCACTGTTGCCGCCCTCGGTCCGCTCCTCGGGGTACTTCGCGGCGAATTCGGCCTGGACGGTGGCGTCCTCCCGTCGCGTCGCCCAGACGAGCAGCCCCGTGTAGACGACGCCGACGCCGATCAGGACGGCGCCCTCCCCGACCGTGAGCGACCCGTCGAGGGAGAACGCGAACAGCATGATACTGGCGACCGCCATCGCCGGGATGTCGAGCCGTAGGGTCTGCATGCCGAGCGCGATGGAGCGGATAGCCGCCGACAGTCCGAGGATCAACATCAGATTGACGACGTTGGTGCCCGCGATGTTGCCCACCGCCAGCGAGCCGGCTCCGGCCCCGACCGCGTCGATGCCGATCGCGAGTTCGGGCAGGCTGGTGCCCAGGGAGACGATGGTGAGGCCGACCAGGATCGGTGGAACGCCCATCCGGCGGGCCATCCGGGCTCCGTAACGAACCACGAGTTCGGCGCCCAGTGTCAGCGCGAGAAGCCCGACCAGGATCAGCAGCATGCGGAAACTTCCTGTGGCGCAACGAGGTTTATGCGGTCGGTCGGCTCGACCGGCGAGCAGACACAGAGTCCCCCTTTTCCGGGAGATAAGGGGGACTCTGTGTCTGCTCGCGAGAGATCAGTAGCGGTAGTGCTCCGGCTTGTACGGGCCCTCGACGTCCACACCGATGTACTCGGCCTGATCCTTGGTCAGCTTGGTCAAGGTGCCGCCGAGAGCTTCGACATGGATGCGGGCCACCTTCTCGTCGAGATGCTTGGCCAGCCGGTAGACCTCGTTGTCGTACTCGTCGTTCTTGGTCCACAACTCGATCTGCGCGATCACCTGGTTGGAGAAGCTGTTGCTCATCACGAACGACGGGTGGCCGGTCGCGTTGCCCAGGTTCAGCAGTCGGCCCTCGGACAGCACGATGATCGACTTACCGTCGTCGCCGAAGACCCACTCGTCGACCTGGGGCTTGATGTTGATCCGGACGGCACCGGAACTCTCCAGCGCCGCCATGTCGATCTCGTTGTCGAAGTGCCCGATGTTGCCCAGGATGGCCTT
>CAYLWH010000102.1:0-14034 GCA_964387245.1 uncultured Mycobacterium sp.
AAGCTCCGCCGGGTGGCTGTCGCCTGCCCACTCACCTGGGCAATTTTCCGGTCAGTCGATGCCGGTGGTGCCTGATAAGCTTGTACCGACGGTTGCGCTGCCAGTTCGCAGACGGCCAGTCGATCCGGCGTGGCTCGTGCCGCGTAACGCATGAGGGGACTAGTCTAGGAAGGTGGCCAGAGTGTTGTCGGAGGAGAAGCTGTACCGAGCGTTTTTGGCGAGTCTGCGCCTTCATGGCCACGACTTTGTCGACACGCGCAACGATGACCATCACCATCGCTTGGCCGCGGCTGTAGAGGTCCTTGCGGAAGCCCACGCCCGTGGAGACGCGGGCGCCACCCGGATGCCTCGCGGAATCTTGCCGAGCCCCTTCACTGGTCGATATAGCGAATTCGACCAGGCCCTTCTGAATGCCCAAGAGACTGGTGCGTCAAGTGCACGCAATCCCTACTATCCCGGAGCAGACCTGCCGGTGAGCGACCAACGGGCAAAGCGAATTCTTTCGGGGCTGTCAGAAGCCGAATGCAAACTTTTAGACCAAATGGTTGTAGCGTTCGATGTCAGAAGTGTCGAGCCGTTGGCGAAGGCGTAAGAGTTAAATTTGCGCGAGGTTCCGGGGGCGTATGCACCCGAGAGTCGGGTTGTGTTGACGTTGGTCAGTTTGTCGGAGACGGGATGGGCCTCGACGGTGATTCGCGCGGCAGTAGCAGGATAAGCAATGTCCGCTGTGAATAGCGTTCAGGCTGTAAATCAGTTACGGCAAACGAAAATATTCGGATGCTGGATAACTCGCTACGACGAGAAGATCGCTCATGACATGGACCAATATCGAGCGCGCCTCGATGACAATCTAGGCGATGGTCCGCCGTTGACTCGTGCCAAAGCAGTCAAAGACGCCCTATGGGGAATGATTGATTTCGATTGGCCGGAATTGGTCGTCCTCGACAGCCCTCCTTTACAGCGGCTGCGGCGGGTAAAGCAACTCGGATTCACGCACCTTACGTATCCAACGGCCGGATACAGCCGATTCGAGCATGTTCTGGGCGCCATGTTTCAGTCTGAGCGCTTGCTTCGTTCTGTCGAACGACGTAGCGATCCAGAGCTGCGCCAGTTCATTGTTGACGCAATTCCGATTGCTCGGCTTGCCGCGCTACTACATGATGTGGGCCACTTGCCCGCCTCACACCTCGGTGAACGCTATTACTCTGAGGCAGAGTGCGAGGATCCAGCGATCCTCGACGACATACAAGGTGCGCTCGCTGACATTGCCAAAGCTCTCAATGTTCCCAAGCCAGCCCTCGGCGAAGCGCTAAGCCTCGCGGTGGTGCTGTCGCCAAACATGTGGGGCCTGATGACGGAACGGGCACGCTACAAACCCGAACAAGTTGCGGCTGCGGCCCTCGCGATCGTCGGCGCGCCGCCGTCAACCCAACAAGCCTTTTTGCCGAACGTCATTACGAACGTCATTGACGCCGACAAGCTTGACTATCTATTTCGAGATGCACTTGTGACTCAGATCCCGCTCGCCGTCGACCTGGATCGTCTCTTATACAAATTGAAAGTTGTACAGGTTCCCGCCAGCGAGATGGAAGAATCTCTCCAGAGCATGGCGTCGGCCGGAGGAACATGCAACGTTCTAGGCACCGATCTCGCAGGATTTGATCTTTTGTACGACCTGCTTGCGTCCCGGTCGATGCTGTTCGACCGCATCTACCTCCACCACAAGACCCGCGCCGCGGAGCGCGTTGCCTTGGACATCATGGCTGAGGCGGGTCTGCATCCAATCGACATGCTCGCTTTCGACGACGAAGTGTTCTCTACACCGGTAATCGTCGATACGGCAATTACGAAAGACCGCAGGCGTCGACTGCGACAGCGCGAGCTTCCGCGTCGTGCGTATGCAATGTCGTACGCCTTCTTACCGAGGCAAGTTTCAATTGCTGTGGGAGAGTCCCCTCGTGTTGACGACGAAGACCAAGCGGCGTTCGACGAGTTGGCAGTAAATGCTCTCGGCGATAAGGCTGGTCGTGACAACCTCCTTCGATTGATTACTGAAAAGCGCGAGTGGATCGCTTCGATCTTGAGCATCAACCTGCCTCTCCCTGAGCTCTGGCTGGACAATCGGCCCGGTAGTCACCACCTGGGCGATCCCGACCTATTTGTTCAACTTCCCGATGGTCGGGTCGAGAAGGAGGATAGCTACCCGCAGAAGGCCTCAGCCGTTACCCGCAGCCCCCTACGCGCGGCGTATCTCTATGGCGCTGGCTCGAATGAGGCAGTCCAGCTAGCATTCGTCGCCGCGGAGATCGTGATTGCCGAACAGCATCGACTTTATTTCAGCCGCCGGGCCGCAGACCACGCGAAGGTCAACTTCGAGGGCGTTCAACGATTGAAGCGGCGTATAGAAGAGGCCTCGCCGTCCGTTTTTGATAGCCTCGGCCGACTAAGACCGACTTCTGCACTCGCTGCGACCGAGTTTGGCAGGACCCGAATCAGTGCACTCGCGGGTAGATTTCATGCCTTTAATGTGGGGGATGCGCCGGGTGCGCCGTCCATGAGCGAGCATCGGGTGCATGAGTTTCTCGATCAGTTTCCCGAGTCCCTAGTTCGGCCGATGCTAGATGTCCTTGATGGAGTTACATTCCTTACTCGCGACGATCTTGGCGCAGGTCTTGTGAGATCACTCGGGGACGGTAGTGGCTTACTAGCAGCCTTCCCCTTCACTTCCGACCCCGAAAAGTCAGCCGCGACCCTAGGATCGTACTTCGCCGACGCAAGTCCTCGTCCGCGTTTGTTTCGCGACGTTACAGAAGCGATTGCGTCGGTGAGAAACGGCGAAACATCCGAATTAGCGTCGGTCGACGATTTTTGTCTTTCGGGTTTACAGGCTGGCACGGTAGTGCAGATAATGATGGGTCTTTCGCCGCTTCTGTTACCTGAAGAAGATGGGCTTACGAACCCACTCAGTGACGCCGACAGGGAGTTGTTGCGTCAGACGCCCATCAAGTTTAGGTTTGTTTTCGCAACTCCCGAAGGAATGGATCGGCTCAGGGAGGTTTGTGCTGGGGCGGGTTTCACCAATTTCGATATCGACAGCGTCTTGAAGCCTGGCGATGTTGCCGACTTCGATGCGGTCGCAGGGAGTCACGCCGCGGAGCTCACAGACTTCCTAGCTCGTGTTGGCAAAGAGTTGCTTGCCGCGACGAAAGGGCGCGATAACCCGCAGAAGTGGACGGACAAACGGATCGGCGATTCAGCTCTGGGCTACGGAAACGCGAAACTACTTGTCGTACACCACAACAACTGCCCGGCGGCGACGATGACGGCACTGTGGTCACCAGGCACCTTCCGCGGAATACCCTGGAAACCACTGTTTGTGCGCCGGAGCTCCGACCAGTAGGCGGGCTTCGCGCATCTGGCTTCGAATCCAGAGTTCACGCGCCAGCGCGATCCTGGTCCATTCCTTCCGCGGGTGACGTGGACGTAGACCGAAAGGTCGCCGAGCACTGCCGTGACATCGGATCATGTTGTACCGGAAGGGATTCGATAGCGGATCTGCTGACGATTGCCGCAGTGCTGATCGAGGCGGAGCGTTTCTGCGGCGGCGAGGGCCCCCGACCCTATCCCGTCATTTCCTTGCCCGAGCCCGTCCGTCAGGACCGGTACAACCGGCTTATCGGCCTCGATGAAGTGAAACAGCGCCTCCGGAAGGAGGCGTCGATACTCGCCGACCCCACTGTGCTAACTCGTTGGGCCACAAGAGGTTGTCCCGGTCTTCGTGGAATTTGAGGTGGCGGTCCCTCACCTGAGGCCTGCCTGATGGTAGGTCTTCGGGTGAACCGCCAAGTACACCTCGAAGAGGGAGTAAGGGACCGCCATGAAAACCGTACCTACTGTTCGCCTCGCTGATAGGACTGACGCCGCCGGACTGCCCGATCTGCCAGAGGAGGTTCGGCTGGCGATGACCGACATCGCCGGCGCTGCGCGTGAAGGGCTGCTGGCGATGAGCGTGGCCGCCGGAATGGCGGTGATGGCGGCGATGTTCGACGCCGAGATCGCCCAGGCGTGTGGGCCGAAGGGTAAGCATGAGCCGGGCCGGGCCGCGGTGCGCCACGGCGCCGGGCGGGGCTCGGTGACCCTGGGCGGGCGCCGGGTGCCGGTGGATCGGCCGCGGGCACGCACCGTCGACGGGCACGAGGTGCCGCTTTCGAGCTACTCGCATTTCGCCGCCGACGACATGCTGACGCAGGTGGTGATGGAGCGGATGCTGGCCGGGGTGGCCACCCGCCGACACGCTCGTGTCGCCGAGCCGGTCGGAACTCAGGTTGGCAAGGAGGCGAAATCGACTAGCCGCTCGGCGATTTCGCGCCGGTTCGTCAAGCAGACCGAGACCGCGTTGGGTGAGCTGATGGCCCGCGATCTGGCCGGTGGGGACATCAAGGTGCTCATGCTCGATGGGGAGCACATGGCCGAGCGGTGCGTGGTGGTCGCGCTGGCCATCAGCGCCGACGGCACGAAGAAACCGGTCGGGCTGTGGGACGGCGCCACCGAGAACAAGACCGTGGTGCGCTCGCTGCTGGGCGACCTGGTCGAGCGCGGCCTGACGTTCGACGACGGGCTGCTGGTGGTCCTCGACGGCGCCAAGGCGCTGTCGGCGGCGGTGCGGGAGGTGTTCGGGGCCAAGGCATTAATTCAAAGGTGCACTTTGCATAAGCGACGAAATGTTGCTGATCACCTGCCGGACAAGGACAAGGACTGGGTGGACGCCAAGCTGGTCAAGGCGTTCGGCCATCCCGACCCCGAGCAGGGGCTGAGCAACGCTAAACGCCTTGCCGCGCAACTGGATAAGAACTACCCAAGCGCGGCCGCGTCGCTGCGCGAAGGGCTGGAGGAGATGTTCACCGTCAACAGGCTCGGCGTCGACGGCCGGCTGGCCAAGACCCTCACCACCAGCAACCCCATCGAGTCGATGATCTCGACAGCCCGAACGACCAACCGCAACGTCACCCGCTGGCGTGACGGGCAGATGGTGCTGCGCTGGACCGCGGCCGGCATGCTCAACGCCGAACGATCCTTCCGCCGCATCAAGGGCTACAAACAGATGCCCCAACTCGTCGACGCCCTCCGTCGACACGCCCACCCCGACGCCGAATCTGTCGGTGCCGCCGCATAGAGTTCACCGTGGATCGTCACCCAAATTCCACGCGACTCGGGACATGCTCGTCGGCATAGTTCCACAGATGCACCTGTCGGACAGGTGACTCAATTCAGCGTCTCCACCAGCCTGGTTTGGTTAGCCGAGGCGCGCGACCTGCATGCACCACATCCTTCGCTTCCGGACACAAGTACCGTCTTGACCATCGCAGTCTCCGCCCTCGAAATGAACGCCCCGGCCGCCGGTCCTTATTGCCTTCAACCTGAGCCACTCTGCGATCATCAAATCAGCTGCACATGGTCGTCGACCTCGCCGCCGAGACCGCAAATGGTCCGCAGGCTGGGAGCGCGGCCTGCGGGCCAATCCTGCTCGGCCATCGCGCTTTTCATCGCCGCGATCGTGGCGGCGTCCCACTGCGGGCCACTGGTCGCTAGCACGATTTCGTCAACACGCAGAACTTGTGCAGCGACTACCCGCTTCCGCGCGATCGCGTTTCTCTCCTTGCGGCTACCAAACGAGACACTTGATTTCGCCTCAGCCAGCACGAGTCGGCGATCTGCGAGGGCCAGTAGATCCGTCTCGCTGATCGGCACTCCCTCCGAGTCGGACATCTCAAACTCGGCAGCATCCATATAGCCACGCTGGGTTCGGGATCGGAGGTAGTGCGCGAGCAGTAGCGGGACTTCTCCGTTGTCGAGAAGTAGCTTCCGCGCAATGGGGTGCAGGTCGTAATACCAGGTGGGCTCCTCTACCGGGAGCCGCCATAGTTGACGCTCAAGAGCGTTGTCGGCCAGGCACCGTTGACATCTGATCGTGGAGGCCAGGTCAGCTACGTGTACGAATGCTGAGTGTTGGCATCTTGGACACTTAGTGAGTAGACCTCGCCGCAGCACCCCCGCCCTGAGCAGGCCATCTATCGTGTCCCGGGCCTCCACGGACTCCTCAATACCTGCAAAATCACAAATCCCCGAGAAATGTAGATAGCCCTCGGAATTAACGATGCAGCCCTCTCCGTTGGGATAGTCAGACTTAGTGGAGCGAGATCGGTTGAATGCCAATAGCGCCGATAGAAGCTCACCTGCGACGAGATCTGTCAGCGCCTCTCTGCTGCCCAACATTGTTGCCAGCACGTTTGCCTGCGTGCCCGCAGTCGAAAGGCGAACGGACATCTCCTGAGTGCTTACGCGTGCATTCGCCCAGTCAATCAACGAGGGGAAGCTGAGCAGTGGACGAGCGAGCGATTGTGAGAGAGAGGCTCCAGATGGAATGAAGTCTGTTCGATGCGCTTGGTATGAGATCCCCGCTCTCCCCGCACGAACGCGAGTGGCTCGGGCCTCCGTTGGCTCGACCAGCAACGACGCTTCGGGCACAGCAATCGAGATTGGAAGTTCGTGACTGCGGAGGGCGACGTCGACCTGCCAACAGGCTGACTGCTCAAGCAACTCAAGACCCGGCACCCCAATTCGCGGCAGGGGCGGCAGCGTTGCGAAATCTGCGGTGCCCGCGTCTGTCGCGACAGCAGTCGACCATTCGTGAGGGATGTTGTCCTTCAAGACGTAGTGGACCTTCCAGTATCGCGAAGGCACTAGGGCGTTGGCACTCACCACCGTCCACTTTTCATCAAGGTTTTTCTCGAGGATCAGGCTCGTACGGTCGCGCCATTGTTGTGCACGGGCTGTGATTTCACTTTCATCGAGACTGGTGGATGTAAACAGAACTCGTTTGAGTTGCGTCGATGCGTGCCGCACCAGATCGTCGACTCCCGCTATGGCGTGGGGACGGAGCTCGGTGTCTGCCCACCACTCTTCGGGGACCCAGATTCCATATCGGTAGGTGCGGTCCCAAACCATAGCCAGAGCGAAATCCGACGGTTCGTCGCCAATAACGACCAGCGCGTCGGACCGCTGTGGACCGTACGATTGGGCTCCATCCAAACCGACAAGCGTCCGCGCCAGGTAGGTCTCATACCTACCTTCGAAAGTGGCTGCTGTGCTGATGCCTGGAAGACCCACGGCTTTGTATTCGTGTGACGAGAGCCGCCGCACTGCTGCTTTCTTGATGGAGTCTTCGACGTCTGCAATGTCGTCGTTCGGCGTTTCACTCAACCCCCAGCGACATGCTGCTGCTACGCCGAGGGCGCCTTTAAGAGCTGGATTGGCACCGATCGAGGTCTCGCCGTCGTGAACGTCACTGACAGCTGAGACGGCCACAGGATCACCGGAGCTCGGGTGGCCCGCGGTTGAGAACCAAATGTTCCAGAGCGCGGAGAACTGCGGATTCGCGACTTCCAGCGGGTTCAGCAGAGGTGATCGATAGTTGGAGCAGACCGCCGAAATTGCTTCCTGTGCGCGCCTCACACCGTCCGCCAGCTCGGCGGGAAGCGCTTCAGCTGGAGGCGCAAGGACACAGTCGGGGTCGTACTCCCGAAGAGAAGCAAGAATCGCAGGGTGTACGACACCCCGCTCTGCCGGCACAACAACGAACCCGGCACCAGCCCAAGATGTAGTGACTAGGTGAAGCCCATACATTGCTAATCGGTGCCAGTCGTCGGTCACCGGTACGACGAGGACAACGCGTGGTGCGCGAAGCTGCATATGAGCCACTTCGTTGAAGTACACGCTTTGGTCAGACATCAGCACTCTCGTCTACGACCTCATGACCTTGGTCCCCGTGGGCGATGTCGGCGTCAGCCGGCCGGTCGGAATTCATGCAGCTCCGTCGTCGGGCACGGCGTTGTCCCGCACCATATTCAGAATCGAAACAATCGTGTCAACATCGGCCTCTCCGAACACATCGTCCGGCCCTGTCGGTGCGTGGTCGATGTACGGCGATTCGTAGAGCCGCACGGGTTCCATGAAACCGTTGGCGGTCAGTTCGGTGACGATGAGGTTCACGAAGCGGATCTGGTCCGCATTGAATCGCGTGCCGTCCAGGTATGCGCCGAAGGCTTCGGCGGCTGCCTCGCGGTCCAGGCCGATCAGCGACCGCACGAACAACCCCAGGCCATGCGACTGCTCTTTGGCCAGTTCGATGTCGGCTTGCTCGCCTGTGCCGCTCTCGATGAGCATCTGCTCCAACGAAGCGAGGTCATCCGGGGTCAAGGGCTTGTTGCGGCGGAGCCGTTGCAGCGCAAGGTGATCCTGGTGCTGTCTGAGGTAGGCGCGGGCCTTGGCTTGGAAGCGTTCCCAGTTGGTGCCGGGCGTGATCCCTGGGAGATCAACGAGGGTCGCTTCGCTGAGTTCGTCGGCGAAGTCGGTGTAGACCTGATTCCGTTTCACCTTGTCCAGGAACCGGAGCAGACCGCGTAACTTGCGCCGCACGGATTCGAGCATCGGCAGAGTGGCGTCGACCCACCACTCATCCCCGCCGACCTCTTCGAGAAGCACCTCTTGTGCCTTCACCGACGGGATCGCTGTCTGGCTCAGCAGGGCAGTCGCGATGTTCTGGATCTGTTCGCGTAGTCGTTCGGCCGCAACAGCGTCGCCTTCGAGTTGGGCCAGTTGACGCCGCAGGACGAGCATGTCGAAGCGCTTGGCGTCCTCGTCGTCGTCCTTGTGGGCTGATGGCAGCCCGGCGAGGTGTTCGGCGACATCGCCGGCGATATCGGGCGTCAGCGATGTCCAGGCTGGCCATTGCGAGTATTGCTCGACCAGCCTGCGGTGTGGTCGCACCAGGAAGTTGTCCAGGTTCATTCCAGTGACGGCCCGATGCAGCGACCACGCGACATCGACCCGCAATCCTCGTTCGGTCTCGGTGCCTTGCCCCTCATCGGGTTCTGGCTCCGAGGGCGGCCAGGCGTGGTCGATGGCGGTGATCAGCCCGAGGCGCGTTTCGAACAGCCGCTGGTTCAATGACTTCTGGAACGAGCCTTCGGATCCGGGCAGGTCCTGGCTGAAGAACTCGAGGTTGCCGCAGAAGTCGAAGACGTAGAAGTTCTGCTTGTCCTTGCCGGGTCCGAAGAGGTCGGGACGTAGGCGGGTGCCGCGGCCGATCATCTGCCAGAACTTCGTCTTGGACCGGACGAGCTTGAAGAAGACAAGGTTAACAACATCGGGAACATCGATGCCGGTGTCGAGCATGTCGACCGATATGGCGATGTGGGGGGCCTTGTCGGTGACCGAGAAGTCATCGATTAGCGACTGGGCATAGGCAGTGCTGTGGGTGATGACGCGGGCGAATGTTCCGGCGTATTGCGGGTATTGGATGTCGAAGCGTCGCGCAATGAATTCGGCGTGCGCCTGGTTCTTGGCGAAGATGATGGTCTTGCCGAGCCGGTCACCCTCGGCGACGCGGTGGCCCTTGCTCATCAGTTCGGCGAGCACCTTATCGACGGTGTCCTCGTTGAATAGGAACCGGTTGATCTCCTCAGAGCTCACCTCGTCAGGTGGATCCTCGTCACCCCAGTCCAGGGCGTCCCAGTCGTCCTTCTCCTCTTCGGAGAGATCGGCGTACCGGATACCTTGGCGTAGGAACTTGGTGCCGACGGAGATCCCTATAGCAGGAACCAGGAAGCCTTCCTTGACGGCGTCGTCGAGGCTGTAGGCGTCGGTGGGTACGCCGTCTTCGAGGTGGAACAGTCGGTACGTGTTGTGGTCGACTTCGTCTTTGGGGGTGGCGGTCAGGCCGACGAGCAGTGAGTCGTACCAGTCGAATATGGCGCGGTATTTCTGATAGACGGAGCGGTGGGCTTCGTCGATGACGACGAGGTCGAAGTAGCCGGGTCCGAATTTCCTGGTGCCGGAGTCGGTGTCGTTGATGAGGTTAATCATCGTCGGGTAGGTGCAGACGTACACTCGGCCGTCGGTGATTTTCTCGGTAACTAGGTTCACGGTGGTCGCGTCGGGCAGATGCGCCTTGAACGCGTTGGCGGCTTGCGTGACCAGGGCGGTGCGGTCTGCGAGGAAGAGGACCCGTTTGACCCAGTTGGCTTCCATCAGCTGCTTCACCAGCGCGATGACCGTGCGGGTCTTCCCCGATCCGGTGGCCATCACTAGTAGGGCTTCGCGTTCCTTGGCGGTGAACGCGTCGTCGATCGCGCGGATCGCACGGTGTTGATAGTGCCGTTCTACGATGGCCGAGTCGATCGGCATGTCTGTCAACGGCTTGCGGGTGTCGCGGCGCTGGATTAGGAGCTCCAGCTCGTCCCGGGTGTAGAAACCCTGGATCTCCCGCGGAGGGTAGCCGCCGGTGTCATCCCAGATCCAGTGCTCGAAACCGTTGGTGTAGAACATGACCGGCCGACGCCCTGTCATCTTCTCCAGGCAGTCCGCGTACAGCTTGGCCTGCTGCTGGCCGACCTGCGGGCTTTTGGTCGTCCGTTTGGCCTCCACGATCCCCAACGGGAGACCGTCTGCACCCCACAAGACGTAGTCGACGAACCCCTTGCCGTCGTAATTGGACATGCCGGTGACCGGGTACTCGCGGTCCTTGGTGTCAGTCAGGGGCCAGCCTGCTTCGGCGAGCATGACGTCGATGAACCGATCTCGGGTGTCGGCCTCGTTGTAGTCCCGGTCGTCGGTCTGCTGATTGGTGGCTTGGACCTGTTTAACCGCTTCGCGCAAGGCCGCGATCTCGGCGTCTTTCTGCGCGGCCAGCTCGTCCTTCTCCGCAAGCGCCTTGGCATGGGCTTCGTCCTGGGCGGCAAACTTCGCCGCCAGCTGGGCCACTTCTTGCCGAGACAGCGGCGCCGCTTTGGCCGCGATAATCGGATCGAACGGGGCCTTCATCGGAACAGCTTGCGGGTTGGTCGAATACCGGAAGGCCGCCCACAGCATCACGTGGTGTAGTTCGCGCAGCACGTCTAACGCGGCCCGCGGTGGGATCGGCGGCCCATCGTGGACAGCGGTGTTGCCGAGCTTGCGAATCAGATTCAGCTTGGTCGCGATCCCGACGCCAACCTTCGATTTGAAAGGCGCGTCGTTGATCTTGGCGGCCAGATCATTCTTGTACGGAGTGTGCAGCGCCAGAACGTCGTACAGATAGTCGACCAGAATCTCAACAGTGCGTCGGCTATAGAAACACGCTGAGCGTGGATCGCTGATGGCGTAGCTCTCCGCGCGTGCACAGTCGGCATGCATCTCCGGCCAGGCGACGGCTTGCAAGAAGGCGAAGTTCGACACGCTAACTACCTACAGCTGACTGGCGAACGCGCGTGATTGGAGGGAGGCGAAGAGTTCATCCAGAGAGGCTGCTTCAGACACTGCCGTTCGTTGCAGCGAACGAATTTCAGTAATACCGGTGCTGTACCGTTCCTGCTCGCTCTGCGATGGAACGTATATCGGCGTGCCCCGAAGCTGGGACATGTTGATGGAAGCGATGCCTGTGGTCTGTTTCGCGGACCGCAAGAAATAGCTCTTGGCAAGTTTACTCGCCAAGTATGCTGACAGATAGTCTGGACGCAGCTGATCGTCCCGCATACGCACTCGGAAGATGTGATTCTGGTGGAGGCAAAGAGGCAGTTCCTCCCGCCATACGGTGCCACGGCCGAGCTTATCGGGATCCCCACCTTCGGTAAGTACGATGTCGCCCGCGGCGAGGGCATACCGTTCAATCTCCCGGTCTGTAGCCTCAATTTCTTTCACGTGTCCGAGATTGAGATGTCCCGCCTGAACATTCGCAACTGCCAGATACGGGGTCAATCTTGTCGGCTCGGCAGTCTTGCGGCCCTTCGTGATACCAGAGGCGATATCAGCGACCTCGCCGAGCGTCGTCGTTGGATTGCGAAGTTTGGTGCCAAACGCCGAGTTGAAAACGGCTTCGGCTAGGTTCTCGAACTGTGCTACCACTTCATTACGCATTTCTCGTAAGGCATCTGCACGATCAAGAATTTCGGCGATACGTCGCTGCTCACCGAGCGGCGGAAGGTCGAACGGGAATCGCAGAAGTTGGACACGATTCAGCTTGGGTATGTTTGCCCGACTCGACAGGTTTGTCGCATAATTAACGAATAGAGGACTTCGCAAGAGATGCTGAAGGAACGCGGCGCTAGTTTTCATTGAATCAACTTGTAACGCATACATATCCGCGCTACAAAGTCCCTCGAAGTTGACAAGCGCCACCTTGTTCAGGTTCGGGCGGATCTTCGAGTAGAGGACGTCGCCCGCCTCGAACCGATACTTCCCACTCTGGACGCCGGACTCCCCGATTGTCTTGTAGGGGAACAACCGGCCCGTGCCACGCTCAATCGTGTCTGGCGCAATATGCGGAAGTACTGAGTACTTGTCCTCTCTCGGGTCAACCAGTGACGAGCGCACCGCAACCACGTCACCTAATACCACCGACTTCACGACAGCATGGCCTTCAAGTCCGCAAGCCCCGAAGTGATTTCACCTTCGAGCTTTTCGATCTCGGCGATGATCTCCAGCGGCGGCCGGGGCTCGAGATCGTCGTGAACGACTTCCTTGAACCGGTTCAGCGACAGGTCGTACCCCTGCGCAACGATATCGTCCTTCGATACGCAGAAGGAGTGGTCGGTGCGTGCCCGCTCAAGCTCAGCGCCGGTTCGCTCGCGCCAGCGAGACAACGCGTCTGGAAGATCATTGGCTTCGACCGGGTTCCGCTTGTCATCGAGCGAGAACCCGTCGGCGGCGACGTCGTAAAACCACACGTGGTCGGTACCGCTGGAGTTGGTCTTTGTGAACAGCAAGATCGCCGTCGATACGCCCGCGTATGGTTTGAACACGCCGGGCGGTAGCTTCACGACTCCGTCAAGCTTCTGGTCCTCGACCAGCATTCGCCGAAGATCCTTGTGCGCCATCGATGACCCGAACAAAACTCCGTCGGGGACGATCACAGCAGCTCGACCGCCCGGCTTTAACAGCTTGAGGAACAGCGCCACGAACAACAGTTCGGTCTTCTTAGTTTTGACCACCCGCTGCAAGTCCTTCGACGTCGACTCGTGGTCGAGCGACCCCGCGAAGGGTGGATTCGCGAGGATCAGCGTGTACCTTTCCGCGTCCTCGGAAGCGCCCTCGGACAGTGAGTCCCGGTAGCGGATGTCCGGCGATTCGATGCCGTGCATGAGCATATTCATGCTGGCAATCCGCAGCATGGTGTTGTCGAAGTCATAGCCGTGGAACATGCTGGAGTGAAAGTGTTTTCGCTGTACGGCATCGGTCAGCACGCCAGGATGCTGTTCGCGGATGTACTCGGACGCCGCCACGAGAAAGCCCGCGGTGCCGGAAGCGGGGTCGCAGATCTCGTCTGTTGGTTGTGGCGCCATCATTTCGACCATCAGCTTGATGATGTGGCGAGGCGTGCGGAATTGACCGTTGACGCCGGCGCTCGCGATCTTGGACAACAGGTACTCGTAGAGATCGCCGTTGGTGTCGCGGTCGTTCATCGGAATCTCGTCGAGCAGATCAACCACCCTTGAGAGCAGTTGCGGCGTCGGGATGGTGAACCGGGCATCTTTCATGTGCTCGCCATAGGTTGAGCCGTCGCCGCCAAGGGTCCGCAGGAACGGGAACACTTTCTCCCCGACCGTCGCAAACATGACGGCCGGCTCCTCATTCTTGAAGCGCGACCACCGGAGGTCTTGTTGGTCTGAACCGAAACGGAGCTCACCGGCTGCCCCGAGTCGAGCTTTGCGCTCCTCCAGAGTCTCTAGGTCATCGAGGCGTCGAATGAACAGCAAGTAGGTGATCTGCTCAATGACCTCCAGTGGGTTGGAGATGCCGCCGGACCAGAATGCGTCCCAGACGCGGTCGACCTTGCTCTTCAACTCACCGGTGATCACGGCGGAGCCCCCTCAAGTCATCGTTCTGAACTGAACGGAACTGTATATAGGACCGAGCCGACAAGTGGCGCACACACTGAGGATCGAGGGTGTGCGACAAATTTGTAGGTAGATTCAAGATCAATTTTTCTTGATCTTGATT
>CAYLWH010000103.1:0-13951 GCA_964387245.1 uncultured Mycobacterium sp.
GGGCGTGGAACGCCGCGGTGGCACTGGTGTGCGGCGACACCGTCGTGTGGAAGCCCTCGGACCTGACCCCGCTGACCGCGATCGCGTGCCAGGCCCTGCTTGAACGAGCCGCCACCGATGTCGGCGCGCCGCGAGACGTGTGCCGGTTGGTGCTGGGCGGGCGCGATGCCGGCGAGGTACTGGTCGACGATCCGCGGGTGGCGCTGGTCTCGGCCACCGGCTCGGTGCGGATGGGCCGCGAGGTCGGCCCACGGATCGCGCAGCGGTTCGGCCGCGCACTGCTGGAGTTGGGCGGCAACAACGCCGCGATCGTCACGCCGTCGGCCGACCTCGATCTCGCCGTCCGCGGGATCGTGTTCTCCGCTGCGGGCACCGCAGGACAGCGCTGCACGACGCTGCGCCGTCTCATCGCGCACCACACGGTCGTCGACACCCTGGTCGATCGGATCGTCACGGCCTACCGCAGCCTGCCGGTCGGTGATCCGTTCGCCGACGGCACCCTGGTGGGTCCGCTGATCCACGAGCGCTCCTACCGCGACATGGTGGGCGCGCTCCAACAGGCCCGCGACGACGGCGGTCAGGTGTACGGGGGCGAGCGCCGGGATCTCGGCGACGGGTCGTACTACGTCGAACCGGCCGTCGTGCGGATGCCCGAACAGACGGCGATCGTGCACAACGAGACGTTCGCCCCGATCCTCTACGTGCTCACCTATGACACGTTTGACGAGGCGATCGCGCTCAACAACGCGGTACCACAGGGTCTTTCGTCGGCAATCTTCACCACCGACATCCGCGAAGCGGAGCGGTTCATGGCCGCCGACGGGTCCGACTGCGGGATCGCCAACGTCAACATCGGCACCTCCGGCGCCGAGATCGGCGGCGCGTTCGGCGGTGAGAAGGAAACCGGCGGCGGCCGCGAGTCTGGCTCGGACTCGTGGAAGGCCTACATGCGCCGGGCCACCAACACCGTCAACTTTTCATCGGAATTGCCGCTGGCCCAAGGGGTTCGGTTCGGCTGACACCGGGCGAACCCGTCTGGGGCCGCGGCTGGCCGGCGCGTCGGCCGGCTATTGGCAGCGGGTGCGGAAGTCGACGGAAGGCTGCCGGATTGCCCGAAGTTCCGCGCCCACTTGCGGATTGGCGTCCATGTAGGCTTGTAGCTCCGTCCGGATCTCGTCCTTCGGCCGGCCCTTGAGGCTGGTGAAGAACGCATTGACATCCGGATGTGTGAACAGGTAGGTCGTCGTAGCGGCCGCCACCCCGGTCATCACACCGGTGAGATCGGCTGCCGTGCAGTTGGGCGGCAAGGGCGGTGGTGGCGTGTCGTCGGCCGATGCGGTCGCGACTCCGGCCAGCAGCATTGCGCCCACGGCTACCCCGGCCAGGGCAAATCGGGCTAAGAACGGCATTCGAACTCCTCATTCACACGTTGTTTCAGATTCACACGTTCAGCGATGCCAGCCCATTGGGAACACTCATCGTCGCCCGATGCCGGGCCGGCCGGGTCGCCCGGGGTCCACGTCAATATCGACGTCCCAGCCCCAGCCCCAATTGTCGTCACTGCAGTACCAGTCGTAATTGCAGGAGTACGGGGCATAGACGCCGGACGAGGGACCGTCGCCGGTGTCGGCCCCGCGTGCATCACCCTGGGAACATAGCGTCGTTCCTCCGGAACTCACGCAGTCGGCGCTGGCCGATGGCACACTGACCCAGTTGGCGCCGGCAACTCCAAGCACCAAAACCGGCGCCGCAAGCAGATACGCCACCCTCATCACAGTCTCCCTATCGCGCCAGAACACGGCATCGCATGCGCGTCGAACCCCCGACGGCACATGGTAGGGCCGGATCGTCCCACCTTACCATCCCCCATTCCGGGGGAAACCCCTCGGGTTCATCCCCCGATACGGGGGAGGACATTTCTTCGGCTCGCTCGGTAGGGTCAGGTACTCGCAGCCCGCGAATGGAAGGTCGAAACAAATGCCCGCAGCAGACAATGTCTGGTCAAAACCGGCCGCGAAAGCCATTCCACCGGAAGGGTATTTCGAACTGGAGCGCGGACGCCTCGGCCCGGTCTACCCGCGGACACCGGCCTGCCACGGCTTCTCGATCATCGCCAAGGTGAAGGAGGGACGCGAGGAGGCGGTACGCGCGTACGGAAAGACGATCGAAGAGACAATCGCGAGCAGCCCGGAGGCACTGGCCCCACTTCGGCTGCATTACCTGCGATGGGTGCTGTTCGACGTCGGCTCCGGTCTGCATTTCCAGTATCAGGGGATATTCGACACCGACTTCGACAAGTACACCGAGGACGCGATACGGCTGTTCAGCGCGACGGGGATCACCACGGTCTTCACCAATCTCGAGGGCTTCCCCGAGGATTGGAAGACCAACCCGGACGCCTTCATGAAGTTCGTCCGCGACCATCAATGCCCCAGCTTCCTCGAGTACGGCGAATACCCGTATGTCACGGCGGATGAGATCAAGAAGGCACTCAAGCTCAAGGCCGCATTCTCGGACATGCTTGATCAGATGCAGTGACACCGGGTGACCATGCTCGAACTCGATGACATCCAACACATCCTGCTGACCCGGACGCCCGCCATGACGGGGCGCTACGAGTTCCTGACGTTCGACACCCCGTCGGGTGGCCGCGCGTGGCTCTCGGAACTGATCGACCGCACGCAGTCCGCAACCGATGCGCAACGCACGATGGACAGCTCGAAGCGCTGGATCACGTTGGCCTTCACCTGGACCGGGCTGCGGGCGCTCGGGGTCGACGAAGAGTCGCTGCACAGCTTCCCCGAAGCCTTTCGCGAAGGTATGGCCGCGCGCGCGGGCATCCTCGGCGATACCGGCACGCATGCACCCGAACACTGGATCGGCGGACTGGCCGACGACGACCTGCACGCCATCGCCATCCTGTTCGCACGTGACGACGCCGAATACCGGCGCTGCATAGGTGAACACGATGCACTGCTGGCGCGGTGCGACGGGGTGCGGTCACTGTCCTACCTCGACCTCAACGCCACGCCACCGTTCAACTACGCGCACGATCACTTCGGCTTTCGCGATCGTCTGTCCCAACCCGTCATGGAAGGTACTGGCGAGGAACCCACGCCCGGTTCCGGGGCACCGCTCAAACCGGGCGAGTTCATCCTCGGGTATCCCGATGAGGACGGCCCCCCGGTCGGCCTCCCGACACCGCAGATCCTGTCTCACAACGGCAGTTACATGGCCTATCGCCGGCTCCAGGAACACGTCGGCCTGTTCCGTGAGTACCTCTCGGAGAATGCCGGCACACCCGAGGAACAGGAGTTGCTGGCGGCGAAGTTCATGGGCCGATGGCGAAGTGGCGCGCCACTGGTCCTGGCACCGCACGCCGACGACCCCGAACTGGGCGCAGACCCGATGCGCAACAACGACTTCGACTACAAGCAGATGGATCCACACGGCTACGCCTGCCCGCTCGGTGCACACGCCCGCCGCTTGAACCCACGCGACACCGCTCACAACATGAACCGCCGGCGAATGATCCGGCGCGGCGCGACATACGGTCCGGCGCTGCCCGACGGCGCCCCGGACGACGGAGTAGACCGTGGTATCGCGGCGTTCATCATCTGCGCCAACCTGGTGCGGCAGTTCGAATTCGCGCAGAACGTCTGGATCAACGACAAAACGTTCCACGAGTTGGGCAACGAGCACGATCCGATCTGCGGAGCTCAGGATGGCACGTTGGACTTCACCGTCCCGAAGCGCCCGATCCGCAAGGTTCACAAAGGAATTCCCGCGTTCACCACACTGCGCGGTGGAGCGTACTTCTTCCTCCCCGGGATCAGCGCGCTGCGCTATCTCGCCTCGCTGGGCAGTTAGGACGGACGCCATGGCAGCGCAGCGCGCCCGCACCTACAACCAGCAGCACATCAGCCGCCCGCACACCGGCAAACGGCGTGTGAGCATCTACTGGAGCTGGAGTTATCCCTGGGAAGCCCAACGTGATCCGGCCGCAATGGAGAACCGCTTCTCGACTCTCACCGAGGTGCGCAACGTCATCTGGCCCGCTTACGAGACTCCGGAGTTCGAAGCCGCGAACTTCCTACAGGGGATCGCCGGGACCCTCGAGTTGTTCCACCGTTCAGCGCTGAGCTTCCAGGAACTGGCCGGCGAGGTGACCGGACACCCCGTGGCGGTGTTCCAGCGCGTCGATCAGGCCGGTTACCGGCAGCCCGTAGACGAGCGGATCCTGGCCGACACCGACACGTTGATGGTCTTCGGTCTGGACCACCTTGCGGCAGGATTGGAAGCCACCGTCGCCGAGATCGAAGCCATCCGGACCTGGCTTCGCCGCGAAGGCACCTGTCTGCTGCTGGCCCCGCACCACGACGTCGGGTTCACCGACGACTACGAACAGCGCCAGCAGGAGTACGAACACCACGGCGACAGACTGGTCCCCCGCCAGCAGCGCTTCAGCGAATACACCCGATCACTGATGCGGGCCCTGGATGTTCCGGTCCACAACACGTGGGGGCTGCGCCCGGCGGTCGTCGACGGTACGAAAGCGATTGCGCCACTGACCGCTTTCCGTGATCTGGACGGGATCGGGCTGCTCCACGACGTTCCCACGCTGAACTTTCACCAGCACCTGCCGCACTATGAGCTGACCGAACCCGAAAGCGACGCCCTGCGGGTGCTGGGCCGCCAGCGCGTCGATCCGTACCGGCCGCATCCGTTCACCGCGGCGGGCAACACCGAGTTCAACGAGGTCATCTGGATGCCGCCGGCGGGCGATCGAGCCGGGGACATCGTGCTGATCGATTCCACCCACTTCACCACCCTGTTCGGCGGCGATGAAAGCCTGCGCAAGATGTGGTACAACCTCGTCACCATGCCGGGATGATTCCCCCGAACCGGGGGAAGAGTCGACTTCGGCATAGCACGGTTGTTTCACCGGACCGTGCGTAGCCCCCAGACATTCAACCGTTGAGCAGTCCGAGGCGAACGGCTTCCGCCACCGCTGCCGCCCGGGAAGACACCGAGAGCTTGCGATAGATCGACGTCGCCTGGCTCTTGGCCGTCTCCCGGCCGATCATCAGTTCCTCGGCGATCCGCTGCAGCGAGAGATGCGTTGACAGGTACGGCAACAGCCGCAGTTCCGCGGCGGTCAACGGTCGGCGGTCGTCACGCGTGGTCGCCAGGGCTCGTACGCGGTCCAGCCGCTGCCACAGCGCCACCGCATCAGGCTCGAGCCGCCGCGCCCGGTCACCGGCCTGTATGTGACGGCGCAACAGTTCGGTGTCACCGAGAACGGCTGCCGTCCAGGCCAACAACCCGTGTCCGAGCAGCGCCGTGCGGGCAGCCAGGTAACCCAGTCGGCTCAACAGGCGCTCGGTGACCGCCACCGAGACACGCGCGCGTTCGACGTTCCCCGTGCGTGCCGCGATCGTCGCGTTGACGGCGTACACCACCACCATCGGCACCACGTCGTACAGGTCGGCGGCATCAGCGATCGCGCACGCCGCAGAACTGCGCTGCGCGGCCATCGCATCGTCACCCTCAGCGAGATCAAGAAGCGCCAGATGCGCCAGAGCCGCGGCCCGGAAGCCGGGCAGATCACCGATCACCGGCAGGGCCGCTTCCAGGTGGCGTCGTGCCGCCACCGTCTCGCCCATCATCGACTTGGCGGCGCCCATCATCACCGTCGCCGCGCCCCACCAGGGATTGACCAGATGGTCGCCGGCCGACCGCACGACCTCGGCGTGCCGCACCACCTCGCGGACTCCGCCGACACCGACGAGCGAACCGACCAGCGCCGCGGCCACCTTCACGGATGGCGCGCCATCCGCCAGCGGCAGGCCGCAGTCGGCACGGTTGGCCATCACCAGGGAGCGTTGGATCAACTCGGCGTCACCCGTGGTGACCGCGTGCCAAGCGCGCGCCATCGCAGCGTCCGGATACTCGCTGAAGGTTCGCTCGTCGAGCAGGGCAAGACGCCTCGCCAGCACGCCGGCGCGCCCGTCGAAGCCCAGACGCACGGCTTCACGGCCAACCAACTGGGCGGCGCGGGCCCGATCCTCTGCTGCCAGCGCCTGCAAGATGGCGCCGTCGATGTCACGTTCGGCCTCCAGCAGATCTGCGGCGCACGCAGCGAGCTGCCGGAACCGAACCGGATCCCGCTCGCGCAGGCGAGCACGCAGGACATCACCGAACAACCTGTGGTACCGGTACCAAATGCGTTCGCCGTCAAGGGAAACCAGGAACATGTTGCCGGACTCGGTAATGGCGCTCAGATACTGCGCGGAGTCGTTTCGGCACAGCACGGCGTCAAGATGCGCGGCACACACGCGATCGAGAATCGAGGACTCCGTCAGGAACGTGGTTGTCTGCGTGTCGAGGTGGCTCAAGACCTCTTCGACAAGATAATCGGCGACCAGTCGATGTCGCCCGGTGAACGTCTCCGCGTCCGCACCGTCGCGCAGTGCCAGGGCCGCCAACAACACACCGGCAGCCCAACCCTCGCATTTCTCCAGCACCGCGGTGACGGTCCCGCTGTCCTGGGGTCGACCGACGGCACGGAACGCCGCGGCGGCCTCGTCGGCGGACAGTTCAAGATGACCGGTACCCACCTCCACGAGGCGGCGCTCCAACCTCCGCCGACCGAGATCCACCGGGATGCCACGTCCCACCAGGGCGAACGTCGTCGACGTCGGCGCCTTGTCGATCAATGCCGCCAATGCCTCGACGGCTTGCGGCGCCGACAACGTCTGACAGTCGTCTATCACCACCACCACGGGTCCGCTGTCGTCCAGCGCCCGCACGAGGGCCGGCACCAAATGGGCAAGGGGATCACGGCCCGGACCGCCCAGGTACTTCAGCAACCGTGACTGGACCGGCATCTCACGGCTCAACGCCGTCGCGGTATGCACCAGCAGGCGGGCCGGATCGTCATCGAGACGATCCAGGCGCAGCCAAGCGAAACGCCGATCGTCCGCCACGTCCCACTGCAACACCGCGGTCGTCTTGCCGTAACCGGCCGGCGCGCACACCGCCACGAGGTCTCCCGGATGGGTATTCCGGAGTCTGGCCACTACGGCCGCACGCTGGACGAGACCGTCCGGTGCGTCGGGGCGGCCTACGCTGGCAGCAGGAACCTCCGGCTGCCAACCGCCCGTCACCACCGGGGCATGGTATCCGCCAACAGCGCTGCGCCTTGTCGGCGCCTAATCCACCCCGCAGCGGTCGTGGAAGTCCACCGATGGCTGGCGGATACCCTGGAAATCGGCCTTGACCGCAGGGTTTGCCTCCAGATACGACTGAATCAGCTCACGCCGTTGTTCTTTTGGATGATCCTTCAGAGTGGTGAGGTACGTGTTGACGTCCGGGTGGGTGAACAGATACTCCGCCGTCGCCGTCGACACTCCGGCCATGACGCTGGCCAGATCGGCGGCGGTGCAGTTGGGCGGCGAATCATCGGCGACCGCCGTGGCGGCCGAACCCAGCGGCACCGCACAGACCACCACCGCCGCCGCAGCCACCGATCGAATCAACATCGACATGTCCACTCCATTCACTCCAATCGATGGCCGCGCCGGGCGGTCACCATCCGCCGATGGTGATCCCGAAGCCGTTGTTATCGCAGTACCAGTCGTATGTACACGGGTACGGGACGTAGGGTCCCGACCGCGATCCGGGCCCCTCGCCGGTGTTGGCCCCACGGGCAGTCCCCTGGCCGCAGAGCGTGGTCCCGGCCGAAGTCACGCAGTCCGCCGCGGCCGCCGGCGCGAGGACGAGGGTGGCCGCTGTCAGAGCCCCGCCGAACACCGGTGCCAAGATTCGCATCACCTGCATGAGGACCCTCCAATCTCTTTGCTCATCATCCCACGCCAACAACGCCGTCACAGCCTTTTGCGGCGACGGGCGCGCACTGTCGGCCCGTATTGGCACCATGGTGAGATGGCCCCCTCCGCCGATCCGCTCTCCCGCTTCAGTGACCTGACAAGGGAGTGGTTCGCCGGCACCTTCGTCGCGCCCACCCCGGCGCAGGCCCAGGCCTGGAAAGCCATCGCCCGCGGTGACGACACACTGGTCATCGCACCGACCGGATCGGGCAAGACGCTGGCCGCGTTCTTGTGGACCGTCGACCGGTTGGCCGCACGGCCGCGCGAGTCCGCCGCGTCGACCACCAGGGTCCTCTACATCTCGCCGCTCAAGGCGCTGGCCGTCGACGTCGAGCGCAACCTGCGCACGCCGTTGACCGGGATCGCACGGATCGCCCAGCGGCGGGGCCAGCCACCACCGGACATCACCGTGGGGGTGCGGTCCGGCGACACCCCACCCAACCGCCGACGCGAGCTCATCGCCAAGCCGCCCGACATCCTCATCACCACCCCGGAGTCGTTGTTCCTGATGCTGACCTCGGCGGCCCGGGAGACACTGACGGCGGTCCAGACCGTCATCGTCGACGAGGTGCATGCCGTCGCCGGCACCAAACGCGGTGCGCACCTGGCGCTTTCGCTGGAACGTCTCGATGCGATGCTGGCCGTACCCGCACAGCGCATCGGGTTGTCGGCCACCGTACGCCCACCCGAGGAGGTGGCACGTTTCCTGTCCGGCCACCACGCGGGTGGCGGGTCCACGACGATCGTCGCGCCGCCGGCGGACAAGACCTTCGATCTCACCGTGCAGGTTCCGGTGCCGGACATGGCCAACCTCGAGAACAACTCCATCTGGCCAGACGTGGAAGAGCGCATCGTCGACCTGATCGAGGCGCACCGCAGTTCGATCGTGTTCGCCAACAGTCGCCGCCTCGCTGAGCGGCTTACCGCTCGAATCAACGAGATCCACACCGGGCGGGCCGGTGCCGAGTTGGGCGGCCACAATTCCGGGGTGGCCGGCGGCGCACCCGCACACATCATGGGTAGCGGGCAGAGTTTCGGGGCCGAACCGGTGCTGGCGCGCGCCCATCACGGTTCGGTGTCCAAACAGACCCGCGCCGACGTGGAGGATGCGCTCAAGTCGGGCCGGCTGCGGGCTGTCGTCGCCACTTCCAGCCTGGAGCTGGGTATCGACATGGGCGCCGTCGATCTGGTCATCCAGGTCGAGGCGCCGCCGTCGGTGGCCAGCGGGCTGCAACGCATCGGCC
This sequence comes from uncultured Mycobacterium sp., assembly GCA_964387245.1. Classification (GTDB taxonomy): domain Bacteria; phylum Actinomycetota; class Actinomycetes; order Mycobacteriales; family Mycobacteriaceae; genus Mycobacterium. The sequence continues at coordinate 9,137 of CAYLWH010000103.1, forward strand.
GCGCCGGGCATCAGGTCGGTGAGACCTCCCGGGGCGTGCTGCTTCCCAAGCACCGCGCGGACCTGATCAGCTGCGCGGTCAGTGTCCAGCGCATGCGGGACAGCCAGATCGAGACCCTGCTGGTGCCGGCCAACCCCCTCGACGTGCTGGCCCAGCACACCGTGGCGGCCTGTGCGCTGGAACCGATCGACGCCGACGACTGGTTCGCCACGGTGCGGCGCAGTGCGCCGTTCAGCGCGCTTCCGCGCTCCGCCTTCGAGGCGACGCTCGACCTGCTGTCCGGCAAGTACCCGTCCACTGACTTCGCCGAACTGCGGCCCCGTCTGGTCTACGACCGGGACACCGGGATGCTGACCGGCCGGCCGGGCGCCCAGCGCCTGGCGGTCACCTCGGGCGGCACGATCCCCGACCGCGGTCTGTTCACCGTCTACCTTGCGTCGACTGCCGGCACCGAAAACCCTTCCCGGGTGGGCGAACTCGACGAGGAGATGGTCTACGAATCGCGGCCCGGCGACGTCATTTCGCTCGGCGCGACCAGCTGGCGCATCACCGAGATCACTCACGACCGGGTACTGGTCATCCCCGCCCCGGGCGAGCCGGCCAGGCTACCGTTCTGGCGGGGTGACGGCGTGGGACGCCCCGCCGAACTCGGTGCGGCAATCGGCTCCTTCACCGGCGCGGCCGCGGCACTGACCCGGGACGCCTTGGACGACCGCTGCCGCGCCATCGGTTTCGACGAGTTCGCGGCGGAGAACCTGTGGCGTCTGCTCGACGAGCAGCGCACCGCCACCGGCACCGTGCCCTCGGACACCACCCTGCTGGTCGAGCGGTTCCGCGACGAACTCGGCGACTGGCGGGTCATCCTGCACTCCCCCTACGGGTTGCGCGTGCACGGACCGCTGGCCCTGATGGTCGGCAAACGCCTCTACGAGCGCTACGGCATCGACGAGAAGCCCACGGCCTCCGATGACGGCATCATCGTCCGCCTGCCGGACACTTTGGGTGACACTGCAACCGCCCCGGGCGCAGACCTTTTCGTGTTCGACGCCGACGAAGTCGAACCCCTGGTCACCGCCGAGGTCGGCGGCTCGGCACTGTTCGCATCGAGGTTCCGGGAATGTGCGGCCCGCGCCCTTCTCCTCCCACGGCGCCACCCCGGTAAACGCTCGCCGCTGTGGCATCAACGCCAGCGGGCCGCCCAACTGCTCGACGTCGCCCGTCGGCACCCGGACTTCCCGATCGTGCTCGAGGCGGTCAGAGAGTGCCTGCAGGACGTCTACGACGTGCCGGCCCTGACCGACCTGATGGGCCGCATCGCCGGGCGCCGGGTGCGGGTGGCCGAGGTCGAGACGGCCACCCCCTCCCCGTTTGCGGCTGCTCTGTTGTTCGGCTACGTCGGGGCGTTCATGTACGAAGGGGACAGCCCGCTGGCCGAACGGCGGGCCGCCGCGCTGTCACTGGACACCGCTCTGCTGGCCCAACTGCTCGGCAGGGTCGAACTGCGCGAACTGCTCGACGGCGAGGTGGTGGCAGCCACCGCACGCCAGCTCCAGCACCTCACACCCGAGCGGGCCGCGCGCGATGCCGAGGCCGTCGTCGACCTGCTGCGCCTGCTCGGACCGCTCACCGAAGACGAGATCGCCGAGCGCAGCACCGCAGCCGAGGTCGGCGCATGGCTCGAGGGTTTGCGCGCGGCGCGGCGGGTGTTATTGGTTTCGTTCGCCGGCCGGTCGTGGTGGGTCGCGATCGAGGACATCGGCCGGCTTCGCGACGGTGTGGGTGCGGCGGTTCCGGTCGGTGTGCCCGCGACGTTCACCGAGGCGGTCGCCGACCCGCTCGCCGAGCTGCTCGGCCGGTTCGCCCGGACCCACGGTCCGTTCAACACCGGCGAGGCTGCTGCCCGCTTCGGCCTGGGTCTGCGCGTTGCCGGCGACGTGCTGACCCGACTGGTCGCCGACCGCAGGCTCACCCGCGGTGAATTCACCGACACCGCGAGTGACCTTGCTGGTTCTGAGCAGTGGTGCGACAACGATGTCCTGCGCATACTGCGACGCCGCTCGCTGGCCGCGCTGCGGGCGCAGGTCGAACCGGTCGACACCAGCGCGTACGCCCGGTTCCTGCCGGCGTGGCAGCAGGTCGGCAAGGCGGCGACCTCCGGTGTGGACGGCCTCGCTGCGGTTATCGACCAACTCGCCGGTGCGCCCGTCCCGGCGTCGGCTGTGGAATCGCTGGTGTTCGGACAACGGGTGCGCGACTACTCCCCGGCGATGCTCGATGAGCTGCTGGCCGCCGGCGACGTCATCTGGTCGGGCATGGGCGCCATCGCGGGCGGCTCGTCGGGGGCGTCCGACGGTTGGGTGGCATTCCACCTCGCCGACACCGCGCCACTGACCCTTGCCCCACCCGCCGAGCTGGAGCTGACCGACACCCACCGGGCGATTCTGGATGCCCTCGACAATGGCGGGGCCTATTTCTTCCGGCAACTCGATGTCGACGGCGTCGGCCCGGGCGAGCTCAAAGAGGCTCTGTGGCAACTCATCTGGTCGGGCCGGGCCACCGGGGACACCTTCGCGCCGGTGCGGGCCGTGATGTCGGGGACCCGCCGCTCCGGCGCGCCGGCGCACCGGCACCGTCGCGCACCGAGACTGAGCCGCTACAGCGTCGCGCACGCACAGACACGCAATGCCGATCCGACCGTGGCCGGCCGCTGGTCAGCGTTACCCGCGGCCGAACCGGATTCCACGCTGCGCACGCATTTCCAGGCCGATCTCCTGCTCGGCCGCTACGGCGTGTTGACCCGGGGCGCGGTGGCCGCCGAAAACGTTCCCGGCGGTTTCGCCATGTTGTACAAGGTGTTGACCGCAATCGAGGAGGCGGGCCGTTGCCAACGCGGGTACTTCGTGGAATCGCTCGGCGGAGCACAATTCTCCACGGCCACCTCGGTGGACCGGTTGCGCACGTTCGCCGACGGGCTGCCGGGCGGGGTTGCGGCCGTCGATCCCGCCCCGGTCACCGCCGTGGTGCTCGCCGCCGCCGATCCGGCCAATCCGTACGGTGCCGCGCTGCCGTGGCCGGTACGTGACTCCGACGCCGCGCACCGGCCGGGCCGCAAGGCGGGCGCGCTCGTCGTCCTCGTCGAAGGTGAACTCGCGTGGTTCGTGGAACGAGGCGGGCGGACGCTGTTGAGTTTCACCACCGACGCCCATGTCAACTCGGCCGCAGCCACGGCCCTGGCCGACCTGGTCACCGGGCGGCGGCTGGACTCGCTGCTGGTGGAGCGGATCGACGGGGTCTCGGTGCTGGAGCAGCGCGACTCCGCCGCGGCGGCTGCACTCGCCGAGGCCGGATTCGCCAGGACCCCCCGCGGTATGCGGCTGCGCTGAGGAGGACCGCCGGATGCCGGAGGGCGATACCGTCTTCGCGACCGCCGCTGTGCTGCGCGAGGCGTTGTTGGACAAAACCCTGACGCGGTGCGATGTGCGCGTACCCAAGTTCGCGGCGGTCGACCTGTCGGGTGAGCGCGTGGACGAGGTGGTGACCCGCGGCAAGCACCTGTTCATCCGGGTCGGTGCGGCCAGCATCCACTCACACCTGATGATGGACGGCAGCTGGCAGGTCGGCCGGGTTCGCGGACCGGCCCACAGGATCCGCATCATCCTGACCGCCGACGGCCGCACGGCCAGCGGTGTCGACCTCGGTTTGCTTGAAATAATTGATCGCGCAACCGATCTCGATTCGGTCGCGCACCTGGGTCCGGATCTGCTGGGCGCGGACTGGTCGGCTGCGCGGGCGGCGGCCAACCTGACCGCCGATCCCGACCGCCCGCTCGTCGAGACACTTCTCGATCAAACGGTGATGGCCGGTCTGGGCAACGTTTACGCGAACGAACTGTGTTTCGTGTTCGGGCAGTCACCCGCCCGCTCCGTCGGCGACGTTGCCGATCCCCTATGCGTGGTGACCCGCGCGCAACAGATGTTGTGGGCCAACCGGTTCCGACGGCATCGCACCACCACCGGCAACACCGGACGTGGCCGTGAACTCTGGGTGTACGGCCGGGCCGGACTGCCCTGCCGGCGCTGCGGCACGCTCATCGCCACCGGCCACAGCGGTGAGCGGGTGACCTTCTGGTGCCCGTTCTGTCAGCGTTGATTCATCCAGCACAGGTTGAAATCAGACGGTGCATTCCGTGCCGGCCACCTGGGTGGCGATCACACAGGCCGACGCATTACTCAGTTTCCACGCGCCCTCCACCGGCACCCAGTTGATGTTGTGCGTCTTGGTCCCGAACAGCGGAATGGAAACCGCGAGTTGCGCATCGAGCCGGTCGCCGTTCAACGTCGGGTTCTGCACGGTCCAGTTGACGATGCCGCCGTATCGGTTCAATGCGTTGGCGATGTTGTTGGCCGTAGGGACGGCGGCCTGACCGCCCTGCAGAGCGGCAGCCCGCTCGGCGTCGCCGGCGCCGGTGTTGAGTACCTGGCGCAGCTGTCCGGTCAGTTGATCGGCGCTGGGCACCGGCGGGGTCGGGGCGGCTCCACCGAGGTATGCCGCAGCCGCCAGAACCGCCGTCGCCGTGCAACCCGCTCGCATCATCAGCCCTCCCAAGTTTAGGTGAGGCTTACCAGATCACGACCCCTCCGTTGAGGTCAAGACTTCCCTCGACGGTCCACCATGTGCTCGACACTGAGGTGTGGGCGGGGTTCCCCCAATTCCCGCCCACACTTCAGCGTCGAGCACCCGATTTCAACGTCAACGCGCCACGCGATCGGCGCATCAGCTCCAGGGCAGGGCAAGCTTGACGATCTTGCGCACCAC
>CAYLWH010000104.1:0-13851 GCA_964387245.1 uncultured Mycobacterium sp.
CTAGAGCCTGCCGCCCGGGAACATCGTCTTGACGGCCTGAGTGAGGGTCTGGCGGGCGGCGGCGGCATCGGTGGGGTCTAGGGAGCTGATCGCCATCACGTAGCGGCGTTTGGTTCCGATCACGCCGGTGGACACGTGCAACTGGTTGGCGCCGTTCCAGCAGCAGAACCAGCCCTGCTTGACCGCAACCTGTTCGGCGTAGAGCCCCTCGGGGATGCCGAACCGCTGCGGGTACCCGTCGATTCCTGTCGGTGTGGATTGCGCGAGGTTGCCGAAGATGACATTGGCCTGTTCGGGTGGGAGCCCACCGGTGCCGTCCAACAGCATGTCGTAGTAGCGGACGAGATCGCTTGCGGTGCTCAGCGTGACGTCCCAGTGTCCGTTGTACGGTGCCGTCGTGCCCGTTAACCCGTACCGAGCCACGACGCGCGTGATGATGGCGTTTTGACCACTGCGGTTCCAGAAGGTCTGGGCCGCACTGTCGTCGGAGGAGCGCAGCATGATGTCGAGGGACTTGCGGTCGGCAGCGGATAGTTGCGTCTTGCCCTTCGACTCCTGCAGCAGCAGGTCGTCGGCGATGAACAGCTTCACCACGGACGCGATCGGGAAGGGCGTGTTGGCCCCGTTGGAGACGATCTGGCCGGTGTCGCGGTCCAGCACGACGGTCTCGATGTCGGCCCCAGACCTGGCCGCATCGGCGGTGGCTTGACGGACGCGGGCGTCGAGTCCCTCGAATGGCGCCATCGGCTGGGCGGGCGGGGCTTGTGGGACCGCAGGAAGCGAGGCCTGCGGGGCGACGACCGGCGCCTGCGGGGTGTTCTCCGCAGCCGGCGACGTGCCCCAGACCTGTGCCTCACAACCGTTTACCAGCAGCGTCACACCGACGATCGCCATTCTCGTCATCGCCCATCTCGGCGGCCGCCGACGCATAAGTCTCCTCCGAGCAGATCCTGAACCAAGCGAGCGGGATCAACGCTGCACCCGCCGGTGACACAGCCTAATCGTGCGAGGGCTGTGCGCGGAATGTGTAGGCAACCGCCGTCAGGTGCGCTCGAAGAAGGCGGCGACCAGCGGGGCGCAGCTGACGAAGCCGCCGTCGACATCGGCTGGGCCCAAATCGTGGAAAGTACGTGCGCGGGTCAAGTTCTCGGGTGTGGTGTAACGGCTGATCCTTCGTCTTGGTGGGGTTAGGAGGGTTGGTTGGCGCCGGTGTTGCTGGTGTCACTCCCTGTCGTGGGTTGCCATCCGCTGTCGGGGCCGCAGAAGTCCTCGGGCCATCGCGCCGGGACTTCGTGCTCGTCGTGCCAGCCGGTGTGACCGGTGTCGGCGCGCTGGTCGCGGTAGGTTTGGCAGGTCCGCCCTGGACCGAATTCGGTTGGAGTGGTTAGGTTTTGTCATGCTGCGGGTACCAGTCGGGCAGGCCGTTGGTGGCCGGTGGGGTGGGTGCCGGTTCGGGCTCGACGACGGCAGCGGCGCGGGTCACGACGTCCAGGCCGAGGTAGCGGCGGCCGACAGGCCGATCTAGCTTTCTGACCCAACGAACCTCGGCCTGTCACCTGATAATCCATGGGACAGGAGGAATTCACGGTGCAACGTCACGTCCGGGTCGGCGACGATGTTGGTCTGTGGGTTGACGACGGTGGTCGCCGGGACGGGTCACCGCTGTTGCTGGTCATGGGGGCCAACGCGTCCGGTCTGGCGTGGCCCGAAGATCTGGTCAAGATTCTGGGTCGACGGCATCGGGTCATTCGGTACGACCACCGCGACACCGGTCGTTCGACATGGGCATTCGACGAAAAGCCTTATGCCATAGCCGACCTCGCCGAGGACGCCGTTGCCGTCCTCGATGCACTCGACGTGGCGCACGCGCATGTCGTGGGGATGTCGATGGGCGGCGCACTTGTTCAGCTGCTGCTGCTCGACCATCCTGATCGCCTGTTGTCAGCCACTGTCTTGTGCACCTCGGCGTTGGGCGCGGGACTCGCGGCGGGCGAAGCGGGCCCGTCGGTGGAGCTCCCCGGTCCCGATCCGGCGCTACTGGAGATGTGGGGGCACATGAACGAACCGCGAGACCGGAAAGCCGAACTCGATTGGCGCGTGGAGCATTGGCGGGTGCTCAACGGTGGGGCCATCGACTTTGATGCCGAGGAGTTCCGCCGGCTAGAACAACGGCTGATCGAGCACGCCGGCCGGCATGACAATCCGGCCGCGCACGCGCGCGCCGAGCAGGGCAGCCTCGACCGCGGCGCCGAGCTGCCCCGAGTCACAGTGCCCACGCTGGTCATCGAGGCTCCAGCCGACCCCATCAACCCGCCGCCGCACGCTACCCACCTCGCCGCCGTCATCGGCAGCGCTCGACTCGTAACGATCCCCGGTATGGGGCATGCGCTCAGCAGGCCGGTGATCGAACCCCTTGGCGCAGCGATACTCGCCCACACCACGAGCGTCGATTCCTCCGGCGGCGATCCCGCTGATCTTGGCCAGTGAGGGGCTCGGAGGTGACACATGTCTGTCGCCCATTCCCCTGAGCCTGGCGATTGAAAAAGTCACCGGTTGTCGGCGTCGGCTGAACGGCCTGACTTCGACCTGCGTACCGCTTCGCCGATCGCGGCACCGACCACAGCGCCGACGGTGGCCCACCACCATTGATTAGTCGCTGATGCCAGGGCCGCACCGATGATCAGTCCGACGATCAGGGGTAGATAGAAGAATCGCCAGGCACTGACCTGCTTGCGTGTTGACCGTTCACGCGCCATACATCCGACGCTAGCGCGAGATCGGCCGCGTGTCGGCGTCGCAGGCCGATACGAGCAACGGATCGCCAGCTGTTCCTCGCCACCGGGTTGGATGCCAACCGCCTGCCTGATAGCCGGTTGACAGCCCTACGTCACAGCAGCTTATGTTCGATCACCGTCTCCATCCGCGGCTTGCGCCAGCCGCCATGCACGCGCTCAATCCGGACACCTACTTCGCCGCCGGCGATGTCGAGCGTCCCGATCTGGTTTCGGAAGTGGGGCAACGTGACGGGTCGCCAGCGCAGCCGCGGTTCTCCCACCCGCGCCGTCTTCGCCAGCACCCGGCCGAGCGCCGCGACGAGGCGCGTATGCCCGGCGTGCAGGGCGATCCGCTCGACGGCATTGGGTTCCTTGCGCAGACCGGAGCACACCGTCTGCCAGATTTTCGTGCGGGTCTCCGGGGCGTCGTCGGGCAGGGTCACCGCGTCGATCCAGCAGTGGTGGACGTCGCCGCCGAACAGCAGCAGCGTGTCGGGTGGCGGGCCGCATTTGCCGGTCGCCACGTCGATCACCAGGTCCTCGAACTCCTGGTAGCTTCGCTGAAAGCAGGCCCAGTGGTCGAGGTTCGCACCGATCCGCACCCGCTCCCCGAGGCCGCTCAGCCGCTGCCCCCACGCGCCGTCGGAAACCGCCTCCGACCAGCCCTCGATGTCGTGCACACCGGACGGCAGCAGGAACGGCAGCGAACTCGCGATCAGCAGATGGTGGTAGCTTCCGTCAACCTGCGACTTGATCCAGTCCCATTCCTCGACGCTGACGATCCGTCGCCGGCCCGGCTGCAACTGGCGGCTCGTCCGCGAGTCGACCATCAGCAGCCGTGCCGGCCCGAGGTCACGGGAGAAGCTGAAATGCGAATGCCCGTCCTGGCTTTCGGCCCGCTTGGCCAGTTCGCGGACTAGTTCGGTGCCGTTTCGACTCTCACTGATCTTGCAGTACACCTTGTTCTCGGCGAGTTCGGCGGGCGACAGGTTGCCGAGATGCTGGTATATCCAGTAGGCCATCAGGCCGCCGATGATTCTGGTCTGGTACCAGTCGGTTTGGCGCTTCTCGTCGAGCCAGGCTTGGGAGGTGTTCCATTTGTCGTTGATCTCGTGGTCGTCGAAGATCATCGCCGTCGGGACCGTCGAGAGCATCCAGCGGACGGTCGGCTCCGTCCACGCATCCCAATAGCCGAGGCAGTACTCCTCGAAGTCCTCAAGAACCTCGACCGGCCCGTTGGCATGGATTTCGCGGTTGGCGACGATTTCTTTGATGGCGTCGGACACCTGGTCGGCGTAGAGCTGGTCGCCCATCATCATCATCGCGTCGGGCCACAGCGCCGATGGCTGGCGCAGCATCCGCATCCCGATGCCGCGCAGCACGTCAATGCCCTTACCTTTGCGGTTCCACCACCGTTGATAGGTGTACGGCGGACGGTGCGGAGCCGACGCGCGGCATGACCCGAACAGCAGCCGCAACGTTCCGTCGTCGGGCATCGGCCGGATCCGCGGTGCGGGGAATTCGTAGTTGTCCGGGGGCCACGCCCGGACACCGTCGAGGTGCACCTCGTACGGGTGCTCGACGCTGGGATCGAGCTGCTCGAGGCAGACGATCGCGAAGTGATGGCCTTCGACGTCGAACGTCTCGGCCGTCCTGCCCAATACCTCGACGCGGCACGGCTCGTCGGTCTCGATCCAGATCGTCGCGTCGGTCCGGCCGACATGGCGTAGCAGGGGTCCCACCCGCACCTCTGGCATGCGGCTATCATGCCGGTCGCATCACACCTGGACGAGCTATTCGCCCTATCGGAAGGTTGCTCGTACCGGCTAGTGGGTATCTCCGTCAGGTGTCATCCCCGCGCGAGCAGCTTGGGCCTGCTCTAGACATCGATGCCCGCCTGACCGAGATCGGGCGCGGCGTGAACCTGTTGCTCAACGTCACGCCGGTCAATGCAGCAGAGGCATGGGCGGACTTCGAACGAAGTGGCTTCGGCACGGTCCCAACACTGCGGCTGCGACCGCTGGAGTTCGAGCCGGACTTGGTGCGACGTGACCTCTACAATCTCGAGATCGAGAACGTCACCGACCCTGCGCTGCACACGCTGTTCCGGGCGAAGCGAGACGAGATAGCAAGAGAGATCACAGCGTTGGAGGATCGCGACACTTCAAGGTTCGTGTTCGGGTCGCTGCAACTCTACGGAGGGATCGCCGAGCCGCTCGCGTCCGCCGCGGAGGAGCTACTCGAAACCATCCCAGCCCAAGCTCCCAGCACGGTGAGCGTCACCGCCGGCGCGTTCGCGGAGGCGGCCCGTGCGGAGTTCGATCGATACCGCGCGGTGTACCGGGACTTCCCGACTCACATCGAGGTGCGCGACGACATCTCCGAACTGATGGTGTCGTTCGGCCGGCTGCTCGTCCCCGAAGCCGCTGTTTTCGCGGCGGACCGCGTGGAGCCCTTGCTGCATCACGAGGTTGGCACCCATGTCGTCACCTACCAGAACGGCGCCAGGCAACCACTGACACTGCTGACGATCGGACTGCCTGGCTACGACGAGACCCAAGAGGGCCTTGCCGTCCTCGCCGAGTACCTGACCGGCGGATTGGACCCGCGGCGTCTCCGCGTGCTCGCGGCGAGGGTTGTGGCCATCGGCAAGATGCTCGACGGCGCCGGATTCCTGGAGATTTTCGAATCGTTACGGGAAGAACATCGGATACCGACGAGGAGCGCTTGGTCCATCGCCATCCGCGTCGTCGTGGGAGGCGGTTGGGTGAAGGACGTGATCTATCTCCGTGGGATCACGCGCATCCTCGAAGCTCTCGCAGAGGGCAACGGCCTCGATGTTCTCTTCGTCGGCAAGTTCTCGTTGGACCACATCCCGTTGGTCCAGGACCTGCTCGACCGTGAGGTGCTCGAGGCGCCTCGGGTCCGTCCCCGGTGGCTGGACGTGCCCGGCGCTCAGGAACGCCTGGACAAGCTGCGCGCGGGCGTGTCGGTCACGCACCTGTACGAAGGAGATGTGTCGGCATGAGACTTGCATTCTTCGTCAACGACGTCGCTACGGAGGACGCCGAGTACACGACTACCCACCTGGCGATGGCCGCGGGCCGGGGCGGGCATGAGGTTTGGTACGTCGGGGTGGGAGACGTCGAGCACGGGGAAGGCGATGGGCGGCTCTCGGCCCATGCTCGCGCCGCAGAGTTCGAGAAGGACGACACGCTGGAAAGCTTCATGCAGCGCGTCCAGGAGCGCGACGCCGAACGGATCGTCATGGACGACCTCGATGCCTTGTTTCTGCGAAACGAATCGATCGACGATCTGCAGAAGCGGCCGTGGGCGGCTCCACTGGGTGTGGTCTTCGGTCAGATGCTCAAGGCGCGAGGCGTAACGGTGGTGAACGACCCGTTGTCCCTCATACGCGCAACGAGCAAGCTCTATCTGGAGGAGTTCCCCGAGAAGATTCGACCGCGGTCGCTCGTGACGCGCGACCCGGAAGCGATCGAGCGTTTCGTCGCCGAGGTCGGCCAATGCGCCGTCAAACCTCTATACGGGGCCAAAGGTCGGAATGTATTCATCGTCGAGGACGAGGGCGAAGCGAACCTTGCGCAGATCACGGAGGCGGTGCTACAGGACGGCTACGCCATCGTTCAGGAGTTCGTCGACGGCGGTGAGGACGGCGATGCCCGGATCTTCCTGCTCGAGGGGCAGATCCTCGCGCGCGACGGGAAGCCGGCCGCCTTCCGGCGAGTGCCCACGGGCAACGACCCGCGGGCCAACCTCAGCGTGGGCGCACGCTCGGCCCCTCTCGAGATCGGTGACCTGGAACGCGGCATCATCGAAGCGATGAGCACAAAGCTCATTGCCGACGGCATGTTCTTCGTCGGCATCGATGTGATCGGCGACAAGGTGGTGGAGATCAACGCGGAGAGCCCGGGCGGGATGCGCAGCGTCGAAACGCTCTACGAGATCGACGTCTGCTCAACCGTCATCGAAGCCCTGGAGCGCCGCGCAGGCTCGAAGCCCTGAACCATTCGGCCATCAGGGAGCCGCGGCTGAAATCGGTGTAGCCATGTCGCAGGGTGGGCATACCTGGACCTGTGAAACTCGCGGTGGTGGCCCACGCCAAGAAGAAGATCGGCGGTGGCCGGCCCGAACTGCGCACCCAGTTGGGCCGGCTCTGACCGACATGCTGGGCGGTGTGGCCCTCGGTGGCATCTGGCTGTGCGTGGTGACGATCGTGGCCGCGACACGTCAGCGCGCCGCGCCTGACGACCCTGCGCCGGTTCTCGCCCGATGACCGCCTCGGGCCGGCGAATACGGGGCGCACCCCGGTTCGGAGAGCGCGCGGCGCTGGGGTTCGCCGCGATATTTGTTGCCGCCGTCCCGTTCGCACTGTTGACCGCACTGGTCGAGACCGCGTTCAGCCCGCTCGAGCTGCTCGACCGCGACGTCGCCGAAGACCTGCACGAGTATGCAGTCAGGCACCCGACGTTCGTCGCGGCAATGCGTGTCGTCAGCGACACCGGGTCAGCCCTCGTATGGTGGCTGGTCCTGACTCCGGTGTTCTTCTGGCTGGTGAGTCGCCGGCTCAACCGGCTCGCCGCGTTCGTCGCCGTGACAGCGATCGGCAGCTCGCTGCTCAACCTTGCGATCAAGACCGCGATCGACCGCACCCGGCCGGAACTGCCCGACGCGCTCGTTGTCGAACCCGGCAAGTCGTTTCCCAGCGGGCACACGCAAGCCGCGATTGTCGGCTACGGTGTCCTGCTGTTGGTGTTCCTTCCGGTGATCGTGCGGCGTTACCGGCCCTGGGTGTTCGCCTTCGCGGTGACGATGGTCGTGCTGATCGGGTTCAGCCGGATCGCGCTCGGCGCTCACTACCTCTCCGATGTCATCGGAGCCGCACTCATTGGGACCGCCTGGTTGCTGGCCATGACGGGAGCCTTTTCCGCATGGCGGCGCGAACGCGGCCTGCCGCCGGTCACCGCGGAACAAGGGTTGGAACCAGAGGCGGCGGCCCGGCTCAAACCGGGCGCATCCGAGCGCAACTCGAAGACTGATCCTGGCGGAGGGTCTTAACCGAGCCCGGATCAGCATGCCGGCTGATCCGCCGGGTCACCGACGTCGACCATCCACCTGACGCCGTACTTGTCCGTGCAGCTGCCGAAGTAGTCGCCCCACATCTGCTTCGCGTAGGACATCTCGACCTCGCCGCCCTCGCTGAGTCCCGCAAAGACCCGCTCGCCCTCCCCGACGCTATCGGGGGTGACACACACGTAGTTGTTGTTGCCGAGTGTCACTGCGCCCATGGCGGGCGGGACGTCGGAGCCCATGATCATGGAGTCGCCGAAGGGTAGCGAGATGTGCATGATCTGGTCGGCAATCTCGGGGTCGGCCGGCGCGGACGGGTCGGCGGGCATGTCCGAGAATCGGGTGACGTTGCTGAACTCACCGCCGAAGACCGACTTGTAGAAGTCGAATGCCTCCGCGCAGGTGCCGCTGAAGTTGAGGTAGGGGTTGGCCGAGGCCATGGCAATGCTCCTCCCGAGTGGTGATTCCTGGGTCTTGTCAGACTCTCACCGGCCACTGACACCGGCAATGGCCTGCTGACAAAGTTCAGTGGTGGGATGGCCGGAATCGCACCGAGCCGAGCGGCTCGGCCGGATGACGAGACTGTGGGCGGTGCCGACGTACCGGCTGATATACGACCCGGCCGGCCGGCCGTACCGGCGGCGACATCAACCGGCCCGGGCGGCCGCAACCTCGAAATGCGAGACCGTGTTCTCGCGATCGATCAGGTAGTCGTCATCCTCGGGGTAGAACACGGCGGCCTCGATGTCGGCTCCCGCGAACCCGATGATGGCAGCCCGTGACTCCCACCAACTGACCGTCAGGACTTCGGTGCGGCCATCGCCAAGGTCTCTCGTCCACATCTGGCAGCCGAGGTTGCCCGGCGTCGCCGCATACTCACGCAAACCTGTGTCGGTGATGTAGGCGACGTAGGCGTTCGCCTGCTCGGTCCGAACCCAGCCTCGCCACATCCGAGCGATCATGACCATCTCCTCGACGACGCCGGGTCTCCTGCCCGCAACGATGGGACCCAGGGTGGCATCAGCATGCCCATGGACGCTGCAACCGAAACGGGGCGGTTCCGGATCGCCCCGAACGTCGATGTGTCCTCGATTGCACCTACCGAGGCGGATCCGAATGTCCTCGTAGCCGCTCCGCCATGGCGCGTAATCCAATGGCACGGCTAGTAGCACGAGCATGGCTACGAATTATGTCTACCCCAACGACGACGATCAGGGTTCCCGTTGAGACCCGTGACCGACTAGCCGCCCAAGCGCGCGAACGAGGTGTTTCGATTGCCGCTCTCCTGACGGAACTCGCCTTGCGTACCGAGCGCGAGGCGATGCTGCGAGCCGAACGCGATGCCACCCGCGCTGACGCCGCCGCGCACACCGGGCGAGATGAGGATCGCGACTGGGATGACACTATCGGCGACGGCCTTGGCCTTGGATGATCCGCGGCGCGGCGAGCTGTGGCTGGTGGCTCTCGGCGCTGCCCGTGCTGGCGAGCCGGGCAGACATCGTCCCGCCGTTGTGGTGTCCGTCGACGAGATTCTTGCCGGTGTCGACGACGAACTCGTGGTCGTGGTGCCGGTGTCCAGTTCTCGCGCCGGCTCTCCTTTGCGGCCCCGGATCTCACCCGCCAAAGGCGTGCAATCCGAAGGCGTCGCCATCTGCCGCGGCGTCCGTGCCGTCGCCCGAACCCGTCTACTGGAACGGCTGGGAATCCTGGCGCCTGACACCATGCGCCAAGTCGAACGCGCCCTTGCACTGATTCTGGGCATTCACCCGATTGAATGAGCGCCGCTCGGATCTTCTCCAACAGGGCGCCTCGCCATTCCGCCGGGCAGAGTTCGTCCCCACGTGCACGCTCGAAGCGCGTCCATCGCGCCCGGTGTCGCTCAGGAGCAGGTGATCAGTGCACCTGCGATGGGTAAACCTCACGCAGACAATCGCATTCGCCATCGGTTTGTTTCACCGATGATCGACGACGTCAGCGCGGTAGTTCGGAATTGGTGTCGGCACGTCAAGACGTGGTGACGAACTGAAACGCTGTCCCGAGCATGGGACCGCAATTCGGGACCGGTTCGGGCCGCGGCGGTGGGGCCTGGTGTCGGCGGCTCAAGGCAGAATGCGTGGGTCGCCCCTACAACCGGGGTGGCTGCACGGCTGGCGCGAGCTCACCGCGCAAAGTGACACTCCGACGGGGCCGATTGCCGCGGCATCGGCCGTGGCGGGGAAAGGACCAGCAGTGAGTTACAGCGCCGCAGACATCACCGAGCTCGACGATGTCCAGCACACTCGGCTGCGGCCGGCGGTGAACCTGGGCCTCGACGTGCTCAACACGGCGCTGCGCGAGCTGGTGGACAACGCGATCGAAGAGGTCGCCGATGCCAGCCACGGTGGGTCCACCGTGACGATCACCTTGCACGTCGACGGATCGGTCAGCGTCGCCGACGACGGTCGCGGCCTGCCTGTCGACTCCGACTCGGTCACCGGGAAGAACGGCATCGTCAAAACACTGGGTACCGCGCGGGCCGGCGGCAAGTTCTCCGCGCACGCCGACGCTGCGAGCACCGGAGCCGGGCTGAACGGAATCGGTGCGGCGGCAGCGGTGTTCATCTCCGCGCGAACCGACGTCACGGTGCGCCGGGCCGGAAAGACCTACCGGCAGAGTTTCGGCGGCGGCTACCCCGGTGTGTTCGACGGCACCGACTTCGACCCAAACGCCCCGTTCACCCGCGCCGACAGCCAGAAACTGCGCGGCTGCGGCAATCGCACGCCGGACGCGCACGGCACTACGGTGCGCATCCTGTTCGACTCGGCCGTGGTGCCGGACTCCAGGGTGGATATCGGTGAGGTGCTGCTGCGGGCGCACGCCGCCGCGCGGATGTCGCCTGGGGTGCAGCTGCTCGTCGTCGACGACGGCTGGCCCGGCGAGGATGTTCCGGCCGCGTTGATCGAACCGTTCAGCGGCCCATGGGGCACCGATGCCCTGCTGGATCTTATGTGCACCGCCGCCGGCACCACCCCGCCCGGCGTGCGCGCCGCCGTGGAGGGCCGCGGTGAGTACACCACCGGCCGTGGCCCGACCCCGTTCCGCTGGTCGTTGACCGCCGGTCCGGCCGAACCGGCGACGGTGGCCGCGTTCTGTAACACCGTGCGCACCCCCAACGGCGGATCGCATCTGACCGCGGCGGTGAAGGGGCTGTCCGAAGCTCTGGCCGACCGCGCTTCCCGGATCCGCGACCTTGGTCTGGCCAAGGGCGAGGACGGCCCGGAGGCACAGGATTTCGCCGCGGTAACGGCACTGGCCGTGGACACCCGCGCTCCCGATGTGGCATGGGACTCCCAGGCCAAGACCGCGGTGTCGTCGCGGTCGCTGAACGTGGCGATGAGCCCGGACGTGGCGCGCAGCGTCACCATCTGGGCGGCCAACCCCGCCAACGGCGACACCGTCTCGCTGTGGACGAAACTGGCGCTGGAGGCCGCCCGAGCGCGGCGCAGCGCTGAAGGCGCCAAGGCCCGGTCTCGTGCGGCATCGAAAGCCAAGGGGCTCGGGACGAATCTGTCGTTGCCTCCGAAGCTGCTGCCCAGCCGGGAGAGCGGACGGGGGTCGGGTGCGGAGTTGTTCCTGTGTGAGGGCGATTCGGCGCTGGGCACGATCAAAGCGGCACGCGACGCCACGTTCCAGGCGGCCTTCCCGCTGAAAGGCAAGCCGCCCAACGTCTACGGGTTCACGGTGGGCAAGGCGCGAGTCAAAGACGAGTTCGACTCGATGGAACGCATCCTGGGCTGCGGGGTGCGTGACCACTGCGACCCCGAACGATGCCGCTACGACCGAATCCTGTTCGCCTCCGACGCCGACCCCGACGGCGGCAACATCAACTCCAGCCTGATCTCGATGTTCCTGGACTTCTACCGCCCGCTCGTGGAAGCCGGGATGGTCTATGTGACATTGCCACCGCTGTTCGTGGTCAAGGACGGCACACAACGGATCTACTGCCAGGACGAATCCGAGCGCGACGCCGCCGTGGCCCAACTGCGCGCCACGTCCAAACGCAAAGTGGAGGTGCAGCGGAACAAGGGTCTCGGCGAGATGGACGCCGACGACTTCTGGCACACCGTGCTGGATCCGCAGCGACGCACGGTGATTCGGGTACACCCCGATGACGGCGGAAAGAACCTGCATCACACTCTGTTCGGCGGGCCGCCCGAGGGGCGGCGTGCGTGGATGGCCGACATCGCTTCCCGCGTCGACACCACTGCTCTCGACCTGAGCTAGGAAGTAGTATTTGTGACCGCCACCCTGGATGTTCCTGAGCAGAACCCTGATCTGGTCCTCGACCAGAGCGCCGATGACTACTGGAATCGCTACCAGTTGACGTTCGCGCTCTACAGCGTCAGCGACCGCGCCATCCCGTCGGCGTTCGACGGGCTCAAGCCCGGCCAGCGACGTCTGCTCTACCAGATGCACGACTCAAAACTGCTGCCCGGGAACAAACCACAGAAGTCCTCGAAGATCTGCTCGGCCGTCACCGGCAACCTGCACCCGCACGGCGGCGCGTCGATGTACGGGACCGCAGCACTGATGGCCGCCGAGTTCCAGCGCGTGAAAGTCATTGACGGACAAGGCGCATTCCCACGAATCCAGGGTGACATCCCCGCTGCCGACCGCTACACCGAGATGCGGCTGTCCGCACCCGGTGCCGCGCTGACCGCTGAGCTCGACGACCACGCGGTGCCGATGGTCTCGACGTTCGACGGCGAATGGACCGAACCGCTGATGTTGCCGGCGCGGTGGCCGGTTCTGCTCTGCAACGGCGCTGTGGGCATCGCCGAAGGCTGGGCCACCAAAGTGCCGGCACACAATCCCCGCCAGGTCATGGCGGCCTGCCGGGCACTGCTGGCCGAGCCCGACCTGTCCGACGATGCGCTGACCGAACTCATCCCCGGCCCCGACTGGGGATGCGGGGCATCGGTGGTCGGCACCGCCGGGCTGCGGGACTACATCACCACCGGCCGGGGAGCGTTCACGGTGCGAGGCACGGTGTCGGTCGACGGAAAGAGCGTCATCGTCACCGAGCTGCCGCCCGGTGTCGCCAGTTCCACTGTGCAGGAAAGGATCCGAGCCCTCGTCGAGTCCGGAGAACTACCCGGTGTCGCCGACATGTCCGATCTGACCGACCGCCGCAACGGGCTGCGGATCGTGGTCACCGCCAAACGCGGCCACAACGCCGAGAGCATCCGTGAGCAGTTGCTCGCCCTCACACCGCTGGAGTCGACGTTCGCCGCCAGCCTGGTCGCCCTCGATGAGAACCGGGTGCCACGCTGGTGGTCGGTGCGTGAACTGATCACCGCGTTCCTGTCCCTGCGCGACTCGGTGGTGGTGCGTCGCAGCGAATACCGGCTGGAGAAGGTCACCGCGCGCCGTCATCTGGTGGCCGGCCTGTTGACCATCCACGTGGACATCGACGCCGCGGTGGCGGTGATCCGCGGGTCCGACACCGTCGATGAGGCCCGCCGGGGGTTGCAGGAGCGATTCGGGATCGACGCCGAGCAGGCCGATTACGTCCTGGCGCTGCAGCTGCGCCGGTTGACCCGGCTCGATGTGATCGAGCTTCAGACCGAAGCCGAGAAGCTGGACGCCGAGTTCGCCGAACTGACCGAGCTGGTGTCGAATCCGGACGCGCGACGGGTGGTGATCGACAACGAACTGGTCGCCACCGCAAAACTGTTCGACGGGGCCGAGTTCAACCGCCGGACCGTGCTGGACGCAACGGCCACCCCGGTGGCGTCGAGCACCGACGAGGCCGGCTCCCGTGAGCGCAAGGTCAACACCGTATGGCGCCTCGATGACCGCGGTGTGTTCTCCGACAGCCACGGTGACCTGCTCACTTCAGGTCTGGGTTGGGCGGTGTGGACCGATGGGCGCATCAAGTTCACCACCGGTGGTGGTCTGCCGTACAAGGTCCGCGACATCCCTGTCGCGCCGGACATCACCGGGCTGC
>CAYLWH010000105.1:0-13337 GCA_964387245.1 uncultured Mycobacterium sp.
TAAGCCCCTCGCGGGGCCCGATGCTTTGCCGCGCACCGTAACGAACTGCGCGGACGAGAACGAACACCTACTGTGAGCAATGTGCTGAGCAGGATACTGATCGGTGCCGCCGCCGCGGCGGCTGTGTTCGGTGCGCCGGGTTCGGCGCTGGCCGACCCCACACCTGGCCCGGTTCCACCGCCGCCACCCAACGTTCTTGCGCTCGCACCCGTTTCACCGGTGGACTTCACCACCACCGACGGGATATACGCCTTCAGCGCACCCGTAGGGGTGACCTGCGTGATGAGCAGGGTCAGTCGCGGCTACGGTTGCAGCGGCACCATGCCGGGGGCACCCGCCGGAGCCAACGCGGTGACCGGCGGGGCGGCCGGGGAGCCAGGCTTCTCCATCGCGGACCGGCCGTTGTACCAGTTCGACACCCCGCCCAAGCAGCTTGCGGCGGGCAGCCGTCTGGGAATGGGTACCGTCAGCTGTGGTGTGGTCGCCGACGGCGGGGTCGTCTGCACCAACACCTACGACCAGACCGGGTTCGTGATCAGCCCGGCCGGAACGTTCACCTTCGGTGCGGTGAATCCGCTGTTGGATCGGCCCGAGGGGACCAACCCGTTCATCAACTGACTTCGCGCCGCCGGCGGGGCAACTCAGAAGCCCGTGCCGAACACTTCGTGCCCGGGTTTGTCGGCGGCCAAACCGCGGTAGGCCTGCTCGACGCTGGAGCCGTGGTTGATCACGGCGTCGACCTCGCGGGCGATCGGCATGTTCAATCCGTACTTGTCGGCGAACTCCATGATCACGCTGGACGCTTTGACTCCCTCGGCGACCTGGTTCATCGAGGCGATGATCTCGGCGATCGGCTTGCCCGCGCCCAACTGTTCGCCGACGTGGCGGTTGCGACTGCGCTGACTCGTGCAGGTGACTACCAGATCACCCATGCCCGCCAGGCCGGCGAAGGTGTCCCGGTGCCCGCCCATCGCCTCGCCGAGCTTGGACATTTCGCGGACCGCGCGTGTCATCACCATCGCGCGGGTGTTCTCTCCGATGCCCAGCGAATACCCCATGCCCACCGCGATCGCGTAGACGTTCTTCAGCGCTCCGGCCATCTCGACGCCGACCACATCGTTGGTGTTGTAGGTACGAAAAAGCTTGGTGCGGAACAGCTTTGCCAGATCAGCGGCCAGGCTCTGGTCTGGCATCGCCAAGACCGCCGCGGCCGCGTACCCCTCGGCGACCTCCTTGGCGATGTTCGGCCCGGCCAGGATGCCCGCCGGGTGACCGGGCAGTACCTCCTCGACGATCTGGCTCATCCGCATGTTGGTGCCCTGTTCGAGGCCCTTCACCAGCGACACCACCGGGACCCACGGCCGAACCTCCTTGGCCAGCTCGGTCAGGACACTGCGGAACCCGTGCGACGGCACACCCATCACGATCACGTCCGCACAGTTCGCGGCCTCGGAGAAGTCAGTCGTGGCCCGCAGTGAGTCCGGCAGCGCGACGTCCGCACCGAGGTACTCGGTGTTGCGGTGGTGGGTGTTGATGTCCTCAGCCGTGTCAGCCGAACGCACCCACTGCAGTGTCGGACCGCGGCGGGCGGTGATGGCAGCGACGGTGGTGCCCCAGGAGCCGCCACCGAGAACAACGACCTTTGGTTGACGAAGCGCAGGTGTCATGGCGACAGCGTATTGCCGCGAGGTGCTCCGCTGTCGTCGGTTCGGGAACCTCGGCCCGACCGGCCGGGTCGTCGCGCCTCGGTACCGGCTTCCGCCAAATCAGACCCTGGCCCTATATCGTGACCGCCGCCCGGTCAGCCGCCCGACCGAAGATCATCGCCTCGTCGATCCGGTCGAAACGGTGGTCTATGGCGTCGGCGAAGAAGTTCTGCCGCACGTTCCACGGCCGCCGGGTGCCCGATTTGGGCAGGGCGTGCGGATTGCGCAGCACGTAGCCCGCTGCGATGTCCCAAGACGGTTTCTCGGTCATCGGCCCGTCGGTGCGGTGCGGGTAGGCGTGCGTGTAGCCCCGGGAGTCCATGTAGTGCAATAGCTTCGCCACCTGCTGTGCGGTCATGTCGGCGCGCAGTGTCCAGGAGGCATTGGTGTACCCGACGCACCACGCCAGGTTCGGCACGTCCTCGAGCATGTGCGCCTTGTAGACGAAGCGGTCCTGCGGTTTGATCTCCTCGCCGTCGAGGCTGATCGATGCACCGCCGAGCGCCTGAAGTTGCAGGCCGGTGGCGGTGACGATGATGTCGGCGTCAAGGTGCTCACCGGACTGCAGGGCGATGCCCGTGGCGTCGAAGTGGTCGATGCGGTCGGTGACCACCTCGGCTCGGCCGGCGCTGATCGCCGCGAACAGGTCCCCGTCGGCGTCCAGGCAGATCCGCTGGTCCCATGGGTTGTAGCTCGGCTTGAAGTGCACGCCGACGGGATAGCCCTCGGGCAGGTTGTTGACCGCCGCTCGGCGCATCATCGCCCGCGCCACTGGCGGAAACTTGCGAGACAGGAACCAGACCCAGCCCTCGTGCAGTGCATTACGCCAGCGTGCGAATGAGTGAGACTGCTTGCGGGGCAGCACTTTGCGGACCAACTCGGTCGACGGCTGGATACGCGCGCCCATCGCTACATAGCTGGGGGATCGCTGCAGCATGGTCACCTTGCCGGCGAGGCGGGCCAGTCCCGGCACCAGCGTGACCGCGGTGGCGCCGCTGCCGATCACCACCACCTTCTTGCCGGTGTAGTCCAGGTCCTCCGGCCAGAACTGCGGATGCACCAGTGTTCCGGTGAAGCTGTCCATGCCGGGGAAGTCAGGCGTATAGCCCTCGTCGTAGGAGTAGTAGCCGCTGCCGAAGAACACGAACCTGCTGCGGTACGTCTTCGTCATACCGTCCTGTTCGACCTGCACCGTCCAGGTGTCGGTGGTCGAGTCCCAGTCCGCCGAGCGCACATGGCTGCCGAACCGGATGTGCGTGTCGATACCGTGCTTGCGCGCGGTGGCGATCAGGTATTCGCGGATGTCCGCGCCGTCCGCCACCCCCTCCTCCCGGGTCCACGGCTCCCAGGGGAAGCTCAGGGTGAAGATGCTGCTGTCACTGCGCACGCCCGGATAGCGGAACAGGTCCCAGGTGCCGCCGATCTGACCGCGGCGCTCCAGGACGAGGTAACTCAGTTGCGGGTTGCGTTCGTGGATCCGGTGGGCCGCGCCGATGCCGGAAATACCGGCCCCGACGATCACGACGTCGACATAGTCGGCGGCGGTCTGGCTCCCGGTGGTTCCGGGGACGGTTGCAGTCACAGGCGCCTCGGCTTCGTCGGGGTGTGGTCCTAGTCACTCCCACGATAGGCGGTGGCGTTTCGCGGCGGGCTACCGGTAGTTGACGAACTGCAGTGCCACGTCGAGGTCGGAGCCCTTCAGCAGCGCGATCACGACCTGCAGGTCGTCGCGCTTCTTGGAGCTGACCCGGATCTCGTCGCCCTGCGTCTGGGTCTTGACGCCCTTGGGGCCCTCGTCGCGGATGATCTTGTTGATCTTCTTGGCGTTCTCGGAGCTGATGCCCTGTTTGAGGGTGCCGGTGACCTTGTAGGTCTTGCCGCTGGCCTGCGGTTCACCGGCGTCGAAGGCCTTCATCGAGATGTCGCGGCGGACCAGCTTCTCCTTGAACACGTCCACGGCGGCCTTGAGGCGCTCCTCGGTGGAGCTGACCAGTTCGATGGATTCCTCGCCCTTCCAGGCGATGGTGGTGTCGGTGCCGCGGAAGTCGAACCGGGTGGCGAGTTCCTTGGCCGCCTGGTTCAGGGCGTTGTCAACCTCTTGGCGGTCGACCTTGCTCACGACGTCGAACGATGAATCCGCCATTGGATCCGTCCCCTCTGCTCGGTGATGGTCGTTTTCGTGTTGGGTACATCCTCGTTGTACCCTGCTAGTCGCACCAAACCAGGGGTCGTTCCCTGGCGCGAATAGCACCCCAGGCAGGTTGCCCGAGCGGCCAATGGGAGCGGACTGTAAATCCGTCGGCTAACGCCTACACAGGTTCGAATCCTGTACCTGCCACGCTGGTCAGGCCCCTTTTACGCGGGGCCTGACGGCTGCACCACTTCGGAGCGGTGAGCTTCCACGAACTCGTCCAGCACCTGCCGCGACAACTTCGACACACTGCCCGCCCGAGCTGCAGCGATCCGCTCCAACAGGTCCCGCGTCGACTCCGAAACCCGGAACTGCACCGGGCACGGCGTCTTGACCCACAACCTCAGCAAGATCAGTGCCTTCGCCGCGTGATCGACAGCACCCACGTCACCTTTATGCCCCAAATTGAGGACGATCCGGCGCAACCGCTCAGCACCCGCGACTTTTTCAGGTCGATGTAGCTAAGGCGCGCCGGCGTCCTTGCACGGTAGTCAGGAATGTGACTACCGTCCAAAGTAGTTGCCGCGGCAACGGGCTGCGGTCGGAAGGAGAGCAGCAATGTCGCTAGCTATCCCAGTGGACGAGCGGGCCGAGACCTTCGTCAAGTCCAACCATCAGCTCCTGATCGACGGTCAATGGGTCGATGCGGCATCGGGTCGCACGTTCGAGACGCTTAACCCTGCGACCGAGGAGGTGCTCGCCGAAGTCGCGCATGGTGAGGCGGAGGACGTCGACCGGGCGGTCCGGGCGGCGCGCAAGGCGTTCGACTACGACTCAGCCTGGCGGCGCATGAACGCGTCGGACCGCGGCCGGCTGATCTGGCGGATCTCCGAGCTGATCATGGAGAACGCCGACGAGCTTGCGATGCTCGAGTCGCTCGACAACGGCAAGCCGTTCACGATCGCGCGGGCCGCCGACGTCGAGCTGGCAGCCGACCTTTTTCGCTACATGGCGGGGTGGCCGACGAAGATCCACGGCAACACCGTACCGATCTCCGCGCTGCCGGCGCCGGGTGAGTACCTGGCGTACACGCTGCGCGAGCCGGTGGGCGTGGTCGGTCAGATCATCCCGTGGAACTTCCCGCTGCTGATGGCGGCCTGGAAGCTCGGGCCAGTGTTGGCCTGCGGATGCACCGTGGTGCTGAAGCCGGCCGAACAGACGCCGCTGTCGGCGCTGCGGCTCGGCGAGCTGATGCAGGAGGCCGGGCTGCCGGACGGCGTGGTGAACATCGTCACGGGGTTCGGTGACGCGGGCGCGGCGATCTCTGCGCATGAAGACGTCGACAAGGTCGCCTTCACCGGGTCGACGGAGGTCGGCAGGCTGATCGTTCAAGCGGCGGCGGGCAACCTGAAGAAGGTCTCGCTGGAGCTCGGCGGCAAGTCGCCGAACGTGGTGTACGCCGACGCGGATCTGGACGGCGCGATCGCGGGTGCGGCGAACGCCATTTTCTTCAACCACGGTCAGTGCTGTAACGCGGGCTCACGCCTGTACATCCAGAGGGACGCGTACGACGACGTGGTCGCCGGTGTGGCCGACTTCGCAGAGGGGATCAAGGTCCGTCCGGGCACGGATCCCGAGTCCGACATGGGCCCCTTGATCTCCGACGAGCAGTTTCAGAAGGTACTGGGCTACCTTGATGCGGGCCAGAACGCCGGCGCCGAGGTGGTGGTCGGCGGCGGTCGTGCCGCGGATCGCGGTTATTTCGTGCAGCCGACGATCCTCGCCAACACGTCGAACGACATGAGCGTGGTTCGCGAGGAGATCTTCGGTCCGGTGGTGTGCGCGATCCCGTTCGACTCTGCGGACGAGATCGTCCCGGTCGCCAACGACACGAACTACGGCCTGGCCGCCGGTGTGTTCACGCGCGACATCTCGAAGGCGCACAAGACTGCCGCCCGGCTCCGCGCCGGCACGGTGTGGATCAACACGTACCACGTGTTCGATGCCGCGATGCCGTTCGGCGGCTACAAGGAGTCGGGCTGGGGTCGCGAGATGGGTCCACAGGTGCTCGACAACTACCTCGAGACGAAGTCGGTGGTTACCGCTCTGTGAGTTGCGGGCGGCCCTGTCGACACCCCGGCCGTCAGAGCCGCCTACTGCTGGACGTTGGCACCGTTGAGCCGCATGTGATGACGCTGTCGACCCGCGAGGAGAGCGGTGCTCCCGACGCCCCCATTTTGCACCTGAAAAATGTCGACGAGCACGGTGGGTGGTTCGCCAGTGACCGTGCCAGCGCGAAGGGACGCCAACCTGAAGATCATCCCCGCGACTGCTCTCACCTTCTGCTGACCGTTGCAGGTCCGACAGGTCCGCGTTCGCGAGCCGGTCACAGCCAACCGTTTGACCTGCGGATTCGTAGTACTAACACAGCTTGATTCAACAAACGCCAAGAGTGACGGACTGTAACCGCCGAACAGGGTCGCGCCGGGCGAGGAGGCGGTTGGGCAGCAGCGCCACGGTGCCGCGGTCACCACGTGCGAACCGGCGGATATCGTCCCGGAACTTGCCGTTCCATTCGCGCCACCGGTCGCCGGTGAACGACCCGAGCTGGTACAGACCCGCGCTGGTACAGACCCGCGACGTAGCAGGCCTCTGCGATCAGCTTTGTGCCGGCACGCACGGGGTCGCTCTCGATCTGCCAGAGGACCGGCGGGTTGGCCATGGGAGTGCCGGCGGCGTCCCGAGCCATGGCCGAGGCGAGGTCGAATCGGAAACCCTTTACGTGCATCTGGTCCACGCTCTGACCGAGGTCCATGCCTTCCGTTGTGAGCCGAGTCGGGTTCACGGAGTCCGGGCCGGGTGCTGCTTCTGACGATTCCGGGCGTGGGGCGATGGTACGACTCCAGGAACCGTTCCGTCTGTCTTGCCGCCGCCTACCAGCTAGGGCATTACCGTTGACTCCTAGGTGAACGAGAGGTGATCGCCCGGTGAACGTTTCGGATGGTCTCCGGAGCCGACTGCCCATCGTGTCCTGGGTACCCCGCTATCGGCGGCGTTGGTTCGGCGGCGACCTGTTCGCCGGACTCGTCGTCGCGGCTCTCGCCGTGCCTCAGGCGCTGGGCTACGCCGGCATCGCCGGTGTCCCGGTCGTCATGGGTATCTACGCGATCCCAGCGGCCCTCATCGCATACGCGATTTTCGGATCGTCGCCCCACCTCATCGTCGGCCCGGTCTCCACCGTGTCGGTCGTATCCGGCTCGATTGTCGCGCCTATGGCGGCCGGCGACCCCGACCGCGCCGCGGCTCTCACCGCTGCGCTGGCCATCGGGGCCGGACTCGGACTGCTGGCAGCGGGGCTCTTGCGCCTGGGATGGGCCGCCGAATTCCTTTCCAGGCCCATCGTCACCGGGTTCGTGTTCGGCCTGGTCCTGGTGATAATCATCGGAGAGATACCGAAACTGTTCGGATTGCCACCCGTGAGCGGTAACTCCATCGAACAGTCGATCCAGCTCGTGGGCTCCATCACGCGACTGGATACGTCGACGACCCTGCTCGGTGTAGGCGCACTGGCGGTGCTCTTCGTGGGAGCCAGATTCGCGCCCCGGGTGCCGTGGGGGCTGGCGGTGCTCATTGCGGCCATCGTGATCTCCTCCGCCGCGGACCTCTCCGACCGTGGGGTCGTCGTGGTGGGCGAGGTTCCCAAGGGTCTGCCGCCAATCGGACTGCCCGGCATCGGGGTCGACGACATTGCCCCGATCGTGTTCGGCGGCCTCGCCATGGCGATGGTGGGACTGGCCGAGGGGCTCAGCGCCGCCCGCCTGTTCGCCGTCAAGGAGGGTTACTCGATCGACTCGAACCAAGAGCTCGTGGGATCGGGCGCAGCGAACATTGCGGCAGGGATCTCGGGCGGGCTCGGGGTCGCCGGTTCACTGTCGAAGACCGCGGCCTCCCGACGTTCTGGCGGGCAGACCCAGGTGACCGGACTGACGACAGCCGTAATCGTGCTGCTCGTGCTTATGCTGATCGCCGAATTGCTGGCTCCTCTTCCCCGCGCTGTGCTGTCGGCCATTGTGATCCAGGCGGTGTGGGGGCTGATGGATACGGCTGCGCTGAAGCGGTACAAGGGGATCCGGCGCAACGACTTCATCTCCGCGATTGCTGCGATGATCGGCGTGCTGCTTTTCGGTCCGCTGTACGGGTTGTTGATTGCGATCGGGCAGGCGCTGCTGGGGCTGGTGTACCGCTTCAGCCGCATCGAGCTCGACGTGATGGGCCGAGTGCCGGACGAGAAGGCTGCTTGGGGCTCGATCAGGAACCATCCCGAGCGGCGCACCTACGACGGCATCGTGGTAGTCCGCCTGAATGCGCCGCTGTTCTGGGCCAACGCGAGCGACGCCTGCGACGGGGTCCTGGCCTGTATTCAGGAGGCCGGCGACGATGTCCGCGCAGTGCTGCTGGACCTGGAGGCGACGAGCCAACTCGACATCACCAGCATCGACGCGCTCGAATTGCTGCTCCAACGGCTCCAGGACCGCGGCATCGACCTCTACCTGGTGCGGGTTTTCTATCAGCCCAGGCAGACCCTGGCGCGCGCCGACTTCATCGAACGGCTCGGCGAGGAGCGCATGTGGCACAGCATCTCGGCCGGGGTGCGGGCGGCCCGCAAGGCGGCCGAACTGCACGGTCGCGCGCATCCACAATGGGCCTCGGTGTCCGACGATGACGAGGCCGATGAATCTGCCGACGTGTCTTGCGCCGCCGAGCGCATAGCCGTGGAGCGCAACGGCCTCGGCGGTTACGGGGACGCCGACCGGGACGCCCGAAGAAGTCTCTGGTGGCCCTGGAACTGAGGGCGCGGTGAGGCGCGGGCCCAAATCGGGATAGCTTGATGTACGCGGGATCCGCGTCCAGGGTAATCCCCGCGCCGGGATCCATCGACAGGCCGGCCCACGCGGAAGGCATCGTCAACCGCTCGCGCGGCAGGAAGTCGCCGCGGACTGCAAGTGCACCAGTGGCACGACGGCGATCGTCAACGGCATCAGCAATCAGGCCGGCCGACTCGTGGGGCGGGTGCGGAGCTCATCGATCGGTGCGGTCAGGCGCTAACCCGGACTCTTGCGCCGGCGATCCAGACGCCACGGACGTTGCGGATCGCTGCGACGTCGACGGTCGGCTCGCCGTCGACCAGCATCAGGTCGGCGCGCAGCCCGGCGGCGATGGCGCCACGATCGTCGAGTCCGAAAGCCTCGGCCGGCAACGCGGTGGCGGACCGAATCGCCGCGGCCGGGGTAAGACCGGCGTCGACCAGCAGTTCCAATTCATCGGCCAAGGAGCTGCCATGTCGGGGACTGAACGGGACGCCGGCCTCGTTGTTGGCATCGGTGCCGGCCACGATCGTCACCCCGGCTTTGCGGGCGGCGGCGACGGAGCCACGAGCGTGTGCGTACTCCACCGGTGGGGCTACCCTCAGTCGGCGCAACAGGCGGAACATCAGCTTGCGGCCGACGGCCTCGCTGACTCCCCGCATCATCGTGAGGGTGGGTATCAGTACGCCGCCCCGGGCGGCGACGGCGACCGCTTCGTCAGTGCTGAGGTCGCGATTGAGCGGGGCATGGGTGATCACGTCCACGCCGGCGCCGTCGGCGAGCAGCAGCGCGGCCGAGGTGACCGCATGCGCGACGACCCGCAGCCCCCTGGTGTGGGCGGCGGCGACGATGGCGGCGACGACCGGGGCCGGCAGCGCCGCGGTGCCGGGCATTCGCGGGTCCTCCACGATGATTTTGATGTAGTCGACACCCTCCGTCGCGCGATCGGCGACGAATCGCGCGGCGTCCGCCTCGCTGGTCACCGCACTCGAACCGGCGAAGCCCATCTTCCTGGTGTGGGTCCCGCCCGGGGCGCTGGCCGGCATACCGGCCCGCAGCACCGTGGGCAGGCCGGCCTGGTCGCGCAGTGAGTCCAGCGCCGCCAGGTCCCTGGTGCCCATGTCGAGCACGGTCGTCACACCGGCTCGGACGCACTTTTCGAGGTCGGACCGGGTGTTGATGTGCACGTGGCTGTCGATCAAACCCGGTAGGAGTGCCCCGCCGTTTCCGTCGACCGTCTCGGCGTCCGCCGGGGGTACGACGTCGTCGGTGATGAGACCATCGCGAACGATCAAAGTACGTGGTGCAGTCACTCTCCCGCCGCCGAAGACGCGGACGTTGGTGAAGACAATGGTGGCAGCCATAAATCGGCCCTGGTTTCTCGGTGAGTTCGTTCAGGTGGTGCCGTAGGAGTCGGTCATCAGTTCAGCCAGGTCATCGGGTTCCAAGAACGACGGCGGCGGTGATGGGCCCCGAGCAAAGAGGCAGCGCCCGCCTCCCAGGTCCTCCGGCGTCCACCGCTTGTCATCGACGATGCAATCCATGTCCGAGTAGTACTAGCAGAAATTGCCGGCCGGATCTTTGAGATACCAGAAGAAGTTCGACTCTGAACGTTGCCGCCCGGCATTCGCGATGGCTCCACTCGCTCGGTTACCCGTTGGTCGTTGATGGTTCAACCGGGCCCACGGTGCTGGACATTCGTGCCGGTACCGCGGCCTGACCGGCCCGCAACCACCATGGCGGAAGGCTGATGTCCAACCGCTCGCTCTGTTTGTAGCCTGACCAAGTCGGCACGCCCGCCCGCCCCCGATAGATTCCGTCGGCCACCGCCACCACCCGGTCATACTGGGTTGGCCACTGCAGCGCCGACGCGATCTGCTCCAGCGTGTCGCGGTCGCGCCCGAGCACACTGTCGACAATCGCGACAGCCGGCAACGCGCCTCCCTTGTCGCCGTTGCAGCGGGCACATGCCAGCACTCTCGCCGAGGAACGAGTCGTCGTACAGAAACGGATCGCTCGTCGCTGCGCCCGGCAACTTCTGCAGCCGTGGGAGCGGCTGCTTGGCGGGGGCGATGACGATCGTGTCGATCGCCTCGTCGTAGGCCTTCGACGCACGCAGCATCGCCACCTCCAGCGACAGCCCACTGTCGATTGCCCCGACGGCCTCGCGGAACGCCTTCGTCGCGTCGGTGATGCGTGCCTTGCTGCCGGTTCGACGTTGGACGAGATCGTGGCCCTCAAACGGCCGGACTTGGCGCCAGTAGATGGCGAGCACCCGATGTGCGAGGGCGGGTAACGGGACCGGCAGCGACGTGTGGGCCAAACTCGTACGCGACCCGGTTTCCTGCTGCACACCCCGGACCGAAACCAACCCGCAACCAACCCCGCGCCTGCCGTAGCCACCGTCGTCCTCGCCGCCCGACTACGATAGGGACATCCGATCGGAAGCCGATCGCATACCCCGGCTGACCTCGCCGAATACATTGGAGTGCCTTGTTGAGTCTGGATCGTCGTGCCCGTGGTGCGTGGCTGGCTGCCGTGATGGCGGTGCTGGCTGTGCTCGGCGGTCTCGTTGTCACCAGCCGGCCGGGCCATGACTGCGTCAACTGCGCGGTGGCGACAGCCGGCATTCAGCAACCCGCGCCGGTGCCGTCGCCGCCCGAACCGCCTGTCCTCTCGGTCAAACCCGCACCGGGCTCCGATGACGTCGACCCGCTGACCAGCGTCCTGGTGAGTGCGCGGACCGGCACTTTGACCGGTGTCACGATGGTCAGCGACTCGGGCAAGACGATCACGGGCGTGATGACGCCGGACAACAAGGCCTGGAAACCCACCGTCGAGCTGGGTTACGGCCGCACCTACACAATGACGATCGCGGCACGCGGCCCCGAAGGCATGCCGACGCGCCAGACCTCCAGCTTCACCACGCTGACCCCGAAGAGCCAGACGCAGGTGTACTTCAACACCACCGGCGGCAACCTCCTGGCCGACGGCGCCACCTACGGGGTGGGCATGGTGATCGTCGCGCACTTCGACGAGCCGATCACAGACAGGGCAAATGCCGAGCGGAACCTGAAAGTCACCACCAACCCGATCGTGCAGGGCTCGTGGTACTGGTTGGACAATCAGAGGGCCCACTGGCGTCCCGAAAAGTACTGGGCTCCCGGCACTTCCGTCACCGTCAACGCCAACATCTACGGCGTCCCGATGGGCAACGGACTCTACGGCCAGTCGGACCAGAAGACGACCTTCAGGATCGGTGATGCACACGTGTCGATCGCCGACGACAAGACCAAGCAGGTCAGTGTTTTCGAGAACGGCCAGCTGGTGCGCACCATGCCAACCTCGATGGGCAAAGGCGGCACTGAGACCGTCGGCGGCACCACCTTCTCCTTCTGGACCCCGCCGGGCGTTTACACCGTGATGGACAAGGCCAACCCGGTGATCATGGATTCCTCCACTTACGGTCTGCCGATCAACTCGCGGCTGGGTTACCGCCAGACGATCCCGTTCGCTACTCGCATCAGCACCGACGGCATCTACCTGCATCAGCTCAATGCCACCCGATGGGCGCAGGGAAACACCAACGTCAGCCATGGCTGTCTGAACCTCAGCGGTGAGAACGCCCAGTGGTTCTACAACTTCTCCCAACCAGGCGACGTCGTCGAGATTCGCAACACCGGCGGCGCACCCCTGCGGTTATGGCAGAACGGCGACTGGACGCTGCCGTGGGCCGAGTGGCGCAAGGGCAGCGCCCTGCCCTGAACGGTCGGTCAAGCGGACGAGTGATGTGGTGAATCAGTCCTCGGCGTGGCGGCGATAGTCCCAGCGCTCCAAACGGGACTGCAGGACGAACACCCCGGCGCCGACTCCGGGGACAGCGGCTGTGATGAACAGGATCGTCATCGCGTCCACATTCGGCTCCCTTGTCGATGTTCGCGCCTTCACGGTACGCGCGAATGGTGGTATATCCGTTGATGACTCGCCGTGCCACCCTGATCGTTGCGTTGACCACCGGTCGGCACATGCGTAGACGGCTACTCCATCGGGCCTCCACGACCACTCGTACTGTGCTCCACCTCACAATGGGCGTACCGTGGAGTCATCTCTGCAACGGAGGGAGATGCGATGAAAGGCGCGTATCACGACCCGGTCGATCACGCACGTACCACACAACCGCACGCCGGCGAGTCGTTCATCGACACGCTGTGGCTGCCCGGACTGCTGCTGATCGGTCTGGGCACTGTCCTGATTGCAGGCACCGTGGCGGCGACGGCCTACGGCAACAGCAAGGTCTCCCTGATTCTTGGCCTGATTGCCGGTGCCCTGGTCACGGCGGGCACCCTGCTGATCACGCTCGAACACCATCGTGTGAAGCGGGTGGAACAGCGCTGGCTTGCCGAGCACCCGGAACGCCAGGCGCAGGTCGGGTCCGCAGCAACGCGTCGGTGATCTCGTCGGGTTGCGACAAACCACCGCGGTGATGCTCGGTCGCGGTATCAGCCGCGCCCGAATTCCCGGGGTCCACCATCGAGCCGCCGGGGAATCTTCTCGGCCGCGTTCTTATCGCGGTTTCTGTGCTAACGCTCCTGTAACCATCGCAACAGCTCCGGTGTCGGCGCGTCCAGGATGTCG